>JABDCP010000001.1:0-53609 GCA_013288045.1 Candidatus Babelota bacterium
AGACAGCTTCCCGCTAATCTTTCTTCATGACTCCGTTTATCCGCTCTTATAACACGAAGTTTGTCACCAGAGGTAGACCGTTGAGCATAAGAAACAAGCTTGTTCACCGTCGGCGCTCCTTCAAAGCAGAGGAGATTTCGTGGATCTGAAAGATCAGGAGCCTCAACGATACAATGTATCGGCTGTGATTGTTCTGTAATCTCAATAAGATCAATTATTTTATCAACAGTATCACATGCAAGATTATGACCGTCGCCTATGATAATCAACTTAATGGTAGCTTTATCCGTAGCTTGCTTCAAGAGGGCACAGGACACCATCGAATAAGCAGGTGTACTCAAAGTAGAAAAAATAAAGAGCAGCCAGGTAAAATGGGTTTCATTAAAGGATAGATAGAAATTTTTCATAGAATCTTCTCCGGTAATTATTTTCATTTAATAATTATATCAGCAAATTGATGATGATGCAAACACACGGTCCTCTAGTACTGGCTTAAAATGCATCGGGAGGGACTTATTTAGCACTTGCTGGAGACAACATGCTAAATGCACTCAACGGCACACATCACTCACAGGTCAACTTCGGCGTTAAATTATTCTAAGCTCCCCCTAGAAAACAGTTTTCACCATGAAGCAATTCAACCTTGACCGCATACCTAAAGCAAGCTATAATTAAACTAGTAAGTATTACTCTCTTTTAAGGAGTTAGAGCCATGATAATGATGAATGTTATGTTAATCGTACCGAAGCCGTCTAAAGCTTTGTAGTATTGGCTCAATTCTCTCTTCAGATTATTTTCCACTTCTGCATCGCTTTTCTCAGACTTCCCCCACTCCCTTTTTGTTATCTTTACATACTCTAAAATAGCCATCTTGTTGGCAAGAAAAGGATGTGTACCCATGAGTACCCCGTTAATAAGAATCTGTGACATACGAAAAAAGTTTGGCTCAAAAGAAGCTCTCAAAGGTGTCTCTTTTGACCTCTATGCTGGCGAGCTCGTCAGTTTGCTTGGCGTAAATGGTGCTGGAAAAACAACGCTCTCAACGATTGTCGCCACACTTCATCCGCCGAGCAAAGGCGATATGCTGTATCAAGAACGTTCAATTTATGGGAACTTACCTGCTTACCGGCAGATTATAGGATACTGTCCGCAAAAGCCTAATTTGAATCCGCTATTAACCGTGCGAAAGAATCTGGAATACGCGGGTGAATATTATGGCATGTCTCGGGAGCAGATTGAGAAGCGCCTTGTTGAGCTTAATCAGCAGCTTGGTATCAATGAATACCTCGATGCAAAATCGGATGAATTATCAGGTGGTTGGAAGCAGCGTTTTATGCTTGCTCGCACCCTCATACATTCTCCAAAGCTGATCATTCTAGATGAGCCAACCGTTGCCCTTGATCCTGATATTCGCAATCAACTATGGCATTACATAGAACAGATAAAGGCAGAAGGTGTAAGCATCTTGCTTACCACGCATTACCTTGAAGAAGCAGAACGGCTCTCAGATCGAGTGGTAGTACTGCATGCGGGAGAGGTAAAGCTTATTGATACCCCTTCAAACCTTATGCGATCTTTTGAGAAAGGCCGCTTAGAAGATGTGTTTCTAGAATTAACACGTGAAAAAAAGGACCCTCTATGATACGTCCCTATTTACCACTGATGTGGAAACTCTTAAGAACCGATCTTGAGATCTTTACCCAAACAATCTGGGATAAACTGATTGATCTATTTATCTGGATAGTCACCATGGTACTTGTTACCACCTACCTTATGCCTGCATTTGGTTTGGCTGCAGACTATACCGGATTTTTGGTGGCAAGTCTTGTGGTAAGCGCTGGGCTCTTTGAGCTCTATGCAAGCGTTACTAACCTCATAAGTGATTTTGAGGGCGGTGATATTACCTCATACTACCTTACCTTACCAATGCCTTCCTATCTTGTATTTATCGAGAAGATGGTTTATTACACGATTAATACAGCCACAATGGGCATCCTGGTCCTACCCATAAGTAAGCTCCTTGCATGGAATTCCCTCGATCTTTCCAAGCTCAGTTATGGAAAGTTTTTGCTCATTCTCATGCTCTCTAATGTATTTTATGCAGCTTTTACCCTCTGGGTAACAAGTCGTGTAAAAGGTATGGAGCAAATTGGGAGTGTCTGGATGCGTTTTGTATACCCACTCTGGTTCCTAGGTGGATTCCAGTATTCATGGAAGGTGTTATATCTGTTTAGTCCTATGCTTGCCTATATAAGCCTCATTAATCCTATGATTTATGTAATGGAAGGAGCGCGTGCTGCAGTACTCGGACAAGAAGGCTCATTAAACTATTGGGTGTGCGTAGTAATGCTCTTTTTGTTCACCATTCTGTGTACCTGGCATGGCCTTAAGCGCCTGAGAAAACAACTTGATTATATTTAAATAGTTGAGAGTAAGCCTACTATTGGCTTACTCTCTTCGCTCTAAAAGAAAATAGGATAAAGGGCCATTACCGCTAAATGAGACCCGCTCAAATAATAAATGAACTTTTAATAAATGCTTTTCGAGCTTTAATCTGAACTTCTTTAGCACCAATGAAACCTGCAACTTTCAATGATTCGCCCATTCCCGAAGCTTTCTTATAGTCTTTCTTTAACTCAGCAAGCTCTTCTTCAAGCTTTTTAAGAGTATGTAAGTTTTCTATTAGATTCGTCCGATCGCGCTCATTTTTAGGAAGCCCTTTTATAAAGGTAAGCACCTTCTTATGATACCGCAAACTTGCTTTTGCTGCTGCCCATTGAAGCTGAAACGTACCTCCTCGCAGAGTTGCCCAAAAGCCTTCTTCATCATTTGCTGCAGCCTTTTTTTCAATGCGCTGTATTTCACGCTCATCATTGTCAATATAGGTTTGCACCACATTTTCAGCTTTCAACTGATCAAGAGTTGTTGTATCGACAAAAAGACTCAGATCATCTATCCAATCAGCAGAGATAGTAGGTACAGATAGACACATAACAATAAGTAGTTTTTTAAGCATAGCCATCCTTATTTTGGGGGCCTTCTTCTCTGACGACGACCACCGCCCCGGCGTTGATCATGTTCTCGCGTCCGCCATTCTTTACTACGATCGCTTACCATACAGGTTACATTCACGATGACCGGTTGTCCATGTAATTTTTTTCCACGCAATGCACTTACTAGATCAGGGCTACAATCTGAAGAAAGTCGTACAAAGCTACGCTTTTTTATCACTCGAATTTTTTGTATCTGATCAGGCTTTACCGTAGAAACTTGAAGAACAAATGTACGTATGTCTTCGGATGTTATCCCATCCTCGCTGCCTCTATTTATAAAGATCTCCTGAAATTGCTCATGATCAGGCTCCTCAACATGAGTATAAGGTATCTCTTCAAGATCAAGCTTTGAAAGAAATCTATCATATAATAATCGCACCGTCACCTGCTTAAGCTTTTCTACCGATAAACGCTCTATGAGCTTTTCAAGGGCAACCTTTTCAGATATCTTTTCATCTTTTTCAAAGTACGCAGGTATTTCCTGAAGATGTTTTTTAATAACATCTTCAGCAGAGGGAACATCTATCGGCTCAATAATTGCACCAAAGCGTTTCTCAACTTGCTTAACAATTCGCTGCTCAGCTCTGTTGATAAAAGTAATGGCAATACCTTCTTTGCCTGCCCGTCCGGTACGCCCTACTCGGTGTACATAGCTTTCAAGGTCTTCAGGCATCGAATAATTAATTACATGAGTAATATCAGGAATATCGATGCCACGTGCTGCAACATCGGTCGCTACAAGGATAGTCGTTTCACCTTTTCTAAATTTTCTTATCACGCGATTTCTTTGCTGCTGACTTAAATCTCCGTGCAAGGCAGCAACATTGTACCCACTTTTTGTAAGCTCATCGGCAACTTCACTCGCAAGGATCTTCGTCTGACAAAAAATAAATCCATAAAAGTCCCCTACCGACTGTATAAATCGTGTTATGGCATGAACTCGTGCACGCGATGGCACGATGCAATAATATTGTTTAGTCTGTGATGCTGCTACAGCTGATGGACTCACCCGTACTGATACCGTATCTTTCATATGTCTTTTCATGATTTGGGCAATACCGGGTTTAACTGTCGCGGAAAAGAGCCATATTTGTCTATCTTGAGGAAGATGCTTCATAATTTCATCAATTTCTTCCTTGAACCCCATATCAAGCATAATGTCTGCTTCATCTAAGATCAGCGTTTCTATTTTGCCCAGATCAAGGGTCTTTCTGCGCATATGATCATTAATCCTGCCAGGAGTTCCTACTACTATTTGTGCTCCCCGCTTAAGATTTCTCATCTGATCATCAATTGAGACACCACCATAAATGACTGCCATAGATATACCAAGATGAGAGGCTATCTTTTCAAGACTTTCATAAATCTGTACCGCAAGTTCTCGCGTTGGCGCTATAATCAATGCCTGTGTATTTTTTTTATTTCGATCAATCTTCTCACATAAGGGTATTCCAAAAGCCAGAGTTTTCCCTGTTCCTGTCTGTGCTTGGCCATGAAAATCTATCTTTTTTGTGGATAAGAGAAGAGGAATAGCTTTTGCTTGAATTTCTGTAGGAATAGTAAAGCCCTGCTTCTCTAAAATATCGAGCAGTTCTTTAGAGAGGGGAAGATCCTTAAATGTGACCATAGAGTGTCCTTTCGAAATCCCCTTATTACTTGCAATGTAACAGGTATTGATCGGAAAAGTCAATGGTTTTATTTTTTTGAAAATATTCTCATTGGTTATAAACGAATCGAAGTATTGGCATCGCTATTGAATAACATAGTTCTTATTGGTCGAATATAGCCCGCAGGCAACATCTCAGGGAATTAGACATTGTCTTCATCCAAAGTGCTGATCAAGTTAGATGGGCTCAGCTATTTCTGGTCAAGCATTGATATATATATAAGAATGGATAAGAACCCTCTTCAGTTGCCAATCGGTTAGTCAAATATAAGTGATCGCCCTCTTGAGTAAGCTGATTCAAAAGACTGAGGCAGGCAAGCTTTTTGATTTCATCACTCTTCAAAAGAGCCACTATATACTGATTCAGTTGTGCTATAAGTATTTCATCGCACAAAATGTGCGACTTTGCCTCTATGATTTCTCTCCACAAGGGAAGAAGATCATTGCGATGAAAGTGATAGAGAAAGATCACTGCAAGATCTCTCACGTTCTCTTTCATTAAGAGCTGCTCCTGTTCCTGTCCAATTGCTTGTAACTTTGGAGTTTCCAGTGCTCTAGAAAATAAGAGAACCTCTGCAATATTTTGAAGAGCCCTTTTGGCGTCTTCTCTTGTGGGGGCATATCTTTGTATACTTGCTAGCAACACCATCTTAAGATAGGAAGAAAAGTCGATGGCATTACGAAGTGCGGGTGCCATATGATCTTCCGTTTCCCACATTTGAGCACCAGACTCAAGAAGCAATAGCGCTGTACGAAATGATCCATAAAGACTGGCAATCTGAAGGGGAGTATAGTCGTTAGCAGTACTTACATAGTTAACAAATGCACCAGCATCAAGTAATAATCTTGCCGAATACACCTCTTCCCTCATTGCTGCAACCTGCAATGGGGTTAAGTTTCCGCAGCCGGTCCCAGCATTAACGTTCGCTTTTTTGCGAATAAGCGCCGGCAAAAGCGCTATATTTCCTTCTTGAACAGCAAAAGACACGAGCCTATCAAGATGTTCCTGTATTCTATAATCACTTGGGGGTGAATCCGTAACCTGTTCTGCCCCCACAGACAGTAATACCTGACGTAAAGAATCGTCGCTAGCCAAACAAGAGCTGAGCACAAGATTAAGTGAAAGCTGCTGCTCGAGTCTACTTACTATCCGTTCAAGCACATACCATTCAGGGTCAGCAAATCCGTGCACCGTAATTGTACTCATATAGCGCCGAATATTTGAGATACATGTACGTAGTTCAGCCAAGCTTTTTTGACCTCGTTGAAAAAGGGGTACCATAGCTTTGCGTTTCTCTTTTAAAGATTTGAGATGCTTATAGTTTACCTGTCGAGAAGCCTGTGGGGTAGCATCTTCAAGCCTATCAAGCAAAACTTCCATACATTCAGTATGCCCATGTATAGCAGCCCAATCAAAAGCTGTATAGGTAAAGAATAGATCGACAGCCTCTCCCTCCTCGTGCACATACGTCACCTTATCTTTTTCTAGTAATGGAGCACCCCTAGTAAGGAGCTCTCGTATAAGAGAGGCATTTCCCACTTTTGAAGCTTGAATCAGCTGAAGATGTAATTCTTTTTGTTGCTCTTGAGGAAGAATAACTGCTTTCTCAAGTTGTAGGTTCATAGCGCACAGATTAAATACAAGAGTACAGAGCCCAAGTATACGTACTAGTATCATGATATTTTCTCCCCATTACTGATATCTCGTAGATTCTTTTTCTGTTTATTGTATCGACATTAGGATGAATATCAACATTTGGCTATTCTTAGAAGGTCCTCCCCTTCTGATTCCCACAAACTCACAAATATAGCGACACATGGTATGATTGAAGCTCAAGCACATCTGAGTCTTGCTTGTAAAGCTGGAATGTACCACTACCAACTCTTGACAATTACCTAGTTTATTTTTTAATATTACATACACATAGTAAAATTTAGTATAAAAATAACCTGGGAGTTATTATGGACCTTTTAAGAATTTCTCTTTATACGATATGTATAGCAGGCAGTTTATTTTCCCTGAATGGGATGGATCTACCTAAATTCCAAGTGATCGTTAATAATGCTCTAATTGGTAAATATTACAGCGTACCTCTAAAGGTTACCTATTATGAGCTTCCTAATAAGAAAATATCTCGCATCGTTAGCCCTGAGGAAGTTGCCTACATAGGTATGAGCGACATATTCCTACCAGGAAGCACAATTGCCTTTTCAGGATACGGACAAGTCGTGGGACACAGCATCAAAGATACAGGATTATTCTCTCATATGTTTCGCAGTAAATGGGATGCTGTAAAGCACTCTAACACAGATCCATTAGTGATGACCCTCTCTGCAAAGCAGTCATTCACTGGGCCCAGTGAATTAACATTTGATTTTTCAAACAAACTTCCTGAAGCTATTACTAAGAAATACGACAGTATAATGGCCTCGGGCAATCCCCTGGAAGCTTTTGGACGGTTGCGCTACTGGAGGTTAGAGAATATCTTACAAGTAGATCAACTCTTAAACCTTCCCGATGATCAGATTCACAAAGAACTTGTGCCCGCTAGTAGAATACAAAATGCTACAACTGCTGAAGATGTATTCAGGTATATGTTGGGACTTGATAAAAACTATACCCAAGACGATATTCAAAGAGCTTATATCGAGCTCTCAGTTCAATGGGATCCAAAAAACATCATAGACGATACCCATAAAAAGTTTGCTGAAAGGGTCATGGCACTCATTGAAAAAGCTTATACAGCTTTAATGCAGGCCCTTAGCCCACTGGATGCCTTTGCTCGTTACCGAGACTCAGAGCTAGTAGCAATCATGAAAACCTTAGATACTGATAAGCTGTTAGAAATATCAGATGATCAGTTAGCTACTGAGCTTATTCCTACAAGTACCTCCGCTCATGCTCTAAAGGCTGAGGATGCCTTCATGTATATTTTAGGGCTTAATGAAGATTATAAGGCACCTGACGTTGAAAGGGCTTATGCCAAACTTGCAACCCAATGGGATCCAAAAAATATCGAAGGCGCTAGTAATAAAAAGTATGCAAAAAGGGTCTTAGCCCTTATTGAAAAAGCCCATGCCATCTTACTGCAAGCCAGAAAAAGCAAAGCGCTGACCCAGTGATCAAAGCTCGCACTTGTCGATGGAGTAAGTCCCTCGTACGAGGTACCCCAAAATGCCTATGCGGAACATTTCAACCTGAGAGTAAAGAGCCCGCCAACCCTTGACTTTTATTTATAAAATTTTCTATCATTAATACATATAGTGCAATTAATAAAAAAATGGCTTTGGAGCTAGTATGGGCTTTCTACGAATCTCTCTTCTTACTATGTTTACTGCAGGAAGCTTGTTCGCATCACATGCGATGGAGGAGCCTCCAAAGTTTCAAGTGATTGTTAATAATGATCTAATTGGTACCTATGTCAGCGTACCTCTAAAAGTTACCTTTCATGTGCGTCGATTTGAGGAAATATCTCGCATCATTAGCCCTGGGGATATTGCATACATAGGTTCTACAGATGTATTCGTTCAAGGAAGTGTTATTACATTTTCTGGCTATGGACAGATCCTAGGCTACAGCATCAAAGATGCAGGATTATTACCTGAAATGCTTCGCAGTAAATGGGAGCAGGTAAAGCAGTCCGACTCAGACCCATTAGTTATCACGGTCTCTGCAAAGCAAAGATTATTTGGGTCTAGTGAACTAATATTTGAGTTTTCAAACAAGCTCCCTGAAAAAACTATTAAGGCATATAACACAATAATGACATCAGGCAATCCGCTCGCAGCTTTTGGCCGACTACGCTACTGGAATTTGCAGAATATCTTACTAGTAGACGAGCTTTTAAGACTTACTGATGATCAGATACGCAAAGTACTTGTTCCTGCTCGTACCTTTCAGAGCGCCACAACAGCTGAAGACGTCTTCAGGTACATATTAGGACTTGATAAACAGTATACGCGAGCAGATATTCAAAGAGCGTATATAGATCTTTTAACCCAATGGGATCCAGAAAACATAGAAGGTGATAGTAATAAAAAGTATGCTATGCGGGTCTTGATCCTTGTTGAGAAAGCTTATACTGCCTTAGTTCACAGCCGAGGCATGCTTGAATGGCTCGTGGTTGATTAATTTCAGCTAACCGGTTTAAAGCAACTATCAATAATAGGATCACTACGGTTATCTAGTGATACCAATCGTATATAATCTCCCAGATATCGTTAAGCGGACCACACTAAAATATCATGTATTTCTGCACTTGTTTTATACACCTAAATCTGATATCCTTTCTTATATGAACATTAATACTAGCGTAGGATATCAAAGTCTTACCACTCATCATTCAGTTCTGTTCCTCCTCCTGGGCCACCCGGCCTAACTATTTCTACGTATTCACCCTCATTTTTTGTTTTCACACAGATCTCAACACCGTCCTAAGGGGTTATTCATGGTTAACGTACATAGTGACTATAAATTTGTCATAGCTATTAATAAAACAATTGATATTGGAGTTGCTCTTAACGCAGCTTCCCATGTTGCCTTAAGCATCGCAGCACAAGCAACTGAAGAACAGAAAAAGCTTATGAGCTTTACCCCCTTTGTTGATGCCAACAACACCGTGCTTCCATCCATCTCCGGGCTATCTTTAATCGTGCTTCGCGGCTCTCAAGGCGACTTAACTAAGTTAGTATCAGCAGCCAAGGAGCACGGTCTTTTGCATGCTGACTTTATAGAAACAATGACCGGTGGGACCTATGCCGAACAACTTGAACGCACCAAAGCCAATACCGAGCATCTATATTATGCAGTTGCACTCTTTGGAAAAAAAGAGATGATCGACCCTTTAACCAAGCGCCTATCATTATATCGGTAAGAAGGAAGAACCATGAAACCAACCATCTTACGCTATTTAGATCACGGAGAGCTTCTTCAGGATACAGCTACCATCCTTGACGTTATTGCTCAGCCTGATGGGAGCTGCTCTGTCATCCTTGATTCGACGATTTTCTATCCGCAAGGGGGTGGACAACCGTATGATCAAGGTACCATTACCGGGCCAAGTGGAATAATCACGGTGAAAGAGGTAAGAGTGTCCGATGGGATTGTATCCCATAGCGGATCGATCACGGGAACCTGTGCACCTCATGACCTAGTATCACTAGCACTCGATAAGGAACGTCGCGAATTCAATAGCAGAAATCATACGGCAGGTCATATCATTGACATTGCTCTACGAAACTGTGGTTTTGCCTTTCCAGCAGTTCGTGGCTACCACTTTAAAGAAGGAGCCTATTGTGAATATGCAGGAACTCTTAACGAAGAAGAGCGTGCAGCACTGCAAAAGCACCTTCAAGACGAAGTAAACCGTCTCGTGAAACAAAACCTCCCGGTGAGCATAAAGATTATGGGCTATGAAGAACTCAAGAGCTTGGCTGGATATGTTCCTGAAACTGTAGCTCAGGGCCAACAGGCACGAGCGATGATCATAGAAGGGTACTATCCCATCCCCTGTGGAGGTACGCATGCAAAAACTACAGATATTGGTACACTAACGATTGTGAAACTGAGAAACAAAAGCGGGCACGTACGTATCAGTTATGATATTACGTAATGCACTAGGAATACATATGCAGTACAAAGTACAAGATATAGAAAAAAAGTGGCAAAAAATCTGGGCTACCCACCCGATAGCGCAAAGCAAACAAGCTGGCTCGGGGAAAAAATATTATTGTCTCGATATGTTCCCCTATCCTTCAGGATCAGGGTTGCACGTAGGCCATTGGCGAGGCTATGTGCTCTCAGATGTATATGCTCGTATCAAATGGCTTCAAGGCTATAATGTACTTCATCCTATGGGATGGGATGCATTTGGGTTGCCTGCTGAAAATGATGCGATTAAAAAAGGACTCAATCCAGCAGTAAGCACCGCTGAAAATATTGCTCACTTTAAAGAGCAGCTTAAAGAAGTTGCTGCTATCTATGACTGGTCTAAAGAACTCAATACGACCGATCCTTCCTATTATAAATGGACACAATGGATATTCCTTCAAATGTTTAAGGCCGGATTAGCGTATGAAGCGGTCATGCCTATTAACTGGTGTACTTCTTGTCTTACTGGACTTGCAAATGAAGAGGTGGTAGATGGTACCTGTGATCGATGCGGCTCAAAAATTGAGCAACGCAATGTTCGACAATGGGTACTTAAGATCACCGACTATGCAGAAAAGTTACTTGAAGGCCTTGATCGTCTTGATTGGCCAGAAAAAGTAAAGCTCATGCAAAGAAACTGGATCGGTAAAAGTGAAGGTGCTCAAATTCTATTTAAAGCACAGGTGGGTGATGACATCATAGAGCTTCCGATCTATACGACTACGCCAGGTACCATATTTGGGGTAACGTTTCTTGTGATTGCTCCTGACCATGATCTTGCCTTGAGGCTTGTTACTCCCGACCGTTTGAAGTTAGCAACTGAATATCAAGAACAGTTTATTTCAATGACCGGTACTGACCGCCTTGAAAATATGGCGCAAAAAACTGGATTCTTTACGGGTACCTATGCTATCAATCCTCTTACTAACAAACCAATTCCCCTCTTTCTTGCTAACTACGTTCTTAAGGAGTATGGTACGGGAATGGTAATGGGGGTACCGGGACATGATGCCCGTGACTTTGAGTTTGCGAAGCTCTATGATATTCCGATCGTACAAGTAGTGACCTCTCCCTCAATGCCTAAGGAAGGCATTTCTAAAGAAGCCTATGAGGGTGATGGAACACTTATACATAGTGGTACATTTAGTGGTCTTGAGCTTCATAGCCAAGCTAAACAGGCGGTGATCGAGTATTTAGAGCAAAACAATTTGGGATCGCGTACAACTGCGTATAAATTACGAGATTGGATATTCTCTCGTCAGCGCTATTGGGGCGAACCTATACCGCTTATTCATTGCGTATGCTGCGGTGTCGTACCGGTCCCTGAGGCTGATCTTCCCGTTGAGCTTCCCTATGTGGAAAACTATAAACCGACAGGAACTGGCGAATCTCCTCTTGCCGCGATTAAAGAGTGGGTCAATGTTACCTGCCCTCAATGTAAAGGTTCTGCAAAACGAGAAACTAATACGATGCCTCAGTGGGCGGGATCCTGCTGGTATTTTTTAAGGTACCCACATCCAGATCTTTCATCAAAGCCTTTTGATGAGAAAGATATGGAGTATTGGTTACCCGTAGACCTGTATGTTGGCGGTGTAGAGCATGCGATTTTGCACTTATTATATGCACGCTTTTATGTCAAAGTACTCTATGATCTTGGCTTCCTTCCCTTTGATGAGCCCTTCACTCACCTTTTTAACCAAGGCATGGTTAACAGATATTCTGAGCTCTCAGGGCATGTTGAAAAAATGTCTAAATCTAAGGGCAATGTGGTTAATCCCGATGAGATCGTACAGCAATACGGTTCTGATGTTCTTCGCCTCTATATCCTTTTCATGGGACCTCCTGAGCTTGATTGTGAATGGCAAGACACTGGACTTGAGGGTATTAAGCGCTTCTTAAATAGGTTGTGGAACTACCTTACCACCGAAGGCGTTGTTCTTACTGAGAACCAACAAGAAGATGCTAATACAACTCAACGAGTTCACCTGCTTATTAAAGATTTCCAAGAGCGTGTTGATCGGTATAAACCGAATACGGCAATATCTTCATTCATGGAATTCTCCCATGATGCAACTGATAAGCAGATGAAGTTTAGTAGAAAGAGCATTGAGATCATTGCAACACTTCTTTCTTCAATGGCACCTCACATGGCAAGTGAACTTTTAGAGGTACTTCTTGGCAAGAAAATTGAAGAGTGCGCATGGCCAAGCTATGATCCAAAGATCACTGCCACTACTACCACAAACATTTCTGTACAGGTTAATGCAAAACATCGCGCAACGATCAGTGTATTAAAAGGATCGAGTCAAAATGATATTGAACATGAAGCTCGACATGCGGTCGCAAAATGGCTTGAGACTGCGGAAATTGATCGTATCATATTTGTGCCCGATAGAACGATTAACTTTATGCTGAAAAAATAAATCTCTAGAGGTAAAGCTACAGAAAAGTAGCCAAACTGTTGCATGCTCAAAAGTCTTTGTGGTAGCGTAAAGGTACACAAAAACCAAGAGATGCACCATGAAGTTTTTCCTAGATACTGCAAACTATAAGGCTCTGGCTGAGGCAAAAGAGACGGGCCTCCTTGATGGCGTCACCACAAATCCTACCCATCTAAGTAAAGAAGGGGGTAATGTAAGTGAGCTCATCAAAAAAATTGCCTCACTACTCTCTCCGTGCGATGTCAGTGTTGAAATAACTGAAAAGGATCCATGTGCTATCTATACCCAAGCTCATGAAATTGCAGCGTTAGCACCTAATATCGTGGTGAAAGTTCCGTGCTTTCCTGAGTATCTCCCACTCATTAACAAACTTGTTCATGAAGGAGTACCGTTAAATATTACTCTTCTTTTTTCTGCCGTACAGGGGTTATGCATGGCAAAGCTGCAGGTAAAATATATCTCCCCTTTTATCGGAAGGTTAGAGGATATCGACTCTGATGGTATTGAGCTCATTCATGACTTAAGGCAGATAGTAGATATCTATGCTTATGAAACACAGATACTCGCAGCCTCACTGAGATCGACACTGCATGTTCATGAAGTGGCTCTAGCAGGCGCGCATTGCGCAACCATACCGGTTAACATATTTCAAAAAATGCTCGATCATCCCCTCACAACTAAGGGGATGTCTCTTTTTGACCATGATTGGCAAACACTTGGTATTAAGAAATTTCCATAACACAAACAAAGCGATTAGCATTAGTAAGGCATATCTTTAAAATAAGCATTCTTATTGGGCAAGTTCCGATACAAAAAAGGAAATCTTTCCGACTCGCTTACAGGAAACGACCGATATAAGTTTAATGGGCACACTCGCTGCAGTTTGGAAATCCTATCTTTTCTTGAAGATCACGCTATGCTAAAAAAGCATCTCAGTTTTCTCAAGGAGTTTCTTATGCAACAA
Source organism: Candidatus Babelota bacterium (assembly GCA_013288045.1). Lineage (GTDB taxonomy): Bacteria > Babelota > Babeliae > Babelales > Babelaceae > PRDV01. The sequence goes on from JABDCP010000001.1 coordinate 13,775, forward strand.
CAATCGCAACAACCAACAACACCTTTTGCAACCCATGATGAGCTTATTCTCGTCGTTAAACGAGACAAACTCTTTGAAAATCGACCTGCCTGGCACGGACTTACTGCTTCATCTTTTGATGACCTTCTTCAAGTGATTACGCAACACCAAGAATTTCATCCTCGCTCTCTCATGGAGACCGATCTTACCTACAAGCAGATCATCCCCTATCTAGTCTTCACTCATGGGGGTAGGTATTTCCTCATGCAGCGCCAAGCTCATGCATCTGAACAGCGCCTTAAAAACAAGTATTCCCTCGGTATTGGTGGGCATGTACGCAAAGAAGATCTCTCCGCTACCGATATTATGGGTTGGGCTCAACGAGAATTTAATGAGGAAGTGAACTATGAAGGCACCTATACTGTCAAACCACTAGGAATCTTAAATGATGATTGCAACGCTGTAGGCAAAGTTCATTTAGGACTAGTGCTTCTTATAGAAGGTACTTCAGAAAATATCTCAATACGGTCAGAATTGAAAAGTGGTTTCTTGTATTCACTCAAAGAGTGTGAAACTTTTTACCCACTCATGGAAGACTGGAGCCAGCACGTCTTTAAGGTTCTTAAACAGCGGTAGTATGTTGGAAATTGCTTAGAGTAATCGCTTCGGCGTCCACGGAAACAGAGCATTTGTTCGTTTTTTATATGCTTCGTACTCGGGGTTTGTTGCCAGATGCTTTTCGGTAATCGGTAGTGAAAAGAAAAGAATGATAGCCGTTATAGTAAGAGGACTTATAATCGTAAGCGCTGCATATCCTACGGGCAAAGCAAGTAGCCACATCGACCACCACATAACGAGCTCCCCAAAATAGTTAGGGTGGCGCGTAAGACGCCATATACCTCTATCCATAATGTGGTCCTTATGAAGTGGATCCCTGAGGAATCGCTGCAGTTGCCAATCACCAATAACTTCACAAGCAAAACCGATACACCATAATAAAACCGCAACAAAATCACGAAAACTAAATGATCCCGCTGTTGAATTGGTCATAATGGCAATAATCGAGAATGAGATAAGCCATAGGAGTATTCCCTGGAGCATAAATATCCGCAAAAAACTCTGTAGATACAACCAAGGACCCCACTGTTGTGCGAGTGCAGTATAGCGAGGATCTTCACCTTTACCCCAGTTTCTGTAGAGTATATAACCTGACAAACGAAGTCCCCACAGAGTAACGAGTACTGTTACGAGAAAATGTCGAGGAAGATATAAACCGTTAGTAATCAGTGAATACCAGGTAATGGCAATAAACCCAAGGCCCCAAAATATATCAACAACCGTATTTGTACGAGTAAGCAAAGAAACCAAGAAGGCAGATCCCATAAGACCTAAAGCGAGTCCTAGACATTCAAGATATGTCGTGATCATACTGCTCCACTCACTCAATAATTGCGCTTACCTGGATGACGCCTTCGTGGACGCATATGACTTGGTTCTGCTTCAATAACACTTGCACGAACCTTTCTACCCCCAAGAACAGTATCACGCAAGGCGTTGATAAGCGGTCTCATACATTCGGCAGGTAGCTGAATAAAGGTCCGTCGATTAATGACACGTATTTTCATGATCTGATCTGCCTGTACCAATCCAGTTCCAGTAAGACATGCAAGGACCTGATCACGAGTTACTCCATCGTCCGTACCCACATTCATAAAGAGTTCTTGAAGATCATCAGGCATAGATACTTTACTTGAAGGGGTAAAGTTCACATCGTCATTACCGAGTGAACTGAGGAATTTATCGTGGAGCACTCTTACGAGTACTACACGTTGCTCATCGGGAGAAAGTTCACTGACCAACTTCTCAAGCTGTTGGTCCGAACTGCTCATCGTTTCAGGAGAAACATGCTCACTGATTTTTGCAAGATATCTTGAAGTTTCTTCAATGCGCGCCTTCACAATAGTTTCCCGATCAGGAACATCAAGAGGTTCTATCGTAATCTGAAATTTTTGCTGAATATGTTGAATTGAGCGAAGCTCAGTTTTTGAGAGCAACGTAATAGCAATGCCATCTTTTCCGGCACGTCCCGTTCGCCCTACTCTATGAATATAGCTTTCATGATCTTCTGGCAAGGAATAGTTTATCACGTGCGTAAGATTCGCAACATCGATTCCACGGGCTGCAACGTCAGTTGCAACAAGAATAGTGATTTCTTTATTCTTAAATTTTTTGATAACCAGATTACGTTGTAACTGGCTCATGTCCCCATGTAAGGCGCCTACATTATATCCGAGCCTAATGAGCTTTTCTGCAACTTCACTGGTAAGAATCTTCGTTTGGCAGAAAATAAAACCATAGAAGTCGGTTGCACACTCTATAAATCTGCTCAGTACCTGTAACCGGGTTCTACTTGGCACCATGCAAAAGTATTGCTTTGTTAAGGGAACAGATGCCTGCTTTTTACCCACCTTGACCGTAATAGGATCTCGCATATGGGTCTTCATAATCGTTGCGATACCTGATTTAATCGTAGCTGAGAACAACCATATCTCACGATCAGAAGGAGCATAGCTTAAAATCTCATCTACTTCCTCTTTAAACCCCATATCAAGCATAATATCTGCTTCATCGAGTACCAGAGTACGAACCGTGCTGATTTTAAGGATTCCTCGCCTCAGATGGTCATTGAGACGTCCAGGAGTCCCTACGACAATATGGCATCCTCGCCTTAATGCCTGGGTTTGCGCTTCCATAGAAACACCACCATAAATGGCTTCAAGACGAATATCCATAGCTCGTGCAAATGGGGCTATACTTTCTTTTATCTGTACAGCAAGCTCACGAGTAGGAGCCACAATAAGTGCCTGGGGAACCTTCTTGGATACATCAATACGATGTAACAATGGAAGGCCAAAGGCAAGCGTTTTCCCGGTCCCTGTCTGTGCTTGACCATGGAAATCTATCTTTTTAGACTCCATGAGCACCGGAAGCGCTTTTTTCTGTATATCTGTCGGTTCGGTAAATCCTAGATCATCCAATATTTGCTGAATAGGAGCAGCTAAGGGTAATTCTTTAAAAGTATTCGGCATAACATCCATAGTAAAGAGGACAAGCTCATTTATATTTCACAATACGAGTATCACGGAGCATTATACGTGGGAAATCCCCCAGAATGTTCTTTTTGATCGATGTATCGCAAAGTGAACTGAGAATGCCTGAGAGACTATACACATTTTTAGAATACAGAAAATTACAAAAAAGTATACTAAGATTTAAGAACCGTCGGGATACCCCAAAATACAAGGCGTCAAGGGGAAATTGGGGCAAAACAAACTGTCCATTACTCTAGAAAGACTGATCGAATACCCTTACAACCTCACGTGGTCCCATGAAAGATCAGCTGATGAAAAAAAATTGACATTTTCAATTAGAATTATTACACTTGCAAAGTAAGTACATAAAGAAAACATTTTACATTAAGGTTTATCCATGAAAAAACAATTTATACTAGGTGCAGCGCTCCTAGGAAGTTCAAGTATTTTCGGATCGGAATCGGTTACTATGGCACGTCAAACCGTTGAACAGGCCAGAGCTGCCAAAGTTGCAAATTATGAAAACTATTGTAAAGAGATTCGACAAGTTTGGTTGAATGTGAGAGGAACAATCCCAGTAGCTACTCGACTAGCAGAGGCAAAGGCTTTACTATTCTCTTTGCTTCAAAGTCAGACTGCACCAAGCCAAGCTCTGGATGCTGTAACTGAAGACCTTGAAGATCTACAACATCGTAAAGACAGCTCTAGGCTAAATGCTAAGGACGTGCAGGAATTTGATGCGCTAGTAAGCGAATTAAACAACTTAGTTGCAGCTAATATGGGTAAACTCTTGCTACAACAAACTAGACCCTCTACTGTCGCTAAAATAGATCATAAACGTGAAATCAAAGCCGACAATTGCTGCACCGCCTTTTCAATTCTGGTAGCTCTCGGCTTGCTTGGGTACATGACAGGTATTCCCTTTCATCTTCATTTACTATGAAAAAACATCTTATTCTAACTGTAGTGCTCCTTGGGAGCTCGAGTATTTTTGGATCTGAATCCTCTACCACAGCACATAGTACCATTGAACAAGTCTCCCCTGCTAGAGTCGCAAATTATGCAAATTATAGTAACGAGACTCCTCAAGCTTGGTTGGAAATCAGACAAACAATCTCGGCAGATATCCGATTGACCCATGCAAGGAATCTATTTCTTTCACTACTTAATAGCAACAATGCACCAAAAGATCATATTATTGATGCTGTATGTGAAGACCTTGCAGATTTATGGCTTCACAATCAATCTGAGTTAAGTTCCAAGGGCATAGAGGATGTCTCAACACTGATGAAAATTGCCCTTATAGCGAAAATAAATAGAGGACGCCCACTTCCAATAAGCGATAATCTAAAGCCTGATTTAATTAGAGCATTACAATCAAGATATTCTATCATTGATGATATCAAACATGCGCTCTATTTCTAGGTATGGCAGTTGTCTGCTTAATTTACACTGGATTGACGTGAGTTTTAGCCCACGTCCTGTTGAGGTATCGTTGATTCAGAAATGTCTTATTCAATCCAATTTCAATACAACCCTGTTGCTTTGCAGATAGATATTTTCTCTAGATCGCGTCGGTCTTTTTTTGCCCACCTGGGAACCCATATTGATAAAAAGGCAGAATCGTAGTATAGTGATCTAGTATTGTATCAGTTAAACCCTACAACCTTACCTATGGTTCTCATCGGTAACTATACTCTAGGAGCATATATACATGTCAAAAGAGATATTGCGTTCGTCGCAATTTCGCACCGTAGAACAACCTCTTGAGGATACTGGATTTACCCTCAATGAGGCACAAAAAAAAGACCTTGCTTCCCTCTATGAGGGCATAGCAGATTCATTCCGCCAAGGAGCAATCATCTCAGGAACCGTCTTGAAGGTTGACTCTGATGGGGTTCTTATAAATATCGGCTATAAATCAGATGGTCTTATCCCTGGGTATGAATTTACCCAACATGAGCTCAAAGCATTAAAGCCCGGTTCAACCCTAGAAGTTATGCTCGATGAGCTTGAGAACCATGTGGGCACTGTCATGCTCTCCTATGAGAAAGCGAAAGCGCTCAAAGCATGGAGCTCTATCATGAAGCTCTACAATGAAAATAAGCCTGTTGAAGGTATGGTTACCCATAAAGTTAAGGGTGGCTTAAGTGTTGATATTGGTATCCCTGCATTCTTACCGGGATCACAAGTCGATACCCAACGTGTTGCTGATTTTGACCAATTTGTCGGACAGAACATTGTTGCCCATATTATCAAAGTTAATCAAAAACGGGGAAATGTGATTATTTCCCGTCGTAAGTACTTGAATGAAGAGCGTACTGAAAGTCGCAAAAAAGTTCTTGAAACACTTGATGTTGGTTCAGTCGTTCAAGGAACGGTTAAAAATATCACCAAATATGGGGTATTTATCGACATTGGAGGCGTTGACGGACTTCTTCATATTACCGATATGACCTGGGGACGCATTGGGCACCCTAGTGAGCTCGTTAAAATTGGCGATAAGGTAACTGTTAAAATCCTTTCGTTTGATAAAGAGCATGAAAAGATCTCATTGGGCATGAAGCAACTTGCTGAAAATCCATGGGAAGCTATTGATGAGTCAATCAAAATTGGCTCAAAAGTTAAAGGCACTATATCAAGTATTACCGATTATGGGCTTTTTGTTGAAGTGCGACCTGGAGTTGAAGGACTTATCCATATCTCAGAAGTATCATGGATTGATCGCATTACCGATCTTCATAAATACTACAAGGTCGGTGACAAAGTAGAAGCGCTTATCGTATCACTTGATAAAGAAAATCGTCGCATGTCCTTAAGCGTGAAACAGCTTGAACAAAATCCATGGGATGCAATCAGCGAAAAATATGAAGTCGGACAGAAGATTACCGGCAAAGTAAGCAATGTTACTGAGTTTGGTATCTTTATTCAATTAGCTCCAGGGATTGATGGCCTTGTGCATATCTCAGACTTCTCATGGACTGAGCATATTGAACATCCTGCAGATCGCTATAAAAAAGGTGATCTTGTAGAAGCGGTAATTACCGGCATCAATAAAGAGAGTAAGAAGATCTCCTTGGGTATCAAGCAGCTCACTCCAAATCCTTGGGAAGACATTGTGGAGAAATACCCCGTAGGTTCTTCTGTCGAGGGCGAAGTGAGTAAAATAACTAACTTTGGTGCTTTCGTAAAACTTCCTTCTGGTATAGAAGGGCTTGTGCACGTTTCTGAACTTGGCGGAGATGCAGAGAAGGTAGAGGATATCCTTAAAATTGGAGAATCCAGAACCTTTAAAGTTATCAAGGTAAGTCCTGAAGAGCATAAGCTTGGCTTGAGTCTGCGTAGCGATGAAGAAGTTGCTGCTTCAGCAGCTGCTAAAGAAAAAAGCAAAAAAGAAAAAGCTCCTACTATTGCTCGCAAGAAGCCTGAAACGACTACAGCTCCAGCTGCTCCTAAGCAAAAGTCACAGCTTCAGCTTGAGCTTGAGAAACATGCTGCACGAAAACAAGATGAGTCAAAAGAAGGCTCTTCAGATGATGAATAACGTGCTGAATAACGAAGGAGCCTTTCATGGTTGAAAGAACGCTTGCCATTATTAAACCGGATGCCGTAGCGCTTGGACAAAGCGGTATGATCATTTCGATTATTGAATTGAATAAGTTCTCAATCGCCGGCATGAAAAAAGTTCACCTCTCAAAAACTGAGGCTGAAAAGTTCTATGCTGTACACAAAGAGAGACCCTTCTACGGTGAGCTTGTTGAAAGCATGACCAAAGGACCGGTCATCGTTATGGTGCTTGAAAAAGAGAATGCTATTAAAGACTGGCGCGATCTCATGGGAGCAACAAACCCTACAGCAGCCGCCATAGGAACCATCCGTAAAATGTTTGGCATCTCCATAGGAAGCAATACAACCCATGGTTCTGATGCTCCTGAGACTGCACGAGTTGAAGTTCCTTTCTTCTTTCCAAACATGTAATCTCAAGCGGGGATAGATATTATCTATCCCCGCTTTTCTTCTCTTCAAAGTTCAAGCGTTCTTGCGCTCAATTAGATATGGAAAAATCAGCTATTGTTTGGGTTGGTTAAGAGACAGAATCTTTTTCAATGCCGCGGCTTTTAAGAAATTCATCAAGGATCCCATTAATGAACTTATAGGCATCTTTTTCTGCAAAACATTTAGCGAGCTCTACGGCTTCATTAATAATCACGGCCGCGTCCGTACTTGAATGCTGCAATTCCCATACAGCGAAGCGTAAAATAAGCTTTGTTGCGACGCCAAGTCGGTCAAATCGCCAATTCTCTATGAGAGGTGTAATCTGCACATCAAGAACCGCCCGCTCTGAAGAGACGGCCAGGGCTGTTTTAAAAACAGTACTATCCTGGGGTATAATAACACCAAACCCTCGAGAAAGATTATCAACTATAGACTCTAGGGAAACTTCATAATCAAAGGCATCAACTGCATAGAGCACTTGAAAAATTAAAGAACGCTGCTCTGTGACGGTAAGGTCTGAACAAAGAAGATCTGAATAACTCTCGCTAAACTCTGGCATCTGCTCGCTACCACTCTCGCGCATATCGCTATTCATGCACATGATTATTTCTTAGCATCGACCCGTTCTATATATTTACCCTCGCGGGTATCTATTTTAATGATATTACCTTCATTTACAAATAGAGGCACCTGTATCACCAGGCCTGTTTCTAAGGTTGCGGGCTTCGTAGCACCACCTTGTGCAGTATCACCGCGCACTCCAGGCGGAGTCTCTTTCACTGCAAGTTCCATAAACAATGGAGGGGTCACCGTAATCGGTTTCTCATTAAAATAGAGTACACTATACGCTGTTTGCTCTTTAAGATAATCAAGGACCTCACTTACCTGGTCCTTGCTAAATGCCATCTGTTCATATGATTCTTGATCAAGAAACTCATAAAGCCCGTCCTGCTCATAGAGGTAGAGCATATCCTTAAATTCTAAGTCGGGAGATTCTAGTTTTTCCTCAGACCGGAAGGTTTCTTCATGTATATTGCCAGAGATAAGGTTTTTCATTTTGGTACGCATAAAGGCACCACCCTTACCAGGTTTTACGTGCTGATATTCGGTAACCGAATACGGCTCACCTCTAAAGAGTATCTTAGTTCCCTTACGCAAATCTCCAGCTAATACCACGGCCGTTCCTTTGTTAAAAGTAAGATTTTCAAACTTTTTTTCAGTATAATCAATATAAAAAAAGAATCAATCTCCAGTATGAGAGTTATTATCCTCGCCTAGCATTTCTTATACAATACTTCCCTGCAGCTTTCCTAGCTCCCAATAGGAACTGTTCTCCAGTTTAAAGAAAAAACCAAACGAGGGGCTATCGCTTAGAAAAAAGCTACGTAGAAGGCTCATCCATCGTTTGGAAGATACGAGAGGACCTCCAATTACCCTTCTTGGCCAATCACCTGTCATTACTAGCTTTTTACCCTTTTTGTAACGAACTTGACAGCTCCTTCGCATCAAAATATCCTAGTCTCAAATAAAATAATCGCATCTTGGTATGAAAAGGTATTCTATGACTGATGATACGTTGCACTTCTTAGATAACCATCCTTTTCTTAACAAAGATGGCGAAGATTATAAAAACTTATTGCACACCCTTGATCCACAAATCTCATCATATATCATCGAAGAAGTGCAGGCTCAAAGAGAATCCCTAAACTTCATTGCATCAGAGAATTATGCCTATGATGCAGTTCGTGAAGTCCTTGGGTCTGTATTAACCAATATCTACGCTGAAGGGTACCCCGGTAAAAGGTACTACCCAGGATGCTCAGCAAGCGATGAAGTCGAGACTCTAACTGTAGAGCGCTGCAAAGCCCTTTTCCGTGGGGAGCATGCAAACGTCCAGCCCCATTCAGGTTCCCAAGCAAATATGGCAGTGCTTTCATCAGTACTAGAGCCTGGAGATACCCTCATGGGATTGAGTTTATCCTGTGGAGGCCATTTAACCCATGGACACCCGGTAAGCTTTTCTGGCATGTTCTACAAAAGCATCGCATACACCGTGGATCCTAAAACTGAGTATATCGATTATGAAGCTCTTAATAACCTTGCCCAATTTCATAAGCCAAAACTCATCATTACCGGCGGCTCTTCATATAGTCGTCTCATTGACCTTGAAAAGTTTCAAAGGATAGCTCAATCGGTAAATGCATATCTTCTTGTAGACATTGCTCATACAGCAGGACTCATTGCAGCAGAAATATTTCCAAGCCCATTTCCTTACGCAGATTTTGTCACTGGAACTACCCACAAAACACTCCGTGGACCACGTGGAGGTTTCATTTTATGCAAAAAAATACACCAAGAACGGGTCGATAGAGCCGTTTTCCCAGGCACCCAGGGCGGACCCTCAATGAATAATATTGCGGCTAAAGGAGTGGCTTTCCATCTTGCCTCAAGAGCAGAGTTTGTTGAATATATGAAGAAAAGTATTGCTCTTGCAAAGTTCATGACTCGAGCATTTGAAAAGCGTGGATATCGTATCGTATCTGGAGGCACAGATTGCCACCTATTTGTTATCGATCTTACTAACCTTGATACCACAGGACGAGCAGCCGAAGCACTCTTAGAAAAAGTCGGTATCTTAGTCAGTCGGAGTGCAATACCTTTTGATCCTCAAAAGCCGCTCATTACGAGCGGTATTCGACTCGGTACACTTGCCTGTGCTGCAAGAAATATAACTGAAGAACAGGCCTACGATGCCATTGACTCGATAGATATCATCCTTAGAAACCCTTCGGATGAACAAATTCATCAGACTATCAAAGACCGTATAAAAAACATTGCGTTACAGCTAATCGAACTATGAGTTCATGGGTAGATAAGAAATGTGTTTGCTCGGTACATAAGCAAAAACAGATTATCTTTCCCCTCTCGCGAAAAGAAAAGATATATGACTTGGTCCTTAGAAATCAGGAAAGCTTAACTAATTACAATACTGGTACGCAAAATATGCTCCGCTAAGGACTACGCCTCCTGCGACCAAAGAATTTGTAAGGGTAATAGAGCTCGGCGTCTCAACCTTTGGAGCTAGTACTCCAAGCTTTACGAGTTCTTCTCGCGCTTGTTCAGCGTTTTTATAGAGAATTGCATTCTGAATACCAACGCGCTTTGCAGCAAGAACATTTTCAGGTTGATCATCCATAAATACGATATCATCAAGGGTTAAAGGTTGCTCCCTGAACTCAGGCAACTCGTTAAGCGCTTCAAAAACAAGAGTGTATGCCTCGTCATTTGGCTTAATGGTGCCTAAATCACCAGAATAGAAAAGATGCTGGAACTTGCTAAAAATACTCTTTTTAAAGCGCACTTCGAGAACGTGTGCAGCCCGCTTATCCGCATTTGAAAGGGCAGCCAAAACAAACTTCTTGGTCCCATCTTCATGATTTTGCGATGCTAACTCCTGAAGAAGTTTAACGCCATCTCTAAGCTCACTATTCATTGCAGCATTAACCTCTGGAGTAAATATGAGCCGAATCGCTTCCGCCACAAGATATGCCTCGCGATCACTCGCCAAGAAGTGTCCCTGACCATATCCCTGCGCCTTGAACTCTTCAAGCTTTTTATAGGCGAGAGCCATGGCAGCCTTATCCGAGATATGACCTGCTTGATACGCACTAATTAGGTATGGAAGCTCTTTTCCAGATGTGGTTCTTGTAGGAGTTATATGTGGCGCTTCTATTTTTTCAGCCGATTGCTGTGCTCGTAATTTTTTATACCAGACTGTCTGATCAAAATCATCAGAATGTTGACGAATTTCATCTTCAGGGATGGCTTGAAGCATCCCAAAAATAATTTTTTCTAATCCTTTTGGATTCTTAAAATCACGTATGGCATAAGAGATTATGTTCCCAAGACCAAGCTCCTGGGTATAGGAAAATGCTGAAAATTTATAAAATAGACCTCCCAAATCAAGCAAAAGAACTCGGGGTTCAGCACAAAGACCGATGGGTAGCAAGAATAGGAAACTAAGGGCAAGGATGTAACTTTTTTTCATAAAACTCCTCTATTTGATACTACCAGTATACTATAAAAGCATATTTTTCACAACCCTTACGATGGTCTGATCGTATCGTTCGCATGAAAAAGCCGCCATCCTTTTTTTTATGGCGTCAGTATACACACTATCCCTAAAGTATTTGGGAAGTATGTCCTTCAGACAATCATAATCATCTAAAGGTTCCGCAAACCCGTGTTTAACCATAAAATCAATATTGAGCTGTTCCCAAAAGATCGTCCCTTGAGTCTTATCAAGAATCATGGGGACTCGTAACATCAACGCTTCACACACCGAATTGGGACCGGGTTTCGTGATTAACACATCAGATATGGCCATCAGATCAGCAATTTGGTTGGTATACCCAAAAACTGATATCGTAATGCCTTCGGGGAGGAAAATCTTATTAATATTTCGTTTCAGTCGTTCATTTCGACCTAAACATACAATGATATGCATAGGCATACCAAGCCGTGCAAGTTGTCTGACGTAGCGATAGCTTGATTGGGAGCCCGCACCTCCCATAAAAACCATGACCACTGGCTTTTTAGAAGGTATCTCGAACTTGTCCTTCAATGCGGGAATGTTTTTGGGGGTATAAAATTCAGGACGCAGGGGAAAACCGGTGATAATGACCTGCTCTTTAGGAATCTGGGCCTCGGAAATTTTCTGCCAGAGACCTGGATCATCAAATGCAAGCGTGTAGCGGAACTTTTTAAAATAGGGTGGATGAACTCCCGTCAAATAATTAGTCGTATCAAGATCATTCGTGAGAACTAGAAAGGGAATCTCGAGTTTTTCGCAAGCTTCTAAAAGAGCTCCGTTTACAAAGGGCATCACCGAGATAATCAGATCCGGCTTTGCATCCCTAAAAAAATCCATCGTTAATTTTACCAGAGCTCCGTGGCGCCAGGTGAGATACTTCTTACCACCTTGTGAATACTGTCCGATAAGATTCGTCCATCCACATCTTATAAAAAAATTATAGAGATCTTCGCCATCAACTTTTCCAAAAGTCATCGTGCCAAGAGTATCTACCGGTGCATAGACAGTTCTCATAGTATCTAAAACGGTTATATCATGCTCTTTTAAGTAGGTGCATAGACCATTTGCCACCGACATATGGCCACCACCACCCGCACATGAGAAAATAAGGATATTCTTTTTTTGAGAATTTGTTGGACGTACGTACCTTTTTCGTTCTCCAGGGCGCTTCACGGGTCCCTCAATTTGACCTGACGCAGTTCGTGCGTCACGGCGAAAAGGATGGCGCCCATCAAGCGAAACAATCATCAGACCGAAAAAAAGGAAGGTGTACAGAGTTTTTTTCATGAAGATATTCAGTTACATCCTACGATGCAAAACAAAGAAAACTGCATCTGGCTCGTCTATGAGGAAAGTATAGCATACTTCTTAGAAAAGGAAATTCCTTCGCTGTACCCTATCCTAGAGAAGCATTCTGATCTTTAACCAACACAAAGTACCATACAAAACTCAATTCTAAAAAAAGAAATGTATCGAGAAAGGTAAAAAACTGCAAACAACGAGGAAGAGCTTGTACTCATCCTCGTTGTTGTCAAATCCGTATTTTGCAAAATTCGAAAAAAGTCATCAATGAGAGTCAGGAATTGATACTAAAGTCATAGAAGGCATAGACACAAGAAAGTCGAGCATCTTCTTCGCAGCTTCAATACTAGCTCTAATAGCGAGTTCACTCTTTGCATCTTCAGGAAACTCTTCCAATTTTTGTGAGAACTTGGCCTGGTAAGCATTTTCTAGTTCCCTTACAACACTCCGTTCTACACTAGGATCCGCTTCTTTTTGCCTCAACTCATTCTTCTCTCTTTCAAGACCAAAAGCTCTGATCATAGCCCAGCTTACATGTCCTTGCGCTAGATGAAGAATGGCCACATAAAGAGGAAACTTCTTGATCGCGTCGGGCATATCTTGATGAACCATTTCAGGGTTCTCAATAATTTGCTGCAGACATGCTTTATAAAGCTCTCTCATATTTGGTTTGGCCAACTCTTCCAACGCTGCATGTTGGCAAAATAATCGTTTTACTTCGTCCTCCAGTACAAAATTGGACTTTTCACTTGGATGGGTGCTCGTTGGTGGAACAGGAATCGCTTTCGAGATATTCATCGAATATGTCGAAGAAGCAACTGCTACACTTAAAAGTATTGTACATATTTTAGTATTCATAATCGGTCTTTCGGTTGTATGGATAGTTTATTATTATTCGCATAATGCTTTTATAAGCATACCACCGCTGATTTTATTGTCAAATAGTGAAATGAAATTGGGCCATGCCCGGCGTACCAGCAAGATCCTCCCCTTAGGACGAAGCCCTGACAGTATTTTCAAATCATAATTTAGAATGAAATTGGAATGGGCAAAGATCTAGTCAAATTCTCCCAGTAGGGTATCCTTAGAAAGATATCCAAAATGGCTACCCTATCTGAGATACTATGGAAAAAAATTACGATCATCTGAAAGCAGAACCCGAAGCCCAAAAGTTGTGGGAAACCCATAAGGTATATAGTACTGAAAACAATCCGGGGCCTTTATACTCGATCGATACTCCACCACCAACAGTCTCTGGTTCTTTACATATCGGGCATCTATTTTCCTACACGCAGACTGATATAATCGCACGGTATGCTCGGATGAAGGGCAATAGCGTTTTCTATCCTTTTGGTTTTGACGACAATGGTCTTCCCACCGAGAAATACGTTGAAAAAAAACTTGATGTACAAGCGTATTCGTTGAAACGCTCAGAGTTTATCGCCTTGTGTCTTAAGGAAACGACCGAAGTAGAAAAACAGTTTGAAACTTTATGGCGCTCCATTGGACTCTCAGTAGACTGGAAAGCATGCTACTCAACAATTGATGAGCGGTCGCGCTATATTTCACAGCTTTCATTCATCAAGCTCTATAAAAAAGGCCACATCTATCGAAAGGATGAGCCAGCGCTGTACTGCACCACCTGTCGCACGACAGTTGCACAAGCAGAACTGGATGATCTTGAAAAAGAAACAACATTCAATGACCTTGTTTTTACCGCAGATGGTGATGAGCTTATCATTGCTACGACGCGTCCAGAATTACTAGCTGCGGTAACAGCGGTGTTATATCATCCAGACGATCCACGCTTTCAGCATCTTGCAGGAAGGAAGGCGACGGTTCCTTACTACAAGTTCGAAGTACCCCTTATAGCTGACCCTTTGGTAAATCCTGAAAAGGGAACGGGACTCGTGATGTGCTCAACCTTTGGTGATAAAACCGATGTAATCTGGTTTAAGACACATCACTTTAAATATAAGCCGATCATCGGCCTTGATGGTAAACTTACTGCTGCAGCTGGTCCTCTTGAAGGAATGCGCGTTCCCGCAGCAAGGGCCGCTATTCTTGAACTTCTTGAAAAAGAAGGCTCACTCAGGCGACAACAACCACATAAGCAAACGGTCAATGTTCATGAACGCTGCAAAAAAGAGATCGAATATCTGGTATTACCGCAGTGGTTTCTCGCCCTATTGCCCCACAAAGAAACTTTTATTCAGGTAGGAGAAAAAGTTGAGTGGTACCCATCATTCATGAAAGCACGATATGTAAATTGGGTAGAAAACATCAGCTGGGATTGGTGCCTCTCACGCCAAAGATTTTATGGGATACCATTTCCCGTATGGCATTGTACCCAATGTAAAGAAGTAGTCCTTGCACAAGAAGACCAACTACCCATAGATCCTCAGGAAATTCCATTCCAGGGCACCTGTTCGTGTGGAGGAACCTCATTTACGCCCGATACAGATGTTATGGATACTTGGAATACGTCAAGCCTGACACCCTACATTTGTGCAAGTTTGCGTATGCCCTTAACGCCCAGCATCTTTGAAGAATCAGCGCAAAGCTTTATTCCCATGACTATGCGCCCACAAGCTCATGATATTATTCGGACTTGGGCATTCGATACGATCGTTAAATCCTGGCTTCACAATGAAACGATACCCTGGAAAACTATTGTTATATCAGGACATGTACTCTCTCCGCAAAAAGAGAAGATCTCAAAGTCACAAGGGAATACCCCCCTAACTCCCGAACAGCTCTTAAAGCACTATCCTGCAGATGCTCTACGCTATTGGACTGCATCAGGCGGGCTTGGCCATGATATCTCATTTTCAGAAAATCAGATAAAGATCGGACTCAAACTTCTCGTTAAGCTCTGGAATGCTTTTAGATTTATTGAACCTCATATCCAAGGCGTTTCTCTGAAGGCTCCAGCACCCAAAAGTCTTGGTGTCGCTAATGAATGGTTACTCAACAGTATGAGTACCTGCCAAAGAAAGTATGAGCAATACTTTCAGGAATTTGAATTTAGCTTAGCACTTGCAACTATTGAACAGTTTTTCTGGCATGATTTTTGTGATAACTTCGTAGAAATTAGCAAGGATCAACTACTCAATCCCGATACCTATCCCCAAGAGGAAGTGCAAGCAACCCGTTGGACACTCTCTCATGTAGGATTACGTATCTTGCAGCTCTATGCTCCTTTTGTACCCCATGTTACCGAAGCGCTCTACGGAGAGCTCTACCAAAAAGAAGTTGAAAGCCCTTCTCTTCATATGACCAAGTTTGCTGCGTATCAGAAAGCATTTGACTATCCTGAGTCAGCTCAGATCATGGGTCATATTATTGCGATTATAGCGATGGTTAGAAAGCTCAAATCTGAACAGCAGCTATCCCTAAAAACCGATTTAACGACGCTTACTATTGGGTGCCAAGATGCTGCATTACGACAACAGCTACAAAAGAATGGTGCCCTTATTAAAGGTATTAGCAAAGCTGCGAGCATAATGTTTGTACCTGATAGTTTAGCACCCCAGCTTTCAGAAGAAAATGGTACTCGGAAAGCTACCTTGAGCATATGATTACACTTATCAATCGCCAACGAAAAGTCCCTCTTGATGAACAGTGGCTTACTGAGCTTATCACAGAGATACTCACGATACTATCCTATCAAGATTTTGACATTGGAATTCTCATAACCACGAATAGAACCATAAAACGGTATAATGAAACGTACCGACATAAAAAAGGTCCTACCGATATTTTATCATTTGCTTATCACCCAAACACCACTCCCGGCACGAAAATAGAGGCTATTTACGAGGATGAAAAAAACCTTGGCGATCTTATCCTTTCCCCAGAATATATCGTGCGTTCAGCAAAGAGCTTGGGAGTTACCTATGAACATCGTCTTATGATTCTTACCATTCATGGAATATGCCACCTACTTGGCTATGACCATGAGACTGATGAGGAGTATGCTGTAATGCAAGCCTTGGAAGAGTCAATTTTAAAAAAGATACCCAGACGATTACAACGCTAAAGCAATTCAAGCTTTCACTTTGGACCGGCCAAGTAAGTGGCCCAAGCTAATCAGTACTATCCAGAGCTTGCTTTCGCATTAATTTTTTGAAAGGCTTTTTCATAAAAACAACCTATAGGTTATAAATTGCCTTACCCTATTGCAGCGCTAAAGCAAATCAAGCTTTTTCTTAAGGGAATCCCCAAATGGAGTCGTTCGTATTAACCACTGGAGTTGAACATCGATACGCTCTTCATCGCTCAGATGCCAATCAATTGCAGAATTTCTAAGGCGCTGAGTCAGCTCATACAGCACAATACCGGCACATACCGAAACGTTAAAACTCTCAGTAAACCCATACAGTGGGACTTTTACAAAAGCATCTGCATGCTCAAGTGCATAGGCGCTTAACCCTTCTCGCTCAGTACCAAAAACCAACGCTACTTTTTTATCGAGAGGCAATTCACTAATGAGAGTATCATTCTTGTGGGGAGTGGTTGCAACAATCGTATAGCCGTTGTTGCGCAGCTGTGCAAAATTCTCACCGATATCCTGAGATTGTCGCACTTTATAGCGCTTAAGAGAAAGCCATTGCTCAGCCCCTTTTACAATGCCTTTCGAAAGACTAAATTGATGTCTTTCTTCAATAATATGGACATCTTGGATACCAAAACAATCACACGTGCGAACTATCGCGCTCAAATTATGTGCTTGATACAGATCTTCAAGCACCACCGTAATATGGCGGGTCCTCTCTTGTATGCGCGATTCTAGCAAAGCACGTCTCTCAGGAGTTATCAGTTGCGTATACTCGCGTAAGAGCCTCTCCTTAGCCGACTGTCTAGAAACAGTATCTTCGTTTGCCATTGAAATAGTTCCTTTTCATACTAGTACAACACTTGATGATCTATGCCCGGGATTTGAGCTTTCTTGTGATCTAGCTTAAACTAATCTAGGTAATAGCTCTATAAACACAAACTAATACTTTATACTATCATGCAAAAACTATTCAGAATCTTTATCTATGCGACTCTTTTTTCACTCTCTCATAAGATCAATTGCGCTCCTAAACAAACTCCTCTAGATACCTGCCATACTCCCTGCACACAACTCAAAGAGGGTAGCATAACCATTTTTATACATGGAACCGTTTTCCCTGGCGTCTCACGTCTTATGGGCCACCATGAGAAGCGGCGCGGCTTATACCATTATTCAGCGAACCCCCGAAGATTAACGACGCGACAACGACTCGGAAGAGCACTATACAGCGTCGCTCCCGATGAATTTCCCCTTGAAAGTTTCTATAAGTTTTACTGGTCGGGAGAGCTTACTCTTCCTGCACGGAAAAAGGCCGCTCAAGAGCTTTTTAATCTCCTGAAGGATCATAAAGGTCCCTGCACCCTTATTGCACATAGTCATGGATGCAATGTTGCCTTACATCTTGCCGAATACGCGGAACAAAAAGATGCTCTTGGCAATGTTTCACCCCTTACCATAGAACGGCTCATCCTCCTTGCACCGCCGGTCCAAGAAGCAACCACTCATCTCGTGCATGCGCCCAACTTTAAGAGAGTATATTCCTGCTACTCTATCGCAGATGTCATACAGGTAGCAGATCCTCAAGGGATTACTAAGGAAATGAAAAAGGGAAAAGAAAAGCTACCCCTATTTTCAAAGCGCACCTATGCGCCAGGACCACGTCTTACCCAAGCACAGATTACCTTCGGAGAACGTAATCCAAGCCACAGAGATTTTATTCTGCCACCCTTCTTTGGACAGTTACCGCATATTCTTAAACTGCTCGATACGCCTCAAGCTCGGAACAGTGTGCACGTTATCATTGAGGTACCCTTTCAAGGACACTTGCCTCATCTGATTGAAAAAAAACAGGAAAGGCGTATGATGAAAGCTCACAAACCGAGTACTAAGCAACGACGAAAGCAGTAGCCTTACACCATGTATGCCCGTCTCCTTACTGTTTGCATCATCACGTTATTGATTCCTAGTTGCAAGCAAAGCAACTACTACAATAAACGCAAACTATACCAACGAAAGGTATTTCTTGCAGGACCAGTTCCAGATGGTCGGGCTACAATTTTTATTCATGGAACAAAAGAATCTATCATATCGAAATTAGTACATAAGCTTGATTACCCCTATGGTGTCGTCCAGGCATCGACAATTAATTCGAGCTCGGTACTCTCACGTATTGCCCATACACTCGCAGTAGCGTGTCCCGAAGAATTTGCTTTGGATACCTTCTACTTTTATGGATGGCATGGAAGGCTCAACTTCCCTTCAAGAGTCCATGCGGCCGAACGGCTTTATAATGTTATTAAAAACCATAAGGGACATCTTACTATTATGGCTCATAGCCATGGCTGTAGTGTTGCTCTCTATTTGGCATCTCTTGCAGAGCAAGATCAAAATAGTTCATTCAAGGTTGATAGGTTGATAATGCTTGCACCACCGGTACAGATTGCTACCAAACATTTAATACACGCACCGATTTTCAAAGAGGTGTACACCTTCTACTCAACCTCAGACTTCCTCCAAATCGGAGATCCCCAAGGCCTCTATTGGGAATCTTATGCGTACTCACCTGCAAACACCAAAGTACCATTTTTGTCAGCGAGAACGTTTGATCCTGCTCCAAATATTATGCAAACTCGTGTACTGCTTGATCGGCATAGCCCTGGACATCTTGGTATTATGCTTTCCCGATTCATTAAACATATTCCATGCCTTGTGCAGATGATACATGACAGGGCGCTTCATGGGGGCTATGAGACCTGTCGTAATTTATATACGATCAATATCCCTCCTTGCGGCCTTCCTCCAGAGTTTATACATGACAGAGACCTTAAAGGGAAGTACATTCCTCGCTCTTCATATTATAAGACAAAACGAGCACTTCAAAAATGTGAGGCTCCTGCGTAACTCAGCATTGATGAGCACGTATCGCCTCACTACGAATCCATCAAGAGCCAAGCGACTGCATATGCCCTTTAATAAAAACCACCTATTGTATCACTATTTAGTTCTATCTTTTGGTCGTTTCTCTTGAAAATTAATCAGGCGTACCCCACGAAGGAGAATAAGGAGATCAGGAACTGCATGAAACAGCGCCGCTTGAATAGGACTAATAAAGGAGAGTAATGCGAGTATTATACCTATCGTATGAGTCAGAGCGAAACCTAAGAGAAGATTCTGCTTAATCGTTCTCATCGCTTCACGAGATAAATCATATAAGAACACTATTTGATCAAGCTTATCCGACATAAGCACAATATCTGCTGCTTGAATTGCTGGCTCCATTCCCATACTCCCAATAGCAATACCTACGTGTGCTGCCTTCAAAGCAGGAGCATCATTAATACCATCTCCTACCATAGTTACTAGATGACCTTTTGCTTGCAGTTTTTTAAGCAAAGCAAGTTTTTCATCAGGCATTACCTCGCCATAGGACTGGGCAATGCCCAACTGATAGGCAACATTTTGGGCAACTGATTGCTTATCACCGCTTAAGAGAATCAAGGAATTCATACCGCGCTCTTTGAGTGCGTCTATAGTCTGACGAGCATCAGGTCTAATCCTATCAGCAAGGCAAATCTCACCCAGAACCTTTTCCTCTGTAGCCACATAAAAAGTTGTTAGCTTCTGCTCAGGAGAGCATCCTGGAGGGATTCGTATATTCGCATGTTCCGAAGCTTCGATAAAATGGCGGTTGCCCACAAAGTAAGTCTTCCCTTGATATACTATGGTAATTCCATGACCGGTCAGTGAAACATATTTTTCTGGATCTGGTACTTCAAGATGTGCTTTCTGTGCCTCGTGCATAATAGCTTTTGCAAGAACATGCCCCGATTTCTTTTCTGCGATAGCAGCCAAGAGAAGTATCTCGTTTTTTTCATAGGCAGAATCTAAACTCGTTAAAGAAACGACCTCAGGAGATCCCATAGTAAGCGTTCCGGTCTTATCAAAAATAAGCGTGTCCATGCTTGCAAGGGATTCAAGAGCTGCACCACTTTTAACCAAAATACCGCGCTTGAAAGCGGCAACAATAGCAGCCAACATAGTTAGCGGCGTCACTAACGTGAGCTCTAAGGGAGACCCAAAAATAAGTAACGTAATAACCATACGAGTATTACCGGTCAGAAACCAAACTACCGCGATAAACAACAAAAACAATGGAGTAAAGATGCGAGTGATACGATCTGCAAGGCTCACAATCTGAGCTTTGTTTTTACCCGCTTGATCAATGAGAGCACGAATTTTGCCAAAAAGGGTCTCTTCACCAATAAGCTCTACTTGGACCACTACACTCCCCGCTTCAACATATGTTCCTGCAAAAACGAGGTCTCCTTTAACCTTTTGTAGTGGTAGATATTCACCGGTAAGAACCGCTTCTTGTATACTAGCTTCACCTTCAATAATGGTCCCATCTATGGGGATCCTGCCTCCCGTCTTAATAATAACTTTCATTCCGGGCTTAAGGTAACTGAGGGGCACTAAAACTTCCTGAGAGTCTTGCTTAATAAGAACCTCACTTGGCATTAATTCTATTAATGAACTTAAGGCATCTACAGTACGCTGCTTAATAAGCGCATCGAAATAATGTGCAGCAGCCATAATCATAAGTACCACAAATATTGCCGATTTTTCTCCTCCGAGGAGAGCAATAATGGTAGCAATACTGATAAAAAGTTCAGAGCTGATCTGTTTATGTACTAGCCCTTCAAGAGCTTCATAGAGGACAGGAATAAAGAGCAGAGAGATGGGAATATATACCCAATAGGAGGGAAGTGCAAAAACGTGTGGAGCAAACCAGAGCGCAAGGACGGTAAGAGCGTACAGAATTTTCAGGGGATAATAGGCTTCATTAAATTTCTTAAAACTCTCCCATCCCATGCATCACCTAGCCCCCGCCTCGAAGCCGTCCACCGATCATATGATCAGAAGGCCGTTGATCACAAGGCATCTGTTCAATTACAGGAATGCGTTGAATAACTGCTTCATTTTGAAGAGCACATCTATGATTATCAAGACGATCCTTCTTATCAATGATAGCAGAAAACTGTCCCATAGCCTCACTAAGCATATACCAAGACATACATCCCAAAACAGCATATACACCATACCGATGGTGCACATTTGTAAGGTCTTGTCCCTTAATTTTGCGCGTCTTATCTGCCTCTATACTCCATAATGAAATGTCCCACTGCCGCTTATAATAGAAATAAGCTGCGGCAGCGGCCGCACCACCTAGTGCAAGCTGGCTTAAACCTTTACCTAAACGAATAATATCCCATCCACTAAGCGATTGTAGCTCTTGGTGAGTTCTATTGGTCATCTCTTTAGCAACTTGCAAATAGCGCTCTTTCTCTTCAGGCCCCGTAAAGAAACCTGGTATGAGCAATTTCCTAACTCTGTCTGTATCGATTCGTTTTAATGAATCGATCATCTTATCTTCTATTGCATATATACGTGACGAAAGAAGTCCAATGAGTACAATGTATCTTATTTTCATGATTCACCCCATGTTCGTTAGCTAGTCTCACCTTACCTCATTCCTTTTTCAAAAGCAATGGGTCCCCACCTCTCATGCATTCAAAAAGCTACGTCGTCTTTCCAAATATCCCTTTAAATACAAACTGCTCTATAGGCTTACGATCAGACGGCTTTTCGCGCACCTGAAGTTCCTCAGGCAATACCGAGAGAGAGCTTGGCTTACCAACGGCGAAGATCGCTTCAACTGTATATTCTTTTGGAGCCTTAAGCACTTGATGTGCTCGCTCGTAATCAAACCCTTCCATTCCATGGACTACAAGACCCATTGAATAGCCTTGAAGTGCCAAATTCTCTAATGCAGCCCCCGTATCAAAGCTATGAGTACGAGAAGGTCTGTCATCATAAAAAAATAAACTGCGTGACAGAACTACTATAAGCACGCCAGCCTTATCTGCCCATCTACGATTTTGAGGGGTCAGTAGATCTAAAAACGTATTCCAATACTCAGAATCTCGATCTGCATGGACAAAGCTCCATGGCTGATTGTTAAATGATGAAGGAGCCCAGCGAGCTGCTTCAAAGAGAGTATACAGCTCTTCATGGCTCAAAGACTCTCCAGCCATTGCCCTAGGTGACCATCGATCTTTAAGAAGATCAAGAATGGGATATGCTGCTTTACGTTTTTGCACAACTACCTCCTTGTGCTTAAATATTTTTGCGCCCGATATAATAGAAAAGACCGCTTCCTAAGAGTACAAAAAGGAAAATTGCTCCCGCAAGAGTCTGTGTCATTTCGCAGGGACGAATAAGGTATGTTGTTAAGTACCATAAGAAAGCAAAAAAGAGAGCAACCGATACGATATGGATACCTAATCGAAGTGCAATTTGGACAGGCCCTTGCACATAGCCATCTACAAATATTAGTCCCAATAAGAACAGACAAGAAATAATGAAATATGAAATCAAAGAAAAAAACATCATACTGCCCCTTCAAAACAGCTGCATCTTCAACAGGTAGTATAGCATAGCATGTCAGATTAACCTAGTTCAAGGGTAGTGAACAAAAAAATTGTTAGTTAGCAAAACGCCAAACGTGAGGATCCTAAGGATACATTTTTACCAAGTGCATGGAGCTCGTCACGCACAACTTCTAAAAAGATCTGGCACGGTAAAATAGGCACCAAAGCCGATAAAGCCGCTCTTATTGCAGCGACTTATAAAATCATCTGCACCAAAGGTCAGATACAGATTATCTGAGAAGAATACTCTATTAAGCCATTTAAGATGTGGTCGACGATCCTGGTCAAATCGGTTATAACCTCTAAAATCAAATATCTCAAATGTGGTAAGCCACTTAACACGATCATACCAAATCCACCAATCAGCCCCCAGACCTGCAGTCCCCTCAAAAATTCCCGCACGTACCGCGCCATAGGGATGCCAATATTTACCAACTTGCAGATTTAACCGAATACCATTGCGATGGCCATGGATTAGTACCTGATCATCGAAGAATGCAATTCCATCATATTTGGCATACCCCCTACTTGAATACGTTAATCCTAACTTACCAAATACCCCAGAACAGGAGGCAACGTATCCTTCACCATACCATTTAACATCGGTCTTTCTCCCCTCATGCTCTCGATAGGCATGGGGCAATATTTCGAGGTGACTATCGATTCCTACCCCAATATTTCTTACACGTTCGATGCAGTTTCGTGCATAATCTGAAGTACATTTAATATCCGTGTAGAGTTGGTCATCGGCAAGAAGTTTCGTTAGGCTTCCTTGCCCTTGGGTAAGTTTCTTCACCAAATTACTCGCATCATTTTTCGAGACTTCTCCAATATCTAAAAGCTCAGCCACTTGCTTACTCGCTTGCTTAACTATCTCAGCAGTCTCTTGAAAGACATTACTAGCTTTACCTATATCAGTAAATACGGTATCGATTAATGAAAGACGAGAACGAATCTCTTGAAGAAGCTCTCGAGCTTCATGCGTAGATTCCTCCAAAGAGGTGCCAAGTCGTTCAATCTGTTTTGCTAACGCGGTAACACTGGTAAAGAGCTCGTCCATGCCGCCCGTAGGGTGTACTTGGTATTGCAGCATACCACCTGCAGGAATTCGGCCAGCTTCAGCAGTACCCGGCACCATCTCAAGATATTTGACACCGAGAAGACCTTCTTGACGAATAATGGCAGTAGCATCCCTATAGAGCTTATAGTCTTTTAACACCTTAACGATAACTTTTACCCGCATATCCTCAGGATCAAGATATACCGACTCAACCCACCCAACTTTGACACCGGAAATTTTGATATCGGCTTTAGGGAGTAAGGAAGCAACATCCTTAAAGGCAACCGTATAGGTTGCATATCGTGCTAGATTAAGACGCACACTGCCCAATTGAAAACTCATATACATAAACAGGCTCAGCGCAAGAAGTATAAATGCACCAACTAACGTTTCTGTTTTAAAATACACGTGGGTTTTCCTTTGTTTACAGCCAATAGAGCTTTGTTACTTTAAATATCACACTCTTCGGCGAGAGTTCCTTATCCGGCTGTGTTACCTCAAGTACTGCATAAAGGCGTTGGGTAACTGTACCTACCGTGCAATAAGATACCACAGAAAATGCCGTTGCTTCAAATGCAGAAGCAAAGACCTTTTGAATTGCAGGATCAAAAGCAGCAAAATTCTTACCATACCGTGGTCCTAAAATCTCATCCCAATCGGTCTCCCAATTCATCTCAGGCTTAATTTTTTTTACCAATTCTGCATTGTCTGCCGCACCTTTTTTTTCCTGAATCCCGAGTAACGTTTTAGCTGAGGCTGTAAGCAACCAGGGATTTACTTTCTCAGTAGCTTGCGGCCGAAAAGTAAAAAGATCCATGATATATAAGCCCCGCTGATCTTGTTTAAGTGGCGTAAATAGTCGATCTTTTAATTGAGCAAAATACGAAATACGTAAAAGCTCTGTAGGATCTTCAGGTAACCTATTATAATCGGTCATAAATCTTTTAAAGGCTTCATACATGCTTACGTCGCCAACCTTTTTAAAGAGTTCATCAAGGGCCTCTAATGCCCCCTTTTCTTTGCTTTTCTCAGGTTTCTTTTTCTGCTCATTCTTCGGATTCTCATCTTCCTGAGGTTCCTTAGGAGCCTCTTTTTCAGGCATACTTTGCTGCTTAAATGCAGCTAAATTAAACTTACCATCCTCACACGCAAGGTACAATTGTACGGTACCCTCAAGCCCTTCTTCCTCAAGAGTGATAGTCTGCCAATGATTAATAGATGGAAGAACTTTTAAGAGCCACTTTTGCACCGGCTCGAGTACGTCCTTTGTCTCATTTTTTTCAGACTTTTGCTCTTTCTTAGGCTCTTTCTTTTGAGCTTCCTCCTCAATCACTACCGTAGAAAGTTGGCTCATCGCAATTTCAAGAGAGCTTAACGCAAGCATACGAGCACGCGCCTTCTCAATTGAGATGCGCGCTTGGCGTTGATAGCTAAATGACTGTTGCACCACCGTCGTTAAAAGTGCGACAATCGCTGCTATAACCATGAGCGTTAAGAGAATAATATAGCCCGGTCTAGCTGAATGAGTTACTTTTTCTTCCATATATTTTTCGCAATATCTTCAAGCGCTTCAAAGAGCGATTTTTCTTTTTCTACATAAGGACTGTACGCATATACTTTATTTACGATGACAAAAGGATACTCTATCCCGGTAAGATCAGCACGTACGCCTGATACTTTAACATAGGCAGGAATAAGCGTCTTATATTTACTCCAAATCTCATCACGTCGCCACTCTTTAACCGTAATGGTATGTGAAGCAACGACAGTCTGACCAGCTTTTTTTCCATCATCCTCCTGCTCTTTACCTTTGGAAGGCTCAGATTTTTTAGCCTCTTTTTCAGCAACTTCGAGTAGGCTCAGCTCTATATTGAAAGATTTAATGCCTGAAATCAGTTCATAGGTAGGCTTAAAATTTGAATCTTTAAAAGCAGAGAGTTCTAGTTGGGTACCACTAAAACGGTATAGCAGCCTGAACTGTCCTTGTCTGTCTGGATCCTGCTCTAATACATAGGCAACACGCCGTACAAACGGCACCGGAGTAACATTACCACTCGCATCAAGTACTTGGATACCCCCGGTTGTAATAAAGGACCAGAAAAAAGTTTGAGTTGCAACATCAAGCTCAAAGACATTCTCTATAGGTTTTGAGGTACGCCCTGCTTCATCCTTTTGTGGAGCAAAAGGTACTTTTTTACGATCTTGTTCCTTCGATGCGGCTTTATCTTTTTGTGAGTAGACTTCAATCGAGCTAAAGGGAGCAAACATGCCCGTCACATCTTTTTCCACCTGATTATAAAAGCTCATAAGAGGCGCATCTACTTCAATAACATTCACGATTCTTTTTACTCCTCGGCGCACTTGATTTAGGAGTTGAAAGAGACTTAATGAGATAAGTGACGCAAAAAACAGTGCGAGAACTACCTCAATAACCGTAAACCCTTTTCTCATGGTTTCTTCTCTTTTTGAGGCCTAAATGAGACTCGTGCAAATGAATCTTTGCGTGTACCAAACGGTGTTGGCCATTGAGCCTCTATATGCTCAACAATCAAATGGGTCTGCGATGCTAAGGCTTTGGAAACCGGTTTTTTTTGAGAATAGTTCATGACTAAAGAAGGATCATCGATCACTTTTTGAGGAGAAGTTGCCGTTGCAAAAAGACGATCTCTATCAATTTCAACAAAATAACTCCGTATAAAACCAAGGCGATCAATAAGTGCATGTGCAGAAAACACTCCACGTATAAGCACTCCCTGCAAACCAACGAGTGACGTTGTTGCAATACCCAACATAAGTACTGCAATAATGACCTCTACAAAACTCAAACCGGATTTTGCTGATTTCATAGCAACTCTTTCATACAACAAACAGGAGATTACAATAGCTTATCCCATCGCAGTATAACGTCAACCATCGATAGCCGCAGACAACAATAAGACAACCGTACTCAAGCCGGTCTAAAGCTCGTCAGAAAAGGGTTCAAATAAAACGTATAGGACCTCGTTGTTCCACCTTTTTTTTCTTCAAGAGTAAGGTATACTTCCTGACTCATTCCCTCTGAATTGACTAAGAAATAAAATGTTTTACCACTACCGGCTTGGAATTGACTTTCGCCATTAATAACTACATCGGTAACTTGGAGCACAGAAGGTATCTCAAGGGAACCACCTACTCGCTTGCCCTGAGCTGTTTGAAGTTCTACTGCTTGCGCACCCAGATTAAAAAAAATACGGCATGGCTCTCCCTCTTTTTGTGCAAGACCGACAGCCTCGGTCACCAGGAGATTGACTTGATGCATAAAACTTTGCGCAATCGGAACACGGGAATGCAAAAATCGAGGAAGACCAATGGCTGTTATTATCCCGATAAGGATAATAACAACCATGATTTCTATAATCGTAAACCCACTACGCTGCATAGGAGCTCTAAGCTTCCTGAGAACGAGGCGAGTAAATATGAGCATCGCCTTTTGAACCTATTGAGTATAACTCATAGGGAGGTCGCGACCCTTTTGGCGCTGCTGAATACACAAATTCTTGTTGCCAAGCATCCTTGAGTTCATCTTGTGTACCGATCGGTTCACCCCAACGTTTTTGTAATTGTGGCTTCGAAGGACCATCTACAAGTTCCTGAAGTTCTGTAGGATATTCTCCTACGGTGGTATGATACTGTTCAATCATGGTATCAACCGCAGCAAGCCTTGTACGGGTGGTAGATTCTTTTACGCGTTGCAAATAGCGCATACCACCAAAGGCACCCGCTGCAATAATACCTATGATCATAAACACAATCATAATCTCAATGATGGTGAATCCTGAACGATTTGAGAGCTTTCGCTTTCTCATAGGAGAAAATAAATGAGTCATACAAATTCCTTTCATTAATTAACGCAGATTTTCTGCCACACTTTGCATTTGCTGAATCGGTAACATAACCGATGCTATCACAAATCCTACTACAACAAACATTATTATAAGCATTGCAGGGCCAAGGAGCTCTGATAACGCATCAGAACGCTCTCGCAGGTCATCTTCATAATATCGAGCTACAGTATTAAGCATAGGCCCAAGTTCACCACTCTGCTCTCCTGTATTAATAAGATGTATAGCCACAGGGGGGAACAAACGCGTCTCATTCAAATACTGGGCGATCTTTCCTTGCTTAATAATATTTTCACGTGCCTTTTCAAGTGCATTGCTGAGCACCTTATTATCAACTATTTTTACGACAATGTTAAGAGCTTCAGCCAAATTGACTCCTCCCTCAACAAGCATCCCAAGCGTGCGAGTAAACTGCACGATAGCATTCGTACGAGAAAAATAGCCAACTAAAGGCAGTTTCAGTTTCCACACGTCAATCGTATAGGCACCATTTGGTGTCGACTTCCAAAATAAAAATAATCCTACCAAAGTGCCAATAATCAGACCTAAGATAATATAATGGTTCAGAATAAAATTAGACATACCAATCAGAATCCTTGTAGGTAGCGGTAAGGCAATATTTTGACCTTGAAATACCGAGGCAATTTGTGGCACAACAAAGCTCAGCAGTACTAATACAACGAGCACAACAACTCCCAACTGAAATAGGGGATATCTCAATGCGCTAATAACTTTTTTCCTGAGCTCTTCTCTCCTCTCAAGAAATTCGGTCAATCGATCTAAAATTGTTTCTAAGTTCCCCGTTGCTTCACCTGCTCGAACAAGCTGCACATAAATCGAGTCAAAGGTTGCAGGGTACCTCGCGAGCCCATCTGCTAAAGAGCGACCTTCTTTAATTCCGTCACGTAACGTTATGACAACTCTATTAAGAGGACCCGTCGATTGCTCCACCAATAATTCAAGAGCCTGTACTAAAGGGATTCCCGAACGTAAAAGAACGGCGAGCTGTTTTGAAAAGAATATTTTGTCTTTTAAACTAATCTCACGTCTAAAAAGTTTACGATACCATGGCTCTTCAGCTCTCTCATCAGCTGCTAATATGACACGAGTAGGAAATAAGCCCTGTTTTACCAAAAGCTCTCGCGCACCTTGAGTGGTTGAAGCATCAATCTGCCCCGATACTTTTTTCCCCTCGCGCGATACCGCCTGATAATTGTATATCGCCATCTCTTCCTTTTAGTTGGATCAAAATCGGTTACTACAAGACCACTATTTGCTGCTTGATCTGTCGTTCCCTTAATGGTACTATAAACTTATTATAAACGAGCAGTATAGTCAACGATTGCGGCTTTTAAGCCGCAGCTTGTAAGAGCTCGCGTTGACCAGCCTCAGCCAGGGCCAGAAATGGCTATCGGGCTACGTTAAACAGGAGTGCTCAAGCACCCACCTTGAAATGCCAACCAGTTTCAAGCTCTGGAACTTAGAAGTTAAACAGGCAAAGGGTCTATGCCAGTGCTTCTAAGATATGCCGCTGTTTAACATTGGCGAGGTACACATTACCCCCGTAAGGGGAGAAAGGAGAGTGTAATGGTGCAAATACTTGATTCTGACAAAAATCCGGTCAAGCCGTGGCATCCTGCGAAGGCACGATTACTGCATACACAGGGTAAAGCGTGGGTCTTTAAACTGTACTCTTTTACTATATCACTCGCTAGCCTAGGGGTATCCAGGTTATGTCAATGAACCGTAGCTTAATAACATGCGCCTTAGTAAGCACACTGTATTTTTCTACTATTCTCTCAGAAGATAGCAAAAAAAGTTATGCGAATCCATCTCTTACCTTGCAGGGAGATTTTTCACGACCTCTTACCTATTCACGAGAAAGCATCAGCTATTTTCTCAAGAACATTTTCAATCACCCTCATTACGGACAAGATTTTTTGGCTTTAAACTTTGCTCACGTTAGCCAAATTATTAGCCTAGCACCAAAACATCCCCACCCACGCCGCTTCATCCGCAAAGGGGTTGGTCTATTCTCGCTTAAGCTCCAAGACATTAGCTATATTAATTCATATGCTTTTTGCAGCTTTTTAGATGATCTTATAACCTATGCGGCACCCTATACCGACGCTGAAGCAGATAGAAACACTATCATTGAAGCATTTAAAAGAACTATTGGTGCCTACCTGGCAGATAAATTCGATCTGCTTCGGAGTGAACCCGATGAAGCCCTTACGGAATTATCCGCTCAATTATATACTCTCATAGATCCTTTTGAAAAACAGGACATATCGGTTCGAGAATTGCAACATGTCATGCATTACTTCTTATCACAGGCATTACAGC
Source organism: Candidatus Babelota bacterium (assembly GCA_013288045.1). Classification (GTDB taxonomy): domain Bacteria; phylum Babelota; class Babeliae; order Babelales; family Babelaceae; genus PRDV01. Next base: position 44,075 of record JABDCP010000001.1, read on the forward strand.
TACTCGTCTGGAGCCCCTATAATCAAGAAGATACCTGGCACTGTATGATAGCAATCGGTCATCGTCTTGATCTCTGTGCACAACATGCGATTGTTGATCGAGAGATGCTTGATGATCTTTATTGGATCCTTCTTCATCGATATGCCTATTTCCTTTCACTTGCAGGACCTGAGCTTGAACCTTCATTCTTCGATCTTGCCTCGTCAGCTCTTCAGGATATGAAAAATGCTTTCTGGTATACCGACGAACGTGAACTCTATATTACCACGAAATATGAATACCTTCAGAAAGCCCTCATTCAAGAAGATGCCGTTTCTCGCCTCATCGCAGCTGGTTACATCCAATAGCCATTCTAGATCTTCACAGTAAACAGTATTCATAATTAGCAAAATCCTATTCTCAGAGCATCTGTTTCATGCTATCCTACAAGAAACAATACAGGGCTGAAGGGGGACGGGGGAATGCATCATGACAAAACGCTCTATCAAAGGGAGATTAGAAGTAATCTCTGGATCTATGTTTTCTGGCAAATCAGAAGAACTTATCCGACGCATTCGGCGTGCTGAGCTGGCTAATCTTAAAATTACTGTCTTCAAGCATCGATTTGACGACCGCGTGTCAATAGATTTTATTAGCACGCATAATGGTGACAAGCTTAAAGCGATCGCCATAGATAATCCTGAGGACATCAAACAATTTATTAATGAAGAAACGCAGATCATCGCAATCGATGAAGCACAATTCTTCTCTCCTGAAATCGTACGCACCATTCTTGATCTTGTCGAAGAGGGAAAAAAGGTCATTGCAGCTGGACTCGATTTAGATTTTAGAGGAGTACCCTTTGGGCCTATTCCTCCACTTCTAGCGATTGCCGACCGCATCACCAAATTGTACGCAGTCTGTATGACCTGTGGCAATGATGCTCACTATAGCCAGAGACTCATTGATGGACGCGCCGCCAAGTTTGATGACCCGATTGTATTAATCGGAGCGCAAGATGTATATCAAGCGCGTTGCAGAGACTGCTTTATTATTGATAAAGTAGGCTGGAAACCGATGATAACGAGCATCGCGTAAGGGGTCATGACAAAAAAAAGCTCCATCTATTCTTGCAACAATTGCTCATACCAAACTATAAAATGGCTTGGCTGCTGTCCTGATTGTCAAAGGTTCGACACCATTAAGTTGATTCCGGCAAAGGCTGTCGGTCAAGCCATTCCTGCTGCACTCTCTGACTTAAGTACAATTACGCTTGAACCAACGAAGCGAATGCTCACCGGTATAAAAGAGTGGGACCGGGTAACGGGTGGCGGAATTGTGCCAGGCAGTTTCAGTATCCTTACCGGAGATCCTGGTATCGGCAAGTCTACACTGCTCCTCCATATTGCTCAGCAATTAGCCAACACCTATAAAGTCTTCTATTTCTCTTCTGAAGAATCTCTTGAGCAGGTAAAGTCTCGTGCAGAGCGTCTTCACATACAAGCTCAGAAACTTCTGTTTTCTGATGATCCAAATTTAGAATCGCTGCTTGCCACCTGCATCCAAGAAAAACCTGCTGTGGTTATTATCGACTCTATACAAAACTGTTACATCACCGACAGTCCTGCTTTGTCAGGAAGTATTGGCCAGCTTAAGGAAGCTGCCTTTAAATTAATGCGTATGGCAAAAGAGAACAGAATAGCCATCATTGCGAGCGGCCATATCACTAAGGAGGGGGTTATGGCTGGCCCTAAGACCTTAGAACATCTGGTAGATGCAGTCTTTTATCTACAAGGTGAAGATCGCTGGCAAACACGAGTGCTCCGCTCGGTTAAAAATAGATTTGGAACGGTTTGCGAACTGGGCTTCTTTTCGATGGAAGAGCATGGTTTGAAAGAGATGCCTAATATTAATGAACATCTTCTTGAAGAGCTGTCTCATAATCCCGGGTCGGTGCTCATTAGCTTTATTGAAGGCTCGCGACCCCTTCTTATTGAATTACAGGCACTTGTCCTACAATCAAAGTATGGCATTCCACAACGGGTAGTTTCAGGCATTGATCATACCCAAGTCGTTCTCATCGCAGCTATTTTAGAGAAGTACCTGCACATAAAATTCGGTACTCATGATATCTTCTTCAAAATTAGCGGTAGCTTTAAGATAAAAAGCGCAAGCGCCGATCTTGGTATCGCTCTTGCTTTACTCTCCAGTTATTTCCAAAAGCCATTACCAGAAAAGTCGCTTATCTTAGGGGAAGTCAGCCTTACCGGCCAAATAAAGCCGATCAACCAGATGACCGTCCATGCTGCTGAAGCAGAGAAATTTGGTATCCAGCGGCTTATACTTGCGCAGAACCAGAAAGTAGACACTTCCTGCAAGACGCTTAAATTCAGCCATGTCTATGAGCTTGTTACGCTTTTTAGCGAATAGATTATGCGAATAACAATAGGGGCAGCCCCAGGAAACTATTTTGCTTAGTCACTTGTCATGATGCCTGCAAGAAAACGTAATCCTGCAAACTTACTAAAATTTCGACCTTCTGATGTAATACATGTTATACGAGAGATTTCGTTGCGGAGTTCGAAATAGACTTTTCCATAGAGATCGTCTGCAAATTTTCTTGCCGGCTCAATACCCTCTCTCTCAACCCGATTCAAAGAGATTGCTTTATGGGCAAACCATCTTGTGGCTAATCCTAAGCCAATAACTGCGCCTACCTGGGAAATGAGCCCGATATAGGTAGCTTTTTCCCCAGAAATGCTTTTGCCCTGCAGTGTCATAAATGCTATCGATCCTGAAACGATACCTGACATGATAGCTGCATACGCACAGCACTCTGTTTTGAATTGGGGTATCGCATACTTTTGATCTATAACAATCTCCTTGGGATTTGGCCATGCAATAGAGATCATACTCCCATCTTTATCGTACACTGTACCAGCTTTAAAAAGGTCCTTTTTCGATCCTGAACACCATGCAGTTCCTGCTGCAAGAAATAAGCAAAGAGTAAAATACGAATAGTTCATATAAGTGCCCACCATGTTTTTGATAGTACAGAACTAGTATGCTACGAACCGTGTACAATGAAAAGCACTAATAAGAATAGCTTTTTTTAAAGCTTCCTCACAAATCGATCTAATCGATCCAGGATCTCAGGAACATTCTTTCTTCCGAGACCCAGAGAGAACAGGTACATGCATTTATAAAATAGATTTGACAGCTTTATCGATTTTTTCTTATATTGAAATTTGTAAATATCATGAATCGAGCATCTTAACCAAGAGTTCCTTATGAACAGTAAAGTTCGTCACAATCCTGACGCATTCAGGATACTTTATATCGATGTCACAAAAACATGATAAGATGCTGCAAAATACGATATTATAATTTAAGTTGAAGGATACTACCTATGATCAAGAAGTCAGCATTTACGTTACTCCTATTACTATCAAAAGCATCATCATCGTCAGCCTGTGTTATTGAAAAGACTAACACTGTTCATTTGGATGATGGAAAAGTCCCGGGAGTTTCGTCCTACGATTTGAAGCTTTCTTATTTAGAAGCTCATCCGGATAAACAGAAAGTCATCCTGCTTATCCATGGAAATTCCGCTTCTAAAGAAGTCTTCGAACCAATTATTACGAATCCAGCCTTTGAAGATTTTCGTGTACTTGCTGTGGATTTACCTGGACATGGAAAAAGTAGCAATTTTCCAGATGATGTACGTCACTATTTCAAAGATCATGAAAATGAAATTTTCCGGGCTCACAAATCATACTATACTTTTCCAGGATATGCCCATTCGCTCATCCATTTCTTAAAAGCCATAAAAGTAAATCCTAAAGAATTGGAAATCTGTGGCTGGAGCTTAGGAGGGCATGTAGCAATAGACATGGTTGCTGAAGAGCCATCAATCAAAAAAGTTACACTAACCGGAACACCCATCAATGACTTCGAGAAAGCAGCTCGAGGTTTCGCTGCTTTGAAAGCCTTTCCTACTACTGACCCTTTTCCAGCAGGCAAGACAGTATTTGACTTATTGTCGTTCCGTGAACCATTCACTGAACAACAAGCGGAAACTTTTCACAGTAAAGGCGGTTTGGCTCCTTCTGAATTAACTAGAAGGGCTGGTACGAGAACCGATCCAGAAGCACGGTATTTTATGATCAAGTTTGGGTTCGAAGCTTTACATAATCAAAGTCAACTAGGAAGCTATGAGAACCAAGAAAAAACGGCATCGCGCTACAGCGACAAATTCGTAGTATTACAAGGCGCAAAAGACCCTATTAAAATTTCCGGAGAAGATTGGCATCGAATTGAATCGCTGGGAATTCCTATATATGAAGTTGAAGGGGCAAGTCACGCTTGGTTCTCAGATGAACCGAATAAGCTTGCAGAACTCCTCGTTCGTTTCTTCGATGCAAAAGAGTAAGAGATGAATTGTCCACGTAAGTAAAGGCATAATTTTTGGATAGTACGGAACTAATGTGCCACTACCCATATACACGGAGAAACACTATAAGAATAGCTTCTTCTAAAGCTTCCTCATAAATCGATCTAATCGATCGAGGATTTCAGGGACATTCTTTCTACCAAGCCCCAAGCGCCAATGTGCATCATGGTATTCGAATACTGTTGAGGGAAGTATCATAATCCCCTCAGCATCTAAAAGCTTTTTAGCCAATGCGGTTACCCCATCTGAACCATGGTATCTGACAAAAGCAATAGATCCCGCCTTGGGCGGATGCCATGAAAAGCAGTCGCTATGATGTGAGACAAATTCAGCAAAAGCAGCGCTCGTATGGGTTATGATGTCTCTATTTCTGTCTAAAATCTTCTTCTGAGCCTTAAGAGCTATCAATGAGAGTATCTGGCTCGGTCCACTTGCACAGATCGTGATATAATCCTTGAATATAAGGCATGCATCAAGAAACTCTTTATTCTGAGACGCCAACCATCCGATGCGCAATCCCGGCAGCCCAAAGCTCTTGGACATGCCACTTAATACAAGTCCATTCTCATACAGATCAGCAACCGAAGGAAGTGTCTGGGTATCATCCTTTTCTAGACCGCGGTACATCTCATCGGAGAAAATAGTAAGTGAGTGAGCACGCGCCAGTGCAACAATAGCCTCGAGTTGCTCTTTGGTGATAGTTGATCCAGTTGGATTATGGGGGAAATTAATAATAAGAGCTTTTGTATGTGGAGTAATAAGTGATGCAAGATGATCTACATCAAAATACCACCCTTTATCCTCAACCGGTTCCCAATAGGAAACGTCACATCCTATGGATCGTGCGACCTCGTATAATGATTGATAGCCGGGAAATGTAACGATACAGTGGTCACCTTTTTTAAGAAGCACATTGAGAGCAATAAAGATTCCTTCAACAGGAGTTACGACCAGACAGTTATCTGGCGTAAGTGTCCTATATAAAGTAACAATTTCATTGCGTAGCAGTGGCTCACCATGAGAATCAGTATATCCCAACCGTTGCTCATCCCACATTAATAGATCGTTAGGTTCTGCCATGCTTAAAAGTTCTGGCAACAGAAGTGGCTCACAATCTGAGCAGCACAATAAATAGGGCGCAGAAAATTCATAGCGTGCAAAGTAACGTTCAATTTTAAAGGGAGGAAGAATAAAGGAAGAAGCTGCCATACAATCCTTATTGGTTAATCAACACTTCAAAAGTATACTCAAAAACATGCTAAACTCCAACAACAAAACACAGCATCAGCCACACTCCAAAAAGCCTAGTCACTTTTGGAAAACTCTTTAATCAGATCTTCAATACTTATCCAACTTTGTCTATCCAGAGTTTTCTAGTAATCATACCCATTTTCAAAAGACCTATACTACTTTAAAGTCTATGACAAAATGACAGTGACAGCGGCTTTAAGACACTTATGAGTCTTTCTGCTCGAATAATAGATCGAATATAGTACTAGAAATCATGCACAGTCTCAGATTAGTCTCCTCTGTTGGTGAATTTAATTTCGTATTAATTGGGAAAATCATTGACAAATAGAATGGCATTTATTTAATCTGATACTAGATAGAATAATTTAAATAATACAGAGGAAGTAATCCTATGAAGAAAATTATAAGCCTTATAGTATTTGCTGTAGCTAGTTTAAGCGCTATAGAATCTCAAAAAGTTATGGGGCCTGCCTCATATACAGATAAAACCTTTGATACCCTTACCATCATGGGTACTTTAACGGGCACGGGACTTACGGCCGCAACCATAGATGTCTATGGTCCTACCTATCTGTATAAAGGAAGCGAAATAGGCACCGCAACAATCAGAGGACCACTAACGGCAAGTGATACTTCCTTTACTGGCCCAACTGAAGTTTATGGCAATATACGGGCTACAGATTCTGATTTTAAAGATGATCTTACGATTGATGGAGACAATTCCACCCTCGTAACCCTTGAAAATACCACTGCAGGGCCCATTCATATAACTACGCCAGTATCAGGAGTTCAACAAACTAGCTCTGGAATATCGTTCTCTTATGTTTTCAGCACCAAAAAGGAAATGCCTAAGGGGCCCCGTGTAGTATTAAAAGGCAATAAGGCTTCAATAAGTGGTCCTATAGAATTTATCGGTCAACCAGGAACCGTCATCCTTGCCGACAATGCAACATTTACTGGAAAAGTACTTAATGGAAAAGTACAAAAAGAAGCTTTAGAGAATAAAAAAGCGACGACACAAAAAGAAGGAGTCCCCTCATGAAATTTCTCACACTACTAAGCACCCTGTTCATCCTTATGTCTGGAACTGCTGCACACGCGGAAGATCCTATTGCAGGTATTGTAACCTGCAAAACCACAAAGCCCGATGCAAAAAGATCTGACTATCTTGCTGTTAGCGATTCCTGCCAGAAAGATAAACTACAGGCAGCCTGCGACGACTATAAAGATGATCCTTATTATGGGCCAGCAAAAGTGGCCTTTTGTACACCTCAGTATAACTTAGCGAAGTTACAAGGCACCTTAAAAAAAGAATTCGCATTCGGACGCCGCTTTCCCGGTACTCCAAGCTCGATAACTTTATGTAAAACAAAAGCAGAAGGCAAAATATATGCGAAGGAAGGTGAAACCTGTGATCTAGCAGAACAACAGAAGAACTGCGATAGCTTTGGTAAAGATATTGCGACGCCTACTTCGTGCGCAATCTATACTTCCCAAGACTGGTTTGAAAATCAGATCCAAAAAAATCCTCTTACCTCCGGCATCGAATGTCAGATATCCGGTTCAGGAGTGCCCTTCCGTCTTGCTGTGCCAGATTGTAGCGCAAACCTTAAAAACTCACTCTGTGATCCTAGTGCAGGAAAAGTTCTTTCTTGCAAACAGTGGAGCGATCCTAATGCACTCAAGGCCTGGGCAGAAGCCATTCCTATGACCGGCGCTGTATCCTGCAGAGTTAATGCTCTGCCCCAAAAAATTGTGGGACATATTCCTGCACGAGATTGTAGTTTAGAGGCTCAAAGGGATGCTTGTGGCGTCTGGGGAACTCCCACGGGCTGTAAGATACTCGATATTGAAAGAATACGACAACAACTATTGCTCCAAGATCAACAACAAGGAAAATAACTATGAAAATGAAAATTTTGTTCATACTCGGTATGACGCTCGGCTATCTTGAAGCTGTTGAAAAATCAGTTAGCGGTGAGGCAATTCATATGACCGGCTCTGTGTCCTGCAAACTCACCAATGTGCCTATAAATAAAGTCTTGCGCCATATTCCTGCTCGAGATTGCAGTCCAGAGGCCCAAAAAGATGCCTGCGGAACCTGGGGAACCCCTACAGAATGTAAAATACAAGATGTGCAAGAATAAGAAACAAATTATTAGGAGACCATTATGAAGATGAAAATTTTGTTCGTACTCAGTATGACACTCGGCTATCTTGAAGCCTCTGAAAAATCAGTAACCGTTGAGGTTCCCTGTCATCAAAGAAATAGTAAAGGCGAATGTACCTCATGGGGTGCCATGGTCCAAGGATGCGAGGGTCCCTGTTCAATAAACTTTTCGGTTCCTTTCTTGGGTTCAGCATCGTGTAGCGCTCAAGCGGGCAAGTCATGCAACGCTATACTTCCTGCAGCCACAAGTCAAGGTACGACGCATGCAAATATTCCCTGCATTACCAATGATGACTCAGGAAAATGCATTCGATGGGGATCTATGAATCAAGGATGTAAAGCTCCAGCCGATGGCAAATGTCAGACAAATCTTGCAATCGGAGATAAGCGAGCCATATGTAATGCTGAACCGGGAGCTTCATGTAACTCTAATATACGCATGAAATTACCTTAAAGGAATAGCAGAGAATTGAGGCAAGAATGCATAATAAAAACTAATCAATAAAAGGAATTGAGATGACTAGATATATGCTCTTAATCTTAACCGGCTCAGCGCTTTGTATATCCTCCGCACAGGCTACAATTTTTGATCTTAAATTAGACATGAGGGTAGCGATACAGACGTGTGCTGGTGGTGTTAAAGGTGGTCCAAAAACAAAATGTAGGCAGGTCATAAATGCCATTGGAGACAAGGTAAACATACCACTTAGTCAGCTTAAAATTCAGTCACTTGATCTCTCACAACCAGATCAAGCTCTTGCACTCCCCGTAACAGCTGGAACTCGAACGGCCTATAGTTTTGTTCCCTCTCAAGGTGAACTTGCTGGTAAAACCGTGTACCTCGTATTTGATAATGTAGCACAACGAGCTGGCACCAAAGACTTCGGCAAGATGGTTATTAAGATGTATAGAAATGTAAAAGATGTCGATCAAGAAGGCGCTTGGACCGAGGTTGGAAATCTCAACTTTGGAAATCTAAATATGCCCTTTAGCGTAAAACCAGATGGAACCTTCTTGACACAGGACACTGAGTTCCTTCTTGGGCAAAAATTGATAAATACATAATGAAACGAGGACCTTTTGAAGATCATCTCGAGGTAGCAAAAGTTGAAACTAATAAAGGAGTAGAACAAATTCCTGCAAACCTATCACCAGATGGTACGCTCATGGTAGGCAACATTGAACAAACATGATAAACACATATCTAACAAAAAGGAATTCATCATGAAGAATCGATTCAAAATACTCACAGCACTCACCTTCGCTGCTTTGGCTTGTCACATCAAAGATGTTCAAGCAGACCTAAATCTTAGGATCAGAGGACTCATCGGGGTACAAACATGCGGGGCTGGCAGTACCTGTACTCAAATCCAGACTCTTAACGCAATAGGATCAACGTTTAACGTAGATCCCATGACAGCATCTTTTAGAGATCTTGGTACCGTAACCTCAGCAACCACGGAGAAGCTCCAGGTCCCATCAAAAGTGGGCGCTAAGACTTTGTATAAATTTACTACACAAGATGGTACAACGGTATACCTCGGTCTTGAAATGAAGCCTACACCCCGTCCTGGTACTCGATACTTCACCTATCAAACAGAACAAGGGAAGAAGTTAACTGCAGGGAAAGACTTTAATATCGTTGAACTCTATCGTTATAATGACACGAAAAATGAGTGGTT
>JABDCP010000001.1:53709-139735 GCA_013288045.1 Candidatus Babelota bacterium
ACCTATCAAACAGAACAAGGGAAGAAGTTAACTGCAGGGAAAGACTTTAATATCGTTGAACTCTATCGTTATAATGACACGAAAAATGAGTGGTTACGAAATAATATCCTCTATGTAGAAACTAATAAGGTTCTTGAACCAGTTTCTGTTACCTTATCGCCTGATGGTTCATTTACTGTAAACGAATAAAGCATACCAGCAAGCGAGGAATGAACATGGATACTCAGCAATTAGAAAAGGTAATATGGTGGCAAAGGATAGCGATCATCCTCCTATGCTTTCCATCAATTATCTCATTGACTGAAAAGATATACACGTACTTCACTAAGAAAGTTGGAAATACAACTGTCCTTTATAACCACATGTGCAGCTGTAGTCCAGATCAGTCAGTTAATACACTTGGGTCACTCTTTACGGTTGATCCAAAAACTGCCGTGTATAAAGATCTAGGGGAAATAACCTCAACAAAGGTCGAGATAGTTACGCTCCCCGCAAAAGTAGGAGCTCAATCACTCTTTAAATTTACCCGCAAAGACGGCAAAACGGTGCACATGGGGCTTGAAATGAAGCCGGTCCCAGCTCCGGGCGCTGACTTCCCCATCTTACATACTAAAGGCGGTAAGAAATTAACTGCAGGAAAGGATTATCATATCATTGAAATCTATCGTTACAACGACGCCAAACATGAATGGTCGCGAGAAGGCATGATCTTCGTAAAAAACGGCGTCAACCCAGTATCATTTCCTATAACTATTAACCCATAATCACAAAAAAGGAATAACCATGAAGAACCAATTCAAAATACTCACAGCACTCACCTTCGCTGCTTTGGCTTGTCATATCAAAGATGTTCAAGCAGACCTAAATCTTAGGATCAGAGGACTCATCGGGGTACAAACATGCGGGGCTAACAGTACCTGTACTCAAACCCAGACTCTTAACGCAATAGGATCAACGTTTAACGTAGATCCAATGACAGCATCTTTTATAGATCTTGGTACCGTAACCTCAGCAACCACGGAGAAGCTCCAGGTCCCATCAAAAGTGGGCGCTAAGACTTTGTATAAGTTTACTACACAAGATGGTACAACGGTATACCTCGGTCTTGAAATGAAGCCTACACCTCGTCCTGGTACTCGATACTTTACCTATCAAACAGAACAAGGGAAGAAGTTAACTGCAGGGAAAGACTTTAATATCGTTGAACTCTATCGTTATAATGACACGAAAAATGAGTGGTTACGAAATAATGTCCTCTATGTAGAAACTAATAAGGTTCTTGAACCAGTTTCTGTTACATTATCACCAGATGGTTCATTTTCTGTAAACATCTAACATTGATTAAAGGAAACTATAATGAAGAAATTACTTATTACCTTACTTGCGGTCCCTTGTGGGTTACTCGCAAATTCAGACAATAGCAAAACAGTGCTTCAACCCTGTGGGCAGAATTCCCAATGCGAACAAACAGTAGTTTTGAATGCGATTGGTGAAGTCATGACTCTTACTATACCGAGCAGTCAGATTACCTCGTTAGGTATGATCACTCAAGAAAAAAAGGTCACCCTCACTCTTCCAAAAGAGCCTGGTACTCAAACTGCCTATAGCTTCACCCCAACAACAGGTGAATCTAAAGGTCAGCTGGTAACTATCGCCTTTGACAACAAACGACAAAGGCCTGGTACTCGACTTGCCGGTAAAACGCTCATGAGAATCTATCGCCGTTTTGCCAGTGATCCTGCAGGAACGTGGGTTGAAATCGGTAAAATGACCTATGCTGGATTACTCAATAAAGAACTTGCTGGTGATTTCAAAGCGGATATCACCCTTAAAACTGACGGTACTGGCGTCTATATGGACCCGGTAAAGAATAAGCCAGTTCTTTTCCTTGCAGGAACCAAAGACCTTACAGGAGCAGCGGCTGCAGAGAAAGCAGAGAATGCGGAAGCTGCATGAAGACCATAAATAGATGGATGATACTCGCAAGCTCAGCACTCGTGTATGGGCTTGCCCTTATCATGAGCCCTTCCTTATGGTGGGGCTCTTTCATCTGCTTCGTGCCATTATTCTATCTTGGAGCTCGCGAAAATCTCACCTTTAAAGATGGCTTTTTCTATAGCGCCCTTCTCTGGGCCCTAGGAGGAGCCGGAATCCTACAGACACTTTTTTTATTAGGAATAGGCCCTGTTTGGGCACGTGTCATTCCTTCAATTGCTATTCTCATTATTCAAGGATTCTTTGGAGGGGTATGGTTTTATCTAACCTCAACGTTTCTTAGGCGAGCACAGATTATTTCTCCCTATGCACGCCTTGGCGTGTGGATACTCACCACCGGCTTCTACTTTTATTGGGTTATACATCTGAGCTTAAGCATGTTTAATTATTGGGAAGGATACTTTCTTCTGTATCCACTGCTTCCCCTGGCAGAGCAGCCAGCACTTCTCTCATGGATGCCTGTACTAGGTAAAGGTATTCTCATGTGGTTTCTGTTACTTACCAATGCTGCCTTCACGATCCCGTTACTCACAAAGAGTACTCTCCTAAGATGCATATGCCCTCTTATCGGAATGCTTCCCTGGGTTTTACAGTGTATCTCTGCAAAACCTCCCCAAACTCCCCCTCAATGGCTTCACAAAGTAGCCACTCTTCAAAAAAAATTCCTGCCAGTACCTCAACCTATGGCATCGATAGAGGCAATCAAAAATGATATCCGATCACTCATAGCGAAGTACCCGGACCTCGAGCTCGTCATCCTTCCCGAATCTTCATTATTTAAACTGAATCTTGATACCGCTCGCGAACTTGCTACCTATTGGGATACTGAATCTCTTGGCAAGCCAATACAGATCTTAGTCGGAGCTTTTAAATGGGAAGATGACCAATACCGTAATACGGTGTACTGGATCTCTGATGGGCAGATTAAAGGAAGCTTCAATAAACGGCATACGATGGCAGTTACTGAATCAATAAGCTGGTATAACGTAAGCTTTATTCGCACCTTATTTCATGGGGTCGGTCCTATCGTACAACCTTCAACAAATCCCCGTGTTCCCTTTGCCGTCTTACCAGGACTAGCATTGGTACCCTATGTATGCTCTGAACTTTTCTTCAGCGATAGCCCTGATGATCAGTATCCAGATGCGGTGATTGCAGAACTCTCAAACGATTTCTGGGCAAAGTCTGCCTATATTCGACATCTTATGTATCTCGCTGCCCGCTTTAAAGCGATTGAATGGCAGCGCCCTATACTCTATGTTTCCTATTATTATAAGGGGTACTTAGATACTGACGGAACGATCACCAAACTGCAGTAATCAGACCACCGGATTAAGATCGAAGAGCCTCACCACCTGAAGTTCACCATCAATAGTTGCTAACGCAATACCTACAGCACCCTCTTCAAGAATTCTATCGGTAGGAAAGGGGTTCGTTAACGCATTACAGGGATCATCTTGGTTCACCACAAAGCGATTAATGTGCATGGTCGTTGTGGTTACACCAGCCGTGGTAACAGTCTCAGGCGTAATATAGCCAACAACTAACTGCCCATCAAGCTCATTGATAGGTGCACGCTTTCTTCCTTGGTCAAAGTAATTCTGAACAGCAAGGAAGGTAAAGAGTTGGTCCTGTGTTGCAGGGTTAGGAAGAGGCTCTTTGTCAGTATCAAACAGCATCAGTGATGACGATAAGATACCGACCGTTAGCAAATTTTGAGAGAAAGTCTCGGAGTTATAGAAACCCTTAGGAGGACCATAAAAATCATCAAATTCGTGAGCCGGTACTGGCACAATGCAGTTGCGAATTCCACCTGGGTCGACAACACCAGCAGTATCCTGTACAAGAGGATGAATACGATTTGCTTCGGTTATCATTGCAAGATTGGCTCCCCCTGAAATGACAAAGGACTCGGGATTTAGCATCATCTCATACGCGTTACTCACACCAAGTGCTAATAGGGAACCCCGATCAGCCAATGCTGAAGCTATTTGGTTATGTTCAAATCGTCCTTCGTTAAAAGAAAGTACTACACTATCAACATTAGTTAAAGAGGTTAGTCCCCAGTAGTTAGCAACATCGGTATTATTACCAATAACACCAATGCCAAAGCCAAGATACCCTTGCTTACCTATCTGAAGGACCGCACTCGGCCCATTAATATTCAAAGTAAATGTTATGCTATCATCAACACGAGCACTATCAAAGATCAAGTTTGCTTTACCAAATGCATTACCCACCTGCAGACCACCACCAAGTATGTCATCAGTTCCAATTTCAAGACGCGCAGAGTCAGTAATGTTAAATGTTACGTTTGACGTACTAGAAACTCCAAATACATCCACTGTCTCAATAGCAAGCAACGCTTTATCAGTTATGCTCATGACTGAGCTATCGGCAAGTTCGATCGTCATGTCACCCGTGATAACCGTTTTAGCTGGTGGCATGCCCGCATCTGAAAACTTACCGGAGAACAATTTTAGGTTCGTCGTAAAACGGTAACAGTAGAGCATAGGAGGCGCAGTGCATGACGTATGTCCCCCACAAAATAAAAGAAATTCATTATTTACATCCATAGAGCTCAACTTAGCAGAAAAATAATGTGCTCCAACATTATCAACAATCTCATTTACAAGGTCATCACCTGCATCAAGGTAAATTGCTTTAGAATTAAGTGTTGCAGGGTCAATAGTATCAAGAAATACAAAGGGATCAAATCTCTGCCAGACATCTAGAATGGGCTGGTTTACTACAAAACGACCATTCACAATCTGAGGAACGTTATTAACGGGGTCAGCCATAAGAAACGGATAGGCTAAACAAAATGGTGCTGAAGCAAGACAGGCATTCGTCTCATCGGTACAATTGGATGGCCCAATGCCTTGAACAATCGGACTAAAGGCGCCTGCCTGAGAAAAAAAGCCGGCCGTAATATCACCATTGCCAAACTCAAGTCTTCCCGGAGGTGACGAGTTGCTAAGTTCTGGAATAAGAAGTTTGCTAAAACTAAACATCGGATTACCATCAGGAAACCCGGGCTCTGGGGGACTGGCTAAGTTTGTATTGAGCAACCAAAAAGCTGTCGCACTGTCTCCTGCATATCCACAAAACATCTCCGGGTGTCTAAGGCCAAAGAATAGAGAGCCATACCCTCCCATAGATTGACCCATTAAGGCACGAAAGGGGCCTGCATCACCGTCAGCAGTTATCTTTTGACGATACTTTGCATCAACAAACGGAATGAGTTCATCAATTATGTATTTTTCAAACATATTATTGAATGACTCAGTAGGATCTTGCACGAGATTAGAGTCGGTCCAAAAACTGCTGCTATAATTAAGAGTACTAGGATCTGGTGCAACAATAATCATCGGAACGACTTCTTTATTTGCAAGCATCTCATCCATCGCCATCTGATCACACATCGAATACTGAGTATTAGTACCGCCCAAACCAGTAAGATGATAAACAATAGGAAAGGTCATCTCAGGATTCGTATCAAACTCATCAGGCAGATAGACATCAAAAAATCGAAAACAGGGATTAGGATCAGGAGTGGGTCTATCAACTGATGGTCGAACAAATTTACTTTGAAACCCATCAGTAACCGTTCTTCCCGCACTACACAGAGACGCCGTGGAGACAAGCAGTATGATTCCCTTGATCCTCAAGCTCATACTACTCCTTCCCCACAATAAAACGAGCCTCATCTACAAAGCGTAACACCCCACCGGTGCCATGCAGTCGAGAGCCTGGTTCACATACTAAGCGAGCATTTCCCGCAAATTCTATAGTCTTATAGGTCGAAGATAGATCTGAAAGGTCCCACGTGCTACCCTTTCTTATAATTACCGCTTTATGAGAGGTTGAGGTAATAACGAGCTTATCACCGTGAACTTTTTCAGGTATCTCAAAAGGACTCCCCACTCCATTATGTACCACATCATTAACCAACGTGATAACTTTGGCGTGCAGATGACCTGCGTTACCTACACAAAATAGTGCGACACTAAGCACGACAGACCATCGCATAAATAATCTTTGCATACAGACCTCTCTTTCATGTGAGCCAAGCCTAGAAAACTGCTTAGGGCACTGTCAAGAGATCGAGTGTTTTTCTTAGAGCAAAAAGAAGACTCCGTATGTGGTTGCACATACGGAGTCTTGTATAGTTAAGGTAAAGGAATTAGGCTGCAGCTGTTGCTCTGCCACGTCCCTTCGTAAAGTCTTTCATCGTCGCTAAATCTTGAAACTTATCTTCAAGAGCATTCAAGAGCATTTCTTGGGTGACCGTATGATCTGGGGTTCCATACGCATCATGCTGCACGTTCGATATAACGTCAGCTATCTCACGTCCTGCAAGCCCTTCGCTTCTTTTTGCAAGTCGATCAAAGAATGTTTCATCAGTAAATACGTCTTCTGCGATCTTCAATGGCGTTCTTTCAGCAGGCTTTCTACTGAATAACCATTGGAAGATTGAACGTTTATCACGGTTAACCGTATGTGAATCCACAAAGTATTTTTGGGCATAGTTCGCAAACATCAGCTTACGCTCTTCAAACCCTGGAGCATCAACCTTGATCTTCACCCCGAAACGACTCAGTGCTGCCTCATCAAAGTCTTGCGGTCTGTTGGTAATAGCTATTACCACATAGTTGCTCTGTTCAGTACCTGTATATGTTAATATCAAGTTCAAGAAGGTACGAACCTTATCTGAGCAGGTATCACGATGAGCAAAGATACTATCTGCTTCATCCATAATAACCATAAGCTTTTTAGGATAGGACTTTGCATACTCAAAAAGATGCCTAATCTGTTGAACGCCCTCTTCAAGACTATACTGCTCAAGATTAGCTGCAGAGAAATACATATGCTCTAGACCTGCTTCCTGCGCAATAGCTTTTGCCATCATGGTTTTACCCGTTCCTGGAGGACCATACAGGAGATAATGTCTAAAATTAACATCATTCTTGGCTGCGTTCGTAATAGCATGACTCAGCTTTGCAAATCGTTCTTTAAGATGCTCAGTCAGTACCACGTCACTTCGTACAGGGAACTTTTTCTCTTCATACACAAAAAAGTCTTTCACCGTGCTATCCCATCCTCGAATCGAAGACTCAGAAGGGTTGCAAAGCGGTGGTATAAGAAGGTAGTGTTTCGCCACATCTTTTACTAAGGACGTTGCATGCCACGCTGCAAAGATACCCAATGATGCTAAACTAAGGGATGCTAATGTCTTTGGCTTTGCCAACATTCTGATAGATTCAGTAACCTTTAAAAGGTCCCATCGCACTCTATTATTTGCAAAAGCACCTTCCATCATAGCAATTTTTTCTTCTTTTGATGCTTTGTTCCAATCGGCACCAAAAATTTGCTCCCAGTCCCTATGTCCTTGGCTACGTAACTGTTTCTTTAATTCTTCAGTAAACTCATCTTCATTGTTAACTACTGGTGCGGCTGCATACATAGATGCTGTACCAAAAATACTTAATAATAGTACTATCTTTTTCATAATTTCTCCTAGGTTACTAGAGTTAATTATCGCTAGTATAGCACGCCCCTCCCTGCAAGCAACAGGTCCTATAAATCGAACTAAAGAAGAGCACGTAGTTTAAATTAGTGCATACACACTTAGTATAGATGGAGGCAAATGCCTTATCAGCACTCCTAGTGCTCTATCTGCCGCCAGACTGAATTGGATAATGAGTTACCATGAGTACTACCAAGAAAGGCTTTTACCAACAAGTTAAACCTTAAATACTAGAAACCCTATTAAAAACAGTGATATAAACGACATACCCTACCATGCTGCAAAAACCCACAAATGTCGATACACCATATACATTGAGCATAAACAAGTCCCATCGAAACTTATTATTCACCCGAAGACCGTTTATCACCATTCTTCTATTCAAAGCACCTTGTATCATGGCAACTCTTTCATCATCCCTCATTGCGTCTTGGTTTAGTTCAAGTGGCAATGGGTCATCCAGCTGCAAGTTTTCAAGCTCGTCCATGGGGTGCTGCCTCACGAGCAAGTTCCCATACGTCCAACTGGTACTAGAAATACACACTAAGAGTACTACTTTATACATGGTTGCCTCCTATGAATTCATGGTAATTAAGAATAGTGTAACATGCCTTGTCTGGCAGGCAAGGGGCTTCTCCCACTGCAGAATAACTATTCACGAAGAGGGACAACTAGTTTATTATAGAGAAAGGCAATCACCGTATCAGCACCAACGCTGCCTGATCCACTATCAGACTCAATTTGCTTATTGAACGAATCAAGCACTACCAATATAGGCTTTTTATCAGCAAATTTAACCAAGGATACGAGAATCCAGTGATTTCCATTAATGCGGCATATAAAATGATGTGCACCTGCTGTATTAGTATCTAGATACTTGACTTTAAAATGCTCTCTAATCGCATCTACAGCACGTTCACTTTTTTGATCTTGCGTCTCACAAGCGTCAACAAGTGAATCTGAAACACGAGAAAGAAAGGGGTCTGAAAAGTCAAACAACAGCTGACCACGATTAGCAACATCACCACGATTAGCAAAATCCCCAAGTATGTGGACATGATCTCGAGGCAGCCCAAGAATTGGCATCCTGGCTAGCTTAATAAGGTGGTCCACATAAGCTTCATCTTCATATTCAGGCAAAGCGCTCTTAATATCCACTAACCTTTGACAGGCAAGTTTATATACAGGACTCACGGTCCAGGCATCTCCCTTTGTATGATCAGATTGTAAAAGGGCTATTGCATCTTCTTTTGTAGCTATATCCCCAATAGCCCTTATTGCTAAAACAGCATTGCGCGTATCATCCCCAGGCTGTAAATTATCAAGAGCCCTTTTAGCTCGATCTATGAGGGGATCCCTAAGCTTCTCTACATAACTACGCAATTGTTCGGTAGGAACAGTAAGCACACCCGTTTTAGGACACTCAAACCCAAGCTTTGAAAAAGCCTTAAGGAACCTTTCATTAACCGCTTCCTGCCAAATGCTTCGTGCCTCCCGTATATTCTTTTCAGCATCCACCCTCTTCTCATTAAGTAGATCTACTGCCTGCTGAAGAAGTCCTAAAACTCGTTCAACTGCCAAATCAGTAGATGAACTACTGATGCTTGTAGGGCTAGTAAGCTTATCTTCAGCTAAGCGCTCTGTAACATCTGCAATACACTTTTGAATCGAGGTATATTGACTTTCATTGATAAGCTTAAGAGCATCTTGAATATCATCTATTTCAGAACTCTTTAGAAGATCGATAACTTCATCATGCTCAACATTAGCAGAGTGAAAGAGTGCAAGAGCAGCTCGTACATTAGAGTCGCGACAACGATCAATAACTTGATTAATCTCCTTCAACCGAGGATCCTTATCACAAAGGACATCTTGTACTTCTTGAGTATTTGCTTCAAGGGCGGTTTTTACGTTGTTACGGCATGCCTCTATTTCAGCGGAAAATTCAGAGAAATTAAGAGACTTTACTCGTTCCAATTCTTGAAGGAGCTGTTTATATCTTTCTTTTACAGTACTGTCTCGTTCACAAAGGACTGCTACCTGTTTCTTCAAGCTTAACGGTCGGCCAGTAAGCATAAGTTCAATAATTTGTAACCTGGCCTCTGGATTAGTTCCTGAAACAGTGCGCTTAAGTTCCGAATCCTTCTCGCGCTTAAGCACATCTTGTATGGCTTTAACGAGAGCATCAACTTTCGATATGGTAAGCTTTCTCATCACAAGTTTAACCAACTGGGTACCCGCAGCCTTAATAGATTTATGAGAAGCTTTTCCCATTAATGCTATCGAATCAAGAATACGACCATCTTTAAGATTTGCCTTCAAAAATTTCAAAACAACTCGTCTGATAAAATAATCTGGTTGAAGTTGTAAAAGAACCTTTAGCGTATCTGGTTCCTGTTCTCTCAACAGAGCTAAACTTTCATCAACATTATTTTGGTCTTTTCTTACAAGAGAGCACACCTCCTCAACCTTAGTCCGAAAAGTAATATACTCTATACATCCCCTAATACCGGGGTTACGGAGACGCAGATCGCGACACACACTTCCTAAATCAGTACTCGACATAACCGAACCAGGTTTAAGATGGCTTTGGAGCCATGCTGCACTAAAAATTGACCGGTACCCACACGACCAAGGCTCGTCTTGTTGGTCATCATGCTGAAGGTAGAAAACTCGTTGCGAGGCTAAAACACTTACATTTCCGTATCTTGCACTATCGATGGTTCTGGGAAGAGGAAGCAATCTGCAAGAAGAATGGTCCTTTATGAGCTCATCAATAAGCAAGCAACATTGCTCTCGATCGAGCCTTGCTGAATGTTTTAGTTTAAAAATTTCAAGTGATACCTTCTCAAAGATTTCCTCTTTAGCAATATCTTCCTGAGTGATAAATAGTTGCAAGGTATCTTTTACGAAAGCTTTGGCCTCTTCTAGGGGAAGAGATGCTGATAAAAGGCGGCCACCCAAGGCAGCCAACATCATGGCATTCATAAATAAGATCCTTATCACTGAAACGCTTTTTTAAGGTTGTCAACTGGCATTTCTAGTATGGCAGGCTACATGGGGAATGTCGATCGCTAGAATCTGCTAGCACTCATGCCACTATTACTAGAGCTCCCACGAATTTGTCGTTCTTGGCGCATAAATATAGTATACAGAAATGCAAGTATAGTATCAGCCCCAACATGAAATGATTGGCTATGAGATTCGACGGGACAATTTTGTGAATCAAGCAGTACCAATATAGGTTTTTTACCAGCAAACTTAATTAAGGATACCAGAATCCAATGTTCAGAAGGGCGCTGAATTTTGCATATAAAGTGATGGGCTCCAGCGCTATCTTTATCAAGATACTGCTCTTCAAAATGCTTTTTTATCGCATTCGCTACACGTTCACTTTTTTGCTCATCAGTCTCGCCACCTTCACCAAGCAGATCCGCTTGTTGTGACAGGATAGCATCGGTAGGATCAAATAACAGTTGTCCCGCGTTCTTGAAATCTCCAAGAATATGAATGTTTTCTCGAGGTAGCCCTAAATTTGGCAACCTAACAAGACTAAGCAGATGATCAGGATGAGCTACCCTGTTTTCTTCCGGTAGGTTCTTACGAATGCCTTGTATTGCTTCACCAGCTAGAATACAATCATCCGCTACACTCCAAGATTCTACGTTAGTATGATCAGATTCTAAAAGAGCTCGCGCATCTTTGGTATCTATTTTTATTCTCCGTATTGCATCAAGGGCTTTGAGAGCATCCTCCTGAGTTACAGCATTTTCAAGAACTTTTATCGCTTCCCCGATTGCTGGATCTTTAAACTTCGCCAAAGCCTCCTGTAATTCAGCTGGCTCAAGGAAAATCCCCTCATCTTTATACCAAGATTGTCCTGCTTTAGGGCACTCGAGATCAAGCTTAGCAAATACAGCACTCATTCTATCACGTTCAATATCCTGCAAAAGTTGGAGCTCTTGCCGCAATGTCGTTTCGAGCTGTGAACCATCACGTTGCTTTTCTCGCAACTTCTTTTTAGCCTTTTGTACTTGGGAGGTGGTTAGCGGTTCCAACTCTCTGAACATCCCCGCAAGGTTCTCTCTTCTACAAGCCTCCAGGTCTTTTCTGAGTTTCTCACTACTCATTTGAATCCTTTCATGCTCACTTTCGTTTATCATACTGAGAGCCTCTAGAATGCCCCTCTTACTCGATTTTTTTAATAGATCAATAACATCATCTATTTCACAATCGGGGGAATTAAATAGAGCAAGCGCAGTCTTTGCCCAAGGGCAATCGCAACCATTAATAGTTCCACTAATAACACACAATCGATCGTCTTTAGTACAGCAAGCATCTTGCGCCTGTACTATATTTTCAGCAATGGCTTTATGTACAAGAAGGATGCAATCACTTATTTTCGACTTAAAGCGAGATGGGGACGCATCGAGATGTGCCAATTCTCTGCGTAGCTTTTCACCACATACTTTTATATGATCTGCCTTGCAAAGGGCTGCTAGTTGCTTTCCAACAGAGGAAGGACGACCGGTAAGAACCAGTGATATAATCTGAGATCTATATGCTTTGATATCATCTTTCCATAAAAAGAATCTCTTCAAATCAGGATCGCTAACATTGCGATGCATACCAATTGCGATATACATATCGTGAAGCATCTTATCGATTTTCTCAAGAGATGCTGCATCAAGTACCCCTATAATAACTTTAACTAATTCAGTACTCACCTCCCTGAGAGCTGCATGAGAGGCTTTTCCAAACAATGAAATTGCATTAGTAACACGATATGACCTTAAAAAATCTAAGCCTGTCCTTCTAATGAAATAATCAGGTTGCATATGCCAAAGAACCTTAAGGGTATCTGGTGTATCTTTGCTTAATAGCGCCCAAGCTTCATCTAATTTGCCTTGGTCCCGTCTTAGGAGAGAGCATACTGCATTAACCTTAGATCGGAAAACACTGTACTCTATACTTCTGTTTATCCCTGGGTTTGTTGTATACATATCATGACAAGCAGCATCAAGAGATCGACTTGACAACAATCCTGATTGAAGCTGCTGTTGAAGTGCCGCCGCACTAAAAACGGCTCGAGCCCCTGACCATCCAACTTGGTGGCAATTGCCATGACCAAGATTAAAAATGCGCAGCGCATCTGAGGCAATCACATAGCCATACTGCATACTTGAAATACCATCAGGGAAAGGAATATGTGTAGAGAAACCATCTAGATAATGTGCCTTTACCAGCTCTTCAATGATTTGACCACAACTTGCTGGGTTGAAGCTTCCAGATTGTTTAAGCTTTAAAAGTGTGCATGCAGCTTCCTCAAAGAGCGCAGGATCGGTAACATGTTGGCGTAGAGTATCTTTTACAAAAGCTCGAGATTCTGCGAAGGTCTGAGGATCAGTTTCTGATAAAAGCTGGCCACCCAATGCGGCTAGCAGCAATAGAGAATTCATGAATAGATCCTTAATTCTGAAATGCTTTTTTTAAGTTTTCAATTGCCGCATGAGGTAACCTATATCTAACATAGGTAAAGTAGGGAATAGCAAGTGCAAATGAGCCAGCAAAGGCACTTCCAAGTAGCCACCGTTTTTTCACTTCCCGTGCAAATTCTAAGCCTTCTTCCCATTTTTTGCCCGATTTAGAAAGTCCATCTTCATCGTAAAGATTATGCCATTCCTTTACAGGATCCTTTATAAGCGCGTTCAATCTATCAACCGCATGGACAGCACATTTATAGGTTGCAAGTATTGATGCAACAGTGAGCAAACTATACCCAGCACCGATACCAAAATATTCGATACGATCATTCAGAGTGATAGGCTTTTTTTCTTGAATAGTATCTTGACCATCAGGTTGCGCTTCTTCAGGGCTTGTGTACCACTTATACCCTTCATAAGCTAAACAGATACCGATAGCTGCCGCCATACCGATTCTAACGTTCTTTTCCAAATAAGCTGTTAAAGCAGTTTTTTGCTCATGTGCCCTAATAGATGAACATGAAATGATACAAAAAAGTAATCCTATACTCTTTTTCATATCTCACTCACTCTTCAAGTAATTCTTTTGCACATTCAATGCTGTATGAACCCAATTTGGCAGCACACACCAAAGCTACTCCTGCTGTACACAACGTACTTAATCTATCTACTAACTGAGGCTTTGAATTACCCACATCTTGTATCGTATAACAGAAAGTCCCAAAAATAGTACCGGCAGCTACGGCACCCAAGCTTTTGCCTGCCAAGATACATTTCTCTATAAAGCTTTTCTTATTGGGAATATCAGGGGTAAGAGTCAGGGACGAACGATGATCATCAGGTACCACCTTCTTTTCATCAGCGCCATATACAGGTAAGATCAGTAGAAGAAATCCACCGACTATAAGCATATTTTTCATGCTACACCCTCCACTACAAACATAAACTAGCACACTACTAGTCCTTAAGTAGAATCATACACCAGTAGCCATGAAAATATCAAGAGAAATTTATCCTATCTGCTTTCTTGCAGACAAGAAACTCCTGAAATAGTTTAGTTTTTCTCTTGTTTACCTGAATAACCAGAACGCGCAACGAGCAACGTAAGGGCTGAATCACACGCAATAAGAATCCCAAAGAAGATAAGCTTATATACAAGCTTCATAGTTTTTTTCCTTTTTTATCATACTCATTACCCTACCTTACCAGCGAACCGAAATGCAAGAATTTCTTATAATTTATTAAAGGCAGGCTTTTGCTGAATCCTCAAAAATCCTTTACTCTATACATGCATATAGAAATAAAAATGAAATAAAAATAGGTCATTATGAAAAAAATACTTCTTATTGGCGCTCTTATTGGCTTTACACCCACGCTTTTTGGTATTCCCCAAAAGCCTACGAATGATATCATCATTATTTTGGATTATGGACAATCAGAAGAGCTCCTTAGAACTGGGAGTTCAGCGAGGTCGAGCCAAGGCCATAGTATTGAGGGCCTCGCCAAGCTTGGAGCTATGACAAGCACCCTTATTCCTGCTTTATACCAAAAAGTTGCCCCTATCCTCGTGAGCAGGTCTCTTCTATTTTCTCTTCTTACTAGAAAACAGATATTTGAAGACTTCCTTACGAAGGATATTACCCAACTATCGCGCCTCTATGATCGTCAGTCGGTTACCCAGGCACCCTCACTCTCATTGTTTAAACAGCACTGTCTCTACGCTCAAAAAATGTATGCCGAGATACACAAAGAATTGACTGAACTCTCCAAACAACAATCTGATACACACACGGCAATGAGAACTCTTGCGGCTAAGCATTCATGCTTAGAAGCATCTGCACCAAGAACTCTTCAGGTGTATAGTGGAGAAAAACGCTCACTGAAAGATACCTTACATAAAGAGCTCCAAGCCTACGCCCTCTGTTACTACGCACCTCTCACCTTAGAAAACTACGTTATAAAAGAAGTATCAGAAGAGCTTATCCTTTTAGTACCACGCTTAAATACCCTAGACATCGTTACCTATAATGCTGGAACTCCTATAACTCCCTTAGAGAAAAAGCTTGGCCTAAAAGTTAACCATCTTAAAGATGTTATTGATACCAAGCGGCTACTTCATCCTACCCCCATAACCTATGGAATGCCGCTTGCTGAAAGCTTTAGAAATGTTTTTGTAACTAAAAAAGAAGGTGGCACTCACGTTTGGGCGATTTATTTTACGGGGCATGGTCTCCCTTCCTATCCAGAACGAAGAAAAATCGAGCACCTTACCCTTCTTAAGAACTTCTATGCAGAGCAACTCACCCTGCCTCAACGACCTGAAGAAAAAAGAACCGTATCTCAACGTAACCAGCTTATGCAAGATGAACTTACAAAAACAGAACTCAAACTTGCTCAGTTACCAAAAAGCCATGAGAAGATCATCTGCTCACTCAGCGTAGAAGAATTCAAGAAAGTACTTCTATTTTTACAGCTGGAGGTTGAAACCTCACTTCTTCTCTATACAAGCTGTTACGGTGGAGGCGATCATCTAGTATCTCCTTATCAAGGGAATACTAAGATCTTAAGGTATGACTGTATTGCGGGCTCATTAAGTGACACGGTCTCCTTTCAAACGACCCCTATGCTTTTGCTTCCTCCTTATCGCAGTAGTCGTACTTCATCAAAAACAATTATTGAAGGGATCAACCATGATTCCATCGATCTTAAGAACAAAAGATTAGCTCCTCTTACTTCCATTCATTTTGATGAGTTCTTTAAGAAAGTTCGAGATCCAAAGCGGGATGCATTTACGTTAATTCATTGCCTACACCCCTATACAGAGCATGGTAAAATGGTACCTGACAGCCTTGAAAATATAGCTCTAGAGCGCCCAGCAGGTAGTACATCGTTTACTGTTGTACGTAAAGGAGACTCTGTATCTCCTGCTTCATCGAAAGCACTCGGAACTTCGGTCGATGTTGCTCTCTTAACACAGCCCCGCTATGGACAACTTACTCTTGCTGAGCAGATACCAAGCTTCGTCTCATTACTCGAAGGGCCTGCCTACCATGTAATAGACTTCCTTGAAGCCGGTACCCAATCTCTCGGCCAACTTGCCATGAGTTTTCTTGGACTTCCCACACTCAGCACGCCAAAAGTATTCTGGATTAAAAAACTGACCTGCAAAAGAGAGAACCCTCCACCCTTTTTTCTGCCCTTAGAGTTTGTTAAGCCACTTATACGAGGTCGAGAAAGCTCGCAAACAGTCCTTTATAATGTCATCATAACAAGAAACGTTCCGACTACTGAAGCAATCAAACATGAAGCGTTCATCAGTATCTATTTTTCAGATGCACAGGGTACTACCTGGTATCTTCCTATAAAAAAATCATGGGGAACTTCATCAAAAGTTACTCAAGCCCTTGCTCATGCTGAGTTGTACACACTCTTTCCAGGATTACGAGAAGCAACACGCTAACAAATCACTTTAGAAGGCCACATTAAATTGTATACCAACCGTGTTTGCAAGTAATGCACGCTTTCCATTAAAGCCCCATTTGATCCATCCAAGAAGGGAAGGATACACGCGGGAACATTCATAGTCTTTCCAGAGATCGTGCTTGACCATAAAAATAAGACTATGGGCGGTCCAATCATACAGATTTTCTGCAGAGTTTGCTAACCGTGAGTCGATCCGGTCGCTGCCGAGATCGATTCGATCATCATTCTGCTTTAAAAGCTGATAGTTAAGTTTCAATGAGGTATTGCACCAAAAATTACATGATTCAAGATAGATATTGTATTGCTGCCCAAGACCAAACTCGCGGTATATCGGTGCGTTCTGTGCTAATAGAAGATCCGTTTGACCTGGAGCAGTTTTAACTCGGCGACATCGTGTGTTTCCAAATAGGTATTCGAATTGAACGTCAACACCACCCCGTAACGTATACCCAAAGTTGAGGTCAATACCTCCCGCAAACTGAAGACCCCAGGCACCATCACTGCCAAAAGGAAATGCAAGTAATCGATCTTCATCCATACGCTTTCCTGTAGGGACGATACATCCTAAACGAGCTATAGTTCTCACGTGAGTAAGCAAGGATCTGCATTGGGGAAAATCGCGCATCCAGTCAACCTGAACAACTAAATCTCCGACACCCGTCCTTTTCCATCCTCCGAGATTAAGCCCCCCGATCCTCTCAACTTCTTTAACCAGATCTTGTCCAAGAATCTGCTCACTCGTTGCGGGCTGTTCAATAGCCTGCCAAACCACATCCTTCAGTTCAGCATGGATAACTGGCACATAGAACCCTAACGTGAGTCCATGATTAAAATAAAATCTTTGAGCAATCAAAAGGTTTAACGGTATATGCAGGGACCCTGTAGGCCGAAACCGTCCATTTCTGCGAGCTTCATCATCAATGTTAAATTGCTGAGCAAGACTTCCAGATGCGGTGTCAGAATCGGTTCCCTTGAGAGCCGCCAGAGCATTCTGGGTATTCTGAAAGAGACCAAAAAGACAGGTCTTTTTATCATGGGAACAGATCCTATCTAAATCTATCTGCATTCCATACTCTTCAGTATCACGGAATGCACGAATATGAAAAGCTCCCTCATACCCAATGCTCAGCTGGCTTGAACCAATCGGTTCGGGCATTAAGGGACGATCACTGGGTCTAAATAAATTTATGCGCGGCATAGCACTGCAGGCTGATACACTTACTACAAAGCCTATAAGATAACGTAGATTCATGGAGTTACACCTTTATCGTTGAACACGTACACCAAAATCACCCGGAACCGTCCAGGCTCCTGAAGCAGAGTTGCGAAGCAAGAGCCCTATCGTACCTGCATTTTCAGGTAAGATCACGAATGGTACTCTCATACGCGCACTTTCCCCACTCTTAAGAGTTGGAGAAAGGAGTTGAAGAAGTGGTGGACTACTCCCGAAAGAACTTCTTGATAGAGCTATTAATGATCCATCCGTTACCACATAATTGCGGTACTCACCAACGTCGGTGAAAAATGAGTTTGTATCTCTCACTAAAAAATCGGGAAAAAGCAGAACAGAACTGTCTGTAGTCTGTCCATTTGTTAACGTAATGATTAACCTATAGATAAGAGCTTGGTTCAATCCGGTGTATGCATTCAATAGATAGATATTATCATGAGCTGTAGGATCTGAGGTTGTAATACCAAAGAGCCTCGTCACGGGACCTGCACTGGTTAACGAACCCACAGACTCTTTAAGAGGAACTTCAATCCACGGTACCTGGGTATCTACTCTAACATCCGCTCCAGTGCCTGACCTGAGCAACCCAAAACTTGTGGCCAAAAGTGCCAACGGTCCTTTTAGATATACATCTGAATAGCTAGCCTCAGATTTTTTCTGCGCTGCAGTAAGCTCGGCAAGAACTGTCTTAGATAGAGTTCCGTTTACTAAACTTTCCGCAGAAATAGTAATGCGCTCGAGCTTTTTCTGAGAAAGAGCAAATAGCTGCCCGTCTTGCACAATAAGTTTCCGGACAAAAGGTGTTTTACTTATACGCTTCCAGGAAGCTTGAGATGAAAGGCCTGCAAAGCCAGAACCCAAACCACTTTGTGCATCCCATCCTATGCCTTGCGCATCTGACAGAATTGCTATCCCACCTACCCCAGCGACGACAAACCAACCGGTAATGCCATCAGTAAGTACTGCCGATGAAGAAATAGGACCGAGGTTATCAAGTTCTCCACCAGAAAATACAAGGTTCGAAGCTGTTCCGCTAAAGCTGTTTAGAGAACCATCGGTACTGACAAAGACATTATTGAAACTCTCAAAAGGACCAAAAAGGCCCTGTTGCTTACCCGTTTGCCTTAGAAGCACTTTTTTTAGTCCAACATAACTTTGTACAGAGATTCGATGTGCTATGGTGGTAGTAAATCCATCTGTTGTAAAAGGAAAGTCGGTCAAACCTTGTACGCCACCATTTTGTTTGTTAAAAAAGGGCGCAATGAATTGACTCAGCTCATCAGATCCGTCGGTCCACTGGGAACGAAATACTTCTGTAGAAGTTCCCTCATTTTCAGGAAGCTTCCAAAAGATTCCAACAAGAGCATCATAAGCAAATCCAGCTATTGCATGAGAAGAATCGGCAACTCGCTGCCAATCTGTCCATCCACTTATGCGACCCAATTGATCAAAAACTGGCTGCGAAAAAAAGATGCCGGGCGCAAGCTGATCCTCATTGAGCGTAGCACTTGGGGTACAGGACACAAAAACCGCCTCTCCTGCTATCTGAATATCAGTAATCGGTCCAGGCAGCGTCGCTTGCCCTCCAACAGTTGCCGGCAATGAGCTCATGGTAAAAACATCTTGTGGTGCTTGGGCCGGAACAGCAAACACGCGAGCCCTAAATCTATGCGGTTTGCTCTCTCCAAAAAGAGTGACGGGAGAAGCTTGCACGTTAGCCAACGTTCCATGGCTAGTAGGAGATGCAATATTATCAACAAGAGGCAACGCAAATACCTTTTGCGCAAGAGCAGGATCATTTCCATTACCACCCACTACAATAAGATATCGCACATACGTCCTTGTTTGCATCGTACGAACCTTAAAAATACTCGTACTACTGTTTGCTCCAAGTTGGCCTACAATCTGGTTACTCCCATCAAAAACAGCATCAGGAGCGATGGCTTGGTACAGTACGTGCCCATTAGCTAAAGAAGCAACAATAATAGCACGTGCACCCGCTTTGGCAGCACCGCCTGCTGTTACCTGGGTGGCAATATAAAGTCTTCCTAACTCTCTATCAAAATGAAGGTCAACAGCCGAAGAAAGCACGCTCGCTGGAACCGAAATAAAGACCTGAGGAGTATCTTTACCAAAAGGTGCTGCCTTATTACCGATACTCGCCTGAGCAGTAACGACATCGGGAAACGATGAAGCTCCGGTGGTAGCATCTACAACATCCCATGCGAAAAACTTCTGCTTATCCTGAACAACTTGGCGAAATGCCGCAAGAGCAATTCCTGACCCATTGCCATCAAAGCCACCATTAGCATTAGGTACCGCGGCAATTGCTGCTAAGGAGGCACCTGGCTCTAAAGAAGTAGCAACTTCAGATGCAGTCGTCGTTAAAAAAAGAATCGATTGAGCTGTCTGCCCAAGAGCGTTATTAATAGGTACCGATTGAAATACTGCTATCGGATTACGCCGATCGTCAATAAGAAAAAGCGATGAAGGCAGAGTATGTGGAATAACTACGGGACGTCTATCAAGGAGAGCTAAATGATCTATTACTGCACCATTAAGAGGATTAGGTTTGTCAGGCTGCTCGTTTAAAGTAACTTTTACCGGGGTAATACCACGAAAGACCGTATCAGTTCTCCCTGCAACAGCTACAGCAAGATCATTATTTGGCACACTCGTAGCTGCCCCCACATACAATTGACCAAAGGGTCTATAGAGAGCATGAGTCCCCAAAGGAAAGGGGAACTTTTGGACAAGATGTGCACTCAGTGAGCTAGCTATGCAGAATACACTTAACAGGGAGATTTTCGGTATCATTGATGAATCCTTGGCATCATGAGCATTGGATCTTATTTTTTCTATGCAGTCCAGTATACAGCAAAAACTTATTTCTTTCCAAAAAAAAGAACGTTCTGTTTACTTGGGGTTTGCTACATGCATTAGACAAAAGGTACGAAGAGCGCGATACTACTTATCGACAGACTTAACCTAGGATACCTATGATCAAAATCGGAATCGACTCAGTCGAAATTGAACGCTTTATTCCCTGGATGGCATATTCTCAGAAAAAACTTTTGCGCATTTTTACCGATGAAGAACTTTCATACAGCTTTGCAGTACCACAAAAAACTGCCGAACGGCTTGCTGTCAGATTTGCTGCCAAGGAAGCTTTTTATAAAGCACTAACACCTCTACTTCCTCAACCAGCACCGTTTCTTTTTCTTGCTAAACACTGCTCTATTTCCTACAGCGGCCGCGGGGAACCTCTTTTAAAGTTTCCCTGGGAAAGCGTTAACGCCATCCAATACCGCGCCGAGGTAACCCTTACTCATACAAGAACAACCGCTACTGCTCTCGTACTCGTATCTTTAAAGTAGGCTGAAGAAGCAAGGACATACAAGTGGTTTACCTTGGGACTCTCTCAAGCCTATACGCTTTGTTCGGGTCTTCAAAGAGCGCAAAACACTCGTCGCCTATCAGCTTTCCTTACCTAGTCACCCTAAAGAATACTCAGAAATTAACTCGGATGCACTCTGATGACAAAATACGACCGAGTATATCCGAGTACAACAGTGAAGAGTAATTCCTTGTGAAGACTTCTCGAAATACCTCTTCTGTACAAGCAGATCCCCACTTATCATGAAAACAAGAAAACTTAATTTCGTGATAAGTCTTATTTCCTCTGGCTACAGAAATAATGACTAGATCGTGCATTTTATTTTTCATTTATCACGGAATTACGAAATGATTTTGTGATATTTTTTTCCCAACATGGGGGTTGGCGACCTAGCCAAAACGTATGAATGAGACGATCTTTCCTCTATCGGCCACTGTAAAAGGATTGAGGAGCACACCGAATAGTATCTGAATGTACGCGAAATAATTTTTCCCCAAACTTTTCACCCTACCAGCCCCATGCGTCAACAAAAGCTAAAAAAACTGCCCTCTTTGTTGACAATTTAGCAAATGGGACTATACTTACGTTATATCCTAAAGATCCACGATTAGAACAAATATTCGACGCGGGGTAGAGCAGCCTGGTAGCTCGTTGGGCTCATAACCCAAAGGTCGCTGGTTCAAATCCAGCCCCCGCAACCAATTCTACTGTTTTTTAAGAAAATTTTCGGCATCTGTAAGAAGATTGCGCGCATTACGGTAGGTTAATTTCCTGAAAGCCTCATCGTAAGGAAGCCAACAAAAACCTTTATGCTCGTGTGAGATATGCACATCTTTTGAGAAGGCCTCTCCTAAGAAAAAGGTAACTTTCTTATCCACAAGAACACCTTGAGGGTCTTTGAACTTATAAAAAAGGTCTTCCATAAAACCTTCATCAAGTCTCGCCTCAAGGCCTGTCTCTTCCTTTAGTTCACGAATAGCAGCATCTTTTGAAGTCTCGCCTGGTTCAAGCTTACCCTTCGCAAGGTCCCAATACCTCCTAGGATAGGCAAGGAGCAGATACACGCGTGTAGGAACATCGTTTATGAGCTCCATCGTATAAACTATAATACCTGCTGAAATCTCTTTTTTCATCATCACTCCAAAAAGTAAAGGCTCACACCGCCTTTATTACGCATATAATAGAGAAAGCCTGCGGGAATCAAGCATATCGGTCCCACCCACATCCAAAGACCAATATGATGGAGCAAGAAATCTGCGAACCGCTCAGGAACGACGTAGATAATAGCCATAACCCCAAGATGGTACAGAAGAAAGAAAATGCCCATAAAGATAGCAAGCTGTATCCCATAGGCAAGCATATACCGTGTAAATTGTTTCATATATATTTTAAGACCGAGTCGTTGCTGCAGAACAATAAGAAGGAGAAGAGTCTGAACTACCGCTGCAAAAACGGTCGCTAGAGCAATTCCCTGAGCCCCATAGAGAGGCATGAGAAAACGATTAAGGATAACGTTTACCATAACGCCAATTACCGTAATAATTGCCGTATAACGTGTCTCGTGCAATGCATAAAATATATTCAGAAGCATTTTATTAATGGAAAAGAAAAAGAGACCGGGTAAAAAAGCAACAAGCAATGAGGCCGCTTCTGTCACCATGGCTAAGGTAAACTCACCAGTAATTTGATAAAAGATCGTATAGAAAATGTCATAGGAAAAAAAGGTCATAAGCAGAGCAACGGGAATAGTTATCCAGAAGATAAACTTTGTTGACTCTAAGAGATAATAGCTCAAGCGCTTAGGTGCGTAGGTGGATATACGAGAAAAGTGAGGTAACAAGATTGTTGAAAAGGCTACTGCAAAAGCCCCTAAAGCTATAGTCATGAATTTTGATGAAATCGACACCAACGTTGCAGAGCCGGTAGGTAGAGTTGATGCAAAATTATTATCGATAATAAGGTTAATCTCTACAATGCTTACGCTCAATAGGCAGGGGATGAACTTGGCAATAACCTCTTTAAAGTACTTATAGGTATTCTTATCAGGCCATTCAATGGTAAAATGCAGACCTACATACACATACGCATAAATAAGCGCCTGAGCGAGTCCTCCAAACAACAAAAAGTATGAAAACACTTCTACGGAAAAGCCCATCCATTGGCAGACTGCAAGTCCTGCAATATAAAAAACATTTAAAAGCGTTGGGCCCCAGGCAGGGACGGTAAAGTGCATCTTGGCTTGCAAGGCACTCTGTAATAAGGCACTCGTAAACATAAAGAATACAAAATAAATGAGAATGCGAATGATGCTGGTAGCCACTTCCATCTCGACGGGCTTATTTATAAAACCTGATGCAATCAACCTAATAATTACGTGTGGAAAAAAGGAAATTAGCACACACAAGGCAAGCACCAGCGTTCCAAAAACCGCATACGTTAACGTCATGAGCTTGCTTGCCTGCTTCTGCGAATCTTCTGAGGTTACCTTAATGATTGTGGGAACAAAAGCTGCACTCAATGCCCCTTCTGCGAAAATTTTTCGCAAGAGATTTGGTATCTTAAGGGCTGTGTTAAAGGCATCTGAAAATGCCCCTACACCAAGATAACTTACCTGGAAGATCTCCCGGACTACCCCAAGTAGTTTGCTAAAAAGTAAGGACGCTGAAACACTCGCCGTTTTTTTTAGAATCGATTTCTTATGAAGCTTACCCATAGGTTTTCTGCTCCATTGCTTGCTTTGGTAAAACACAGGGAACAGTGCAGAGATTCCCTGCTTCAAGTTTTAAGGTGATATCAAGCATACCTAGTACCATGGCATCATGGGTAGCAATAAGCAACCCCGCGTCTTTTTCATTCTGATACATACAGAGTACTGACATAATATCACGTGCAGTTGCATCATCCAAATGGGCCGTAGGCTCATCAGCAATAATAAAAGATGGCTCTGCAAAAAGGGCCCGGGCAATGCATGCTCTCTGCTGTTCCCCGCCTGACAGTGAACGTGGGCGTTGATCTTCCTTACCAGCTAATCCAATCTGGTTAAGAAGATCCTGTGCTTTTTGATAGGCAATATCATACTCTTGGTATTCAATAAGACCTTTAATCATAATATTTTCAATCAGAGAAAGTTCATCAATCAGGTGAGGAGACTGAAAAAGAACTCCAAGCTGCCTACACATACCTAATCTATCATCTGGTTGACCTGCATAGAGGTCTCTACCCTGGAGAGACACCTGCCCTGAGGTAGGGGTTTCAAGGCCGGACAAAAGTGCAAGTAAGGTAGACTTGCCTGAACCAGACGCGCCCATGAGACCATAAGAGGACCCTTTTTGAAATTGATAGGTTATATCTTTCAAAATCTCAACCTGCTTCAATCCCTGCAAAAAAGTAAGGGTAACGTTCTGAACTTGAAGATACGATAGTATAGACATCGCAAAATACCTTTTGTTATTCTTTTTCCGTGTCTCTTAGAATACCTCAAAAATAGATCTTGAGAAAGTATTGTAATCGACAACCAACTTCCGCTAGACTCAAGATATGGTTAGATAGAAATTTAAGGGGAGTTAATGAAGCAAAGCGAACAATTAGTGCATAATGCACTACCAGAGATGCTCCCTGTTGTTCCTACAATGGATATAGTGGTTTTTCCTAATCAAATTGTGCCACTACTTGTTCTTGATGAGCGAATTATCCAAGGAATTAATAAAGCTGTTGATGATGAGCATAAGCTCGTCCTTCTCCTTGCATCAAAAAAGCAATCCGATACATACCAGGGTATTATTGGTACGAAGGACTTATATGATGTAGGTACCGTTGCATCGATCATGCGCGTCATCAAAGTGCCCGAGGGGGGCATAAAAATATTAGTACAAGGTATTACACGGGCTTTTGTCCATGATGTAGTTGCAGATGAAGGCGTTCTACATGCAGATATCGAACAAATATTTTATGAGGAAGAGCTTTCAAACACTGAAACTCTAGCTCAGAAAAAAAACATTAAAGATCTTGCGGAGCACATTTCAACATCAGGACATGCACTCAGCCCTGATTTCCATATTATTTTATCAAAAATGAACGACCCTGAGAAAATGGCCGATTTCATTTTATCTCATCTTAACTTACGGGTCGACCAAGCACAGCGCCTTTTGGAATGCCGCACACATACGGCCCTTCTGGAAGAACTTTTTGCACATTTATCAAAAGAATTTGAAGTCAGCGAAATGCAAGAAAATATTAAAAGTCGCGCTCGTGAATCGATGAATCAGTCACAAAAAGAGTTTTATCTGCGTGAGCAAATTAAAGCAATTAAAAAAGAGCTTGGCGAAGACGATGCAGATGAAATTGATCAGCTACGCACAAAGATCGGTAAGCTTGAACTCACCGAAGAAGTACGAACCGAAGTAAACCGCCAGTTAAATCGGCTTGAAAAAACATCTCCTGACTCTATGGAAGCAGCAGTCATACGTGGCTATCTCGACTGGATCGCAGGACTTCCCTGGGGGATCGAAACAGTCGATAATCTAGAGATAGAACACGCCAAACAGATTCTCGATGAAGATCATTATGGATTAAAGGAAATAAAAGAGAGAATTCTTGATTTTATATCAATACGTCATCTAAAACAGGATGGGTATTCTCCTATTCTCTGTCTTGCAGGTCCTCCGGGAACTGGTAAAACTTCGCTTGGCAAATCTATTGCTCGCAGCCTGGGACGAAACTTCTTTAGAATATCCTTAGGTGGGGTTAATGATGAGGCTGAGATTAGAGGCCATAGACGTACCTACGTAGGTGCCATGCCGGGAAGATTTTTACAAGGCATTAGAAAAGCAGGCTCTATGAATCCTGTGATTATCATTGATGAGCTTGATAAGATCGGTTCAGATTTCAGAGGGGATCCATCAGCAGCTATGCTTGAAGTGCTCGATCCTAACCAGAATGTATCTTTCTATGATAACTATTTAGGGCTTCCTTTTGACTTGTCGCGGGTCATTTTCATTGCGACAGCCAATAATGTGGATTCTATATCAGAACCACTTCGTGATCGTATGGAAGTGATTCATCTTGCAGGGTACACTCTTGAAGAAAAAATTAATATCGCAGTCAATTACCTGACAAAGAAAGCAATCAATGAATCAGGTTTAGATGCCCATCAAATAATTATCAGCAAGGAGATCATTTCCGAAATTATCCAAAGCTACACACGAGAAGCAGGAGTTAGGGAACTTGAACGACTTCTTAAAAAACTCTGCTCAAAAGCTGCACGTTCTCTCGTGGAAAAAAATGAACTTATAGTATTTAGTATCGACAATCTAGAACTCTACCTCGGGCCACGGAAATTTATTCAAAGTGAAAGCTACTCAGAAAGCCAAGTAGGTATCTGCAACGGACTCGCTTGGACTGCCTATGGGGGTGAAATTATCAAAGTTGAGGCAGTTATCATGCCCGGAAAAGGGAAACTCATTCTTACCGGATCTCTTGGTAATGTCATGCAGGAATCTGCACGCGCTGCACTAAGTTATGCCCGTGCTCATGCAAAAGAATTTGATATCGACACTAAAATGTTTACGCAGTATGATCTCCATATCCACGTCCCAGGAGGAGGCATTCCAAAGGATGGCCCTTCTGCAGGAGTAACTCTGCTCTCATCAATTCTATCGGCAATGACCGGACGTGCTATTAATGCGGCTTATGCGATGACAGGAGAGCTGAACCTACGTGGAAATGTGATGCCTATAGGCGGAGTGAAAGAAAAAATTCTTGCTGCTAAGCGCAATATGGTTCCAAATGTCATATTGCCCGATCAAAACAAAAATGATCTGATTGGAGCAGAAGAATTAACCGAAGGAATTGAAGTCATTTGGGTGAAACATGCTGACGAAGTACTTACCCACGTGCTTATGCCCGTTATCAAAAAAACTTCTGGGCCCCACTAATCGGGATGTCTCATGAAAAAGGTCTGCACAATCGGCAGTGCAACTCAGGATATCTTCATGCTCTATGAAGGCGCTGATACACTTTTCATGCGCACCAAGCACTCCGAGTGCTCCTATATTCTTTTGCCTCAAGGCGCAAAGATAGATATACCTTTGGCACATTATGCCTTAGGAGGCGGAGCTACCAATGTTGGCGTAGGTCTTAAAAAGCTGGGATTTGAGGTAGAAGTATTCTTCAGGACCGGCAACGATGCCACGGGATGTTCTATTAAAGAAAAGCTCGCACATGATGGTATTAGCACTAAGTATTGTACAACAGATAACGAACATGGCACTGCAATATCAGTTATCATCCCCTCCCAAGAGCATGACCATGTAGCGCTCTGCTATCGAGCTGCTAACAGAAATCAAAAAAAGGAAGATTTTCCGCTTGCACTGCTAGAAGAGATTGATCTTCTCTATCTTGGACCCTTAGGCGGTCAATCTCAGGAACTTCTTCCCTACCTTGCACCTCGAGCACATGCTGCAGGAGTTACGGTTGCTCTTAATCCTAGCATGATTCAACTCACCCACAATACTCTTGAGCTTACTGAGTCTCTACGTTATTGCGATATACTCGTGGTAAATACTGCTGAGTCAGGATATCTTATGCAAGCTCTTTTGCAGCAAAAGAAACAACCGGTGTTTTATTATAGGCAATCGGAAGAACCAGCACTCTTACAAGACCACCTTTCTTTTAATAACACTGATCAAAGTTTTTCATTGCGAGCTATCGCAAAACTTATTCTTAAGAGTGGCCCACAAACTATCGTTATTACCAATGGAGCCGAAGGGGTCTATGTCGTAACTGCAGAAACTATCTATTTTCATCCAAGTATACCGACGAGTCCTGTGTATAGCCTGGGAGCAGGTGATGCCTTTAATAGCGGTTTTTTAGGAGCTCTTTCTCTTGATATCCCACTCGATAAAGCTCTTATATATGGAATTCTCAACGCATCTTCAGTCATCCAGCATCCTGATGCTAAACAGGGGCTCTTAAGTCTTGAAATACTAGAACAAAAGGCAGAGAGCATAGGCACAAAGTTAGTAAAAACGTATGCCCTTTGACCAATAAAAGAGCAAGATTCCAAACACCACATACGCCTACAGATTTAATAAAGCCATCGTATAGTCCACCTTCACGAGCATCAAAGGGAATACATCAGGATTTTTTTTGAAAAAGTTCAATTATTTTAGGAAGTATACGATCGCAAAGCTCACATTGCATGGTAATATGAGCTTTCAACTTAACATTTTCTTGGGAAAGTCTGAGTTTTCCCTGTCACTAATTGAAACTATAACATCAACCCACGTATTGATTGCTCACAAAAACAGTTGGGCTAATAGAGAAAACTCGACATATGACCCAAAGATCCGATATTTTTAGACTTCCAGGTCATATATCCTTGTCTCATGTGCAAGAATGTGGTAATATGATCTAAACATCCAATATTCTTAGATCTTTGGGTCACAATATGAAGATTAGCATCTTAGACAAGCTTTTAAGGTCAAAGAAAACTGTCTTTTCTTTCAAGGAAATTCTTTTGCTATCAGGCGAAGCTGATCCAAAAAAAATTATAAAGCGCCTTAGTTATTATGGTAAGTCTGGAGATTTATATCACATTCGTCGCGGTCTTTACTCAAAAGATAAGAACTATAATCGACTTGAAGTGGCAACAAAAATTATAACTCCTGCCTATATCAGTTTTGAAACGGTATTAAGGAATAAGGGGATTATCTTTCAATTTTATAGTCAAATTTTTGTAGCCTCTACCCATACTCGAAACATCACATGCGATGGTCAAGAATATGTTTTTAGAACTATTAAATATTCAATTCTTTCAAATCCAATTGGGGTTGATATCGGAGATCTGTATAGTATCGCCTCTGCAGAGAGAGCGTATCTCGATATGCTGTATATATATAGTGACTATTACCTCGATAATCCCAGTCCTCTTAACTGGGAAGTCGTATATGAGATACTTCCCATCTATGAAAACAAGCGAATGAAGAAAGTTGTTGATAGACATTATTCGCTGTATCAAGAAAGCTTAAAGGAGAATGCTAGATGACCCTTAACGTTGCTCATCATGAAGAAATTCTCGTAAAGATTCTTAAAGCCATTGCAGATGATGTAAGCCTAGCTCCCCATCTCGCCTTTAAGGGGGGTACCGCAGCTATGCTTTTTTATCATTTGGATAGATTTTCGGTTGATTTAGATTTTGATCTTTTAGATAAAAACCAAGAAGAGGCTGTCTTTCAAGGGATCCTTGATATCTTAAAAAAATACGGAACTATCAAAGAAAGCCAAAACAAAAAACATACTCTTATCTTCTTGCTCTCCTATGAAGGCAAAGCAGAAAATGCTCAAAACCTTAAGGTTGAAGTAAATAAGAGGCCTTTTGGATCACGCTATGAAATAAAAACATTCATGGGAATTGCGATAAGAGTGATGGTACAAGAAGATATGGCTGCTCATACACTTGTCGCTATGTATGAACGAATGGGCAGAACTAATAGAGACATATACGATGTTTGGTTTTTCCTGCACCACAATTGGCCTATTAACCAAGAAATTATTCTTTCAAGAACAAGCATGGAATACGGAGCATTCCTGAACCATTGTATCAATGCGCTTGAACAATTAGATAATCGATACATTCTGAAGGGTCTTGGTGAACTTCTCTCTGAAAAACAAAAAATTTGGGTAAAAGCAAAATTGAAAAGTGAGACCATTTTTTTGCTCACCTTGAAAGCTCGTAGTGAAAGGACTTACACATAGGCGTAGTCCTCTGCCACTCTATATACCCATCACTCAGCCAGGGGACACTTCTGGCAATTAACCTGTCTCATAGGATCCTACGTAATCCTAAGTCTTGCCCGTTTGTAATCTGGCCGGAAATGACTTCAATACCTAAAATAACTTGTCCTAATCGGAAAATTGACTATACTTTTTCTAACAGGGTACCTTAAGGTCATACTCGCTAAAAGGGACATATGGCATTAGAACACGAATCCTCACATCCTTCTCAGCAAAAAAACTTAATTGGTAAGATAGTCGAAGTAAGTGGTACTGTTATCGATGTAGCTTTTTCTCGACAAGCCGTACCTGAAATATTTAATGAACTCCAAGTCATTATACCTCCTCAAAATGGAAATCCAGAAAAGCGGGCAAGCGTTGAAGTCGCCCAACAATTAGGCGATGGTGTTGTTCGTTGTATCGCTCTTGAAAATATTTTTGGTATCTATCGCGGCCTTGACGTAGTTGATATGGGAGGCCCCATTAGAGTCCCAGTGGGAGACCAAGTTCTCGGAAGAATATTTGATGTGCTTGGCAATCTCATAGATGGCGGTCCGGAGCTCGAGAATCCTCTTCGGTTACCCATTCATCGCGGACCACCAGCTTTTATCGAGCAACGAATTGAAAATGAGATTCAAGAAACCGGTATTAAAGTTATCGACCTTGTCTGCCCATTTCTCAAAGGTTCTAAGATCGGGCTTTTTGGTGGTGCAGGTGTCGGAAAAACTGTTTTAGTGACTGAGCTTATTCGTAATATTGCCATAGAGCATGCAGGAGTGTCCGTTTTTACTGGTGTAGGAGAACGTACCCGAGAAGGGAACGAACTCTGGCTTGATATGAAACGCTTTGGTGTGCTTGATAAAGCAGTTCTTGTATTTGGCCAAATGGGAGAAATGCCCGGAGCTCGTTTACGCGTAGGGCTCTCTGGACTGACAATGGCTGAGTATTTTAGAGATCATGAAAAGAAAGATGTACTTCTCTTTATTGATAACATATTTAGGTTAGTGCAAGCAGGATCAGAAGTATCAGCAATCCTAGGACGTATGCCATCAGCCGTAGGATATCAGCCAACCCTTGCATCAGAAATGGGATCTTTCCAGGAGCGAATTACCAGTACCATTAACGGTTCTATTACCTCTATCCAAGCAGTCTATGTACCTGCAGATGACATCACCGATCCGGCTCCAGCTACAACTTTTTTACACTTAGATGCTAGTACCGTGCTCTCTCGTAAGCTAGTTGAACTTGGTCTGTACCCAGCCATAGATCCTTTAGAATCTAATTCAAAAGGGCTTGACCCTTCAATTGTAGGCGAAAAGCATTATAGAGTTGCACGAAGAGTTCAAGAAATACTGCAGCGCTTCAAAGAGCTTCAGGATATCATCGCAATCTTAGGTGTTGATGAACTTGCTGAAGATGATAAGCGCTTAGTAAAACGCGCAAAACGCATTCAGAAGTTTCTTACACAGCCACTCTTTTCAGCGGAGTTTTCAGCTGGCTTAAAGGGCGTATTTGTTCCCAAACAAAAAATGGTTGATGACTTTGACCGTATAATTAACGGAGAAGGTGACAATCTTCCTGAGCAAGCTTTTTATATGGTGGGAACCCTTGAAGAAGCATTTGAAAAAGCCGATAGAATGCTGAAGAGTGAAGGCTAGCTATGGAACTCAAGATTGTACGGCCCATGAGCTCTCAGACCATGAATATCAATTGGCTTGAAGCTCAAACTGAGCAAGGCAATTTTGTGATTATGCCAGGGCACACACCCATGGTTATCTTGCTTGCCCCCAATAAAGAACTCTCCATTGAAATGTGGGATTGTACCCGAACTGAGATGACTATCGCTGGCGGCATACTACAAATTACTCGAACCTCCATAACCCTGCTTATAACTCATGAATGAACATTTAGGCCATATCGTTTCTGGTTCTCTTATTGAAGGACTTACCATGCGAGTAAGTGCTCATACGGCACTTGAGCAACTTAAAACGGGGAAGTTCGTTTCAATTCATGGAGACAACCATCGCTTTTTTTGTTTAATTACCAATGTAAGTTTAGAAGTAACCCATCCCGATATCTTACTATTCCCTCCAACGGATGAAGAACCGCTCTTAAAAGATCTCTTGCGAACCAAAGATATCTATGCAACAGCAACGTTACGCCCTATGCTCACGCTCTCTGCTGATGGAATTCCTGCTCCCGTAAAAACAGTCCCTCCTCACTTTGCTCCGGTAAAAGAGGCAACAGCAAAAGATATTGCTCAGATTTTTGGTGATGAAAAAGATGTAAGTAAGCGCTATTTTAAAATCGGTAACCCTCTTGATATGGATGCTTCTGTATGCCTTGATCTTGAAAAGCTCACTGAGCGTAGTAACGGCATTTTTGGAAAAACAGGAACCGGTAAAACATTCTTAACTCGCTTAGTACTTGCGGGGC
Organism: Candidatus Babelota bacterium; assembly: GCA_013288045.1. Lineage (GTDB taxonomy): Bacteria > Babelota > Babeliae > Babelales > Babelaceae > PRDV01. The sequence continues at coordinate 86,037 of JABDCP010000001.1, forward strand.
TTATTCATAATGACAAGGCGGTCAATGTTATCTTTGATATGCATAGTGAATATGGATTACAAGCACGCAAAGAGGGCAACCAAGAATCGTTCGTGAAAGGCCTTAAAACGCTGTTCCCCGAAAAAGTTGCTATCTTCTCTTTAGACCCTGCATCTACTCGACGTCGTGGCGGCATGCCCGACGTTGAACTTACTCTTTCATATAGCTCTATCGCAGTTGAAGATATTGTTTCACTCGATACAGAACTTAATCTTAATCCAACTGCCTATGAAGCAGCTTATTTAATTGCTGCCAAATATAAGCAAAACTGGCTTGAAGTCTTTTTAGCACAAGGCGATACGTTGAAGGAGTTTGCACAGGAGATTGGTGCTCATCCTGAATCCATCGCCGCACTGTATCGAAAGCTTAAAGCTATCGATCGACTTCCTTTTATCACACCATCGGTAGCATCTCAAAGAGATGTTATCACTCAGATGATGGAATACATAGATAAGGGAATCTCAATAGTAATTGAGTTTGGTAACTTTACCTCTACCTTCTGCTATCTATTGATAGCAAACATTATTACTCGAAGGCTTCATGCACTCTATATTAAAAAAACTGAACAGTTCCTCGGTTCACAAAGAACAGCCGATGAGCCGAAAAAGTTGATGATCACTATCGAAGAGGCTCATAAATTCCTTAATGTCCAAGCAGCACGCCAAACTATATTTGGCATCATAGCACGTGAGATGCGAAAATATTACGTATCATTATTAGTCGTTGACCAGCGTCCTTCTGGTATAGATCCAGAAATACTTTCTCAGATTGGCACTAAGATTGTAGCTCAATTAAATGATGAAAAAGATATCCAAGCTACTCTAACGGGAGTTAATAACGCTGCACAGCTACGCACCGTTCTTGCCGGCCTTGAAACTAAAAAGCAGGTCATTCTTCTTGGCCATGCTATCGCTATGCCGGTGGTTATCCAAACACGTGAATACGATGAGAAGTTTTATCTTGCTATGATGCATACTATGGCAGCAAAACCGGTCAAACAGCTCATCGAAGATATCTTTTAATTGTACGATTCTTTTTATATCTGTTATTGCGTGACGATCGGCGAGTAGCAACAAAGCGTTTTGCAGGACTTATTGAAAGATTCTTGCACACATTCTCGATGTAGCTAAATACATCATCTTCATAAGCTGGTTCAGTAGAGTATGGATAATACATAGGATTAGCATACTCTCTATCACTATCAAGATAGGGCCATCGACGAGGCAATTCAGGGCCAACGAAGCTCGCCCTAGAACTTACCGAAAAAGTCTTACAGAGATACTCAATATACTGTACTACATCACTTGATTCATTCACAGGCGCATTCATATTATCAAAAAGATAGAGACCCCGACCTGTTGCATTCTGATATAATGAAACAAGAACAGCATGATCAACACCTTGGCTCTTTACGTAGCATATAAAATGAATGACCGTTACTGGGTTCTTTGTGAGGTACTTTTTTATAGACTCAATAGTACCCTTCTGCTTTTGCAAAACTGCTGCATCCATGCGGCGATTAATCTCTGCCTGAGAAGACCCTGCAGGATAGGAAATCCTTACGGACTCAGAAATCAAAAACTCAACTTGCTTTGTCTTTTTGCCCCTATACAGGTCGTACGTGGGCATGAGCTTAAGAATATTGCGAGCAAGATGCTGTATATCGGTATTGGTACTAGCCTGTAGAGGATCTAATCTTTTATTTTGTACATAGGGAAGAACCTTATCTTCAAAGGTTTCATACTTATATGCCTTATTTTGAAAGCTACACTTCTGCTGAAAGTTCGCTGCATTAAAAAGGCAATTATAGCCGCAGCTGAAGGCATCAAGTTGCTTAGTTTTCATGTAATGGACCGCCTTTGAAGCTAGCTTACGGGGCAAGGGAAGCTCCTGGCCGCAGCAAGACAAGAAGCTCAGGGCCATGAGAAGAAACGCACAAATTCGTGATACAAACATAGGACCTCCGTTACATATGGGTTCATGAGAAAGTGTACTACAGATCTCCTTATTTGAAAAAACCCCCCTTGTGTACCCAACATATACGCGATACACTATTCAAATGGAAACCGTACGTCCACTCATTACAAAAGCACTTGCTCTTATCCCAGCCACCGATGGTGCTGTTGCGATAGACTTTGGCATTGGAACTGGAGAAGAAACAGGCGCCCTGCTTCATCATGGCTATTCAGTGATTGCTATTGATAATTTTAAGGAGTTTCTCGACGAAGTGCGCTTACGAAAAGACGTTCAGCCGCACCTTACTCGATTATTTACCATACAGGCTAATTTCGAAGAACTCGACTGGAGACCCATTCCACCAGTTGACCTTTTTGTCGCCTCATTTTCGCTCTGTTTTATACAACCAGAAAAGTTTCAGAGTATATGGCACCATATCGTCAAGCAGATCAAACCTGGTGGTTATTTCATAGGGGAACTCTACACCCATCTTCAAAGAAATACTCAAATTGACGGTTTCTTTACCGAAGAAAGCTCTGAGTTAATTCCCTTGTTTACTGAAAAAGAGCTTCGAGAGCTTTTAAAAGATTTTGAGAGTATCTACTTTGCCGAAGCCAAAGAGCTGTACGAAGTACAGGATACTGGACATTCTGAAGACGGAACTATCTATTCTGTTATTGCTCGAAGAAAAGAGCTCTTTTCTTCATGATATTTGCAGCTCAGCTTACTCTGAGCTATACTGCTTTCAGCTTCATTCAGTACAACATCCACCTAAGGACGTAACCTATGAAAAAAATACTCGGCACACTTGCGTTACTCATTGCAGCAGCTGGCTTCTTATTTTGGTACCGGTCTACAAGTGACGTCAAGCCTCTAAGCCAAGTTCTCATCGTAGGAACGAGCGCTGATTTTCCACCTTTTTCTTTTAGAAGCCCCGAGGATGACCAAATTGTTGGTTTTGATATTGATGTGATTAAAGAGGTTGCTAAACGACTTTCACTTGAGATTGAGATTCAAGATAAACCATTTGGTACGTTAATACCTCAAATTGAGCTTGGCCAAATTCATGTAATTGCCGCAGGAATGACACCAACTCCTGAACGGGCAAAACGTGTTCACTTTACAAAATCATATCTCTCAGGTAACCCACTACTCATCGTCACCAAATCTTCATCAGATATCCAAGGGCTTGAAGATCTTAAATTGAAAGAGGTCATTGTAAACACCGGATATACAGCAGAAACCTACATGACCTCACTCATGTCCTCAATGGCCATTATGGAGCTCCTGCGCTTACCCCGCGTTACCGATGCCTTAACAGCTCTTGAGTACGACAAAGCTGATGCTTTTGTAACGGCAGCATTTACTTTACAGCCTTACATAAAAGAAGGTGACACTCGCTTTAAGGTACATGTGATCCCTCAGACGGATGAAGAAAATGCCCTTGCGATATCTAAGCATCTTCCTGAAGAGTTTGTTCAAAAAGTACAGAAAGCACTTGATGATATGGAAGCTGATGGTACCCTTGCAGCTCTCAAGAAGAAGTGGAACGTACTATGATCGATCTCGCTCTTATTACCTCAGCAGCACCACAGCTTCTTAGGGGAGTCTTAGTTACCCTGCAAATAGCCTTCTGTGGCTCACTACTTGGATTTTTTGGAGGTACACTTCTTGGTATAGCTCAAACAGGCTCTTCAAAGCTTCTGCGTTTCTTGGTTACGATGTATGTAACTATCATCCGCGGTACACCTATGCTGCTCCAGATTATGTTCTTTTTTCTTATGTTACCAAACCTAGGCATCCATATAGCGCCTTTACCAACCGCCATTATAGCTATTGGCTTAAATAGCAGTGCCTATATCAGCCAAATTGTTCGTTCAGGAATCACTTCAGTTTCACAAGGACAGATCGAAGCTGCAACAACGCTTGGCTTATCACGCTATGATATCACACGCTATATCGTTCTTCCTCAAGCATTGAGAATAGTTCTACCTGCCTTAGGAAATGAATTTATTACGCTCATTAAAGATTCAAGTTTAGCATCTACTATTGGAGTTCTTGAGCTGTATAAGCGCGGCGAAATCTTTGTTTCCCAGTCCTATAATGCCTTGGGAGTATACACCCTGGTGGGACTTCTCTATCTTTTAATAACCTCAGTAGTATCATTACTCTTTTTAAAGCTCGAACATTCTTATCGTAAAAAACATGCTAGAAATTAAAAAGCTCACCAAGTGCTTTGGTTCCCAAAAAATACTTAATGAGATTACTCTTGCAGTTAAACCAGGAGAAATCGCCTTCCTATTAGGCCCCTCAGGAGTTGGGAAGTCTACCCTTTTGCGTGTCCTTAACAATCTTGAAACGATTGACGAAGGTACGCTTTTACTTGATGGAGCACCACTCAAGCCGCATGATGTAGGCATGGTGTTTCAGCAGTTCAATCTCTTTGATCATATGACCGTAGAAACTAATATTACATTTTCGCTGATTAAAGCAGCAGGTAAGACTCCCCAAGAAGCTCAGCTCATCGCACATGATCTTCTTACCCGTTATGGCCTTTCAGATAAAGCATTACTCTATCCAAGCCATCTTTCTGGAGGACAAAAGCAGCGACTTGCTATCGCACGCTCACTCGCTATGAAGCCCCGAGTTATCTGTTTAGACGAACCAACTTCTGCCTTAGATCCGATGCTTACTAACTATGTCGCACAGACCATACAAGACCTTGCAAAAGATGGCTATGTGGTGCTCGTTGCATCGCATGATATTGGGTTGCTTAACAAGCTTGGCTGCACTATTTATCTTATGAAAACAAAGGGAGAAATTGCCCAAATAGCTAAGAGTTCTGATTTTGAAAAAAATCCTGCTAACTACCCTCTCATTAAAAAGTTTATAGAAGGACATCAGGAGTAATATCTTGTATTTCACAAAAGTCTTTCTGAAATATTTGACCTTTTTGAAATTAACTGTTAGTCTTGCTTCTTAGTAAATAGAAATGACATTATTGTCCCCGAACAATATTCGTATTGTTCGTGTCCCCCCTAACCCTTCAGCTTTACAAAGTTGAAGGGCTTTTTTTTTAGAGCACTTTTTTGATCAGCTAACACAATATGATGGATCCCATTGCTATCTGTCAGCGTAATACCATGAGAGCTGATACTGACGACTTCATACTCTCGGTATCTCTCATGAACTCGTAAGAGCAAGAACACGCCATCAAGGTATACGCGTGCAAAATACTCCTGATTATTAAGACAGCCGATGCTTACGCAGGCAATCACCTGAAAGTCATCGCCATATAAAAAAGGGTTCCTGTGGACAGCCACCAGCGAGAATGCCCACAGTACACCAAGAGCAAGAACCTTCATCGTGACTCCTTAGGGGAAGATTCCTTACATGCACCAGCATAAACACCAAATGTACCGCTCAAAAGCAATCCTTCTGACCGTTGAGTAATAGTACATTCACCACATCGGACACTTTCTGAAGATAGGAATGCATAGAGATCCTCATATGACCCAAGAAGTTCGCAGACAACCATTTGTTCAACAACATACCGATACTCTCTAGGAGGTTCATTTTTGTACTGTATAAATTGTAGATTGTTCCTATGAATGGCTCTCATGCAGGAACCTAAGGCCTCCGCTATCGTGAAGGGCAAGTTTTGCCGAGTAAAAGACTGATGTAGGTCTGATAGTTTTTGCTTAATGAGATGTGCGTGCTGCATTCTTTTCTGCAGTAGTGCAATACGTTTTTGAAGCTGCATTGTATGCTGCCTCTGAATACTCATTTCTTGGTGAAGAGGGCATAAGCCCCATACATACCAAGAACCCACAATGCTTCCAAAAAAAAGAAGAGCACCAAGAGCAAGATACGTATCGGAAACTGCCGTAATATACGACCCCAAAAATTGGTACTTCATAGTAACCAGTTCGGGCGAGGAAGTTGTTCTAGCTTCTTAGAAAGTTGGCTTTGTCCACTCGAGAGGTTCTACAGGTACGGTATTAACGCGCATTTCCCAATGTAGATGATACCCTGTTGCATAGCCGGTTTTACCAACCGTACCTACCGGTTTACCTTTTTTGATACGATCTCCAACCTTAATATCAGCAAATTCATCGAGATGGAAAAAGAGTGACATAAGTCCATAGCCATGATCTATTGCTATCGTATTGCCACTATGGGCATACCTGTCCCTGATCACGACAATCCCCTCTTGGGGAGCCCAGACGACACTTTTCGGTGTGGCTATCAAATCGAGAGCTTTATGCTGACACAAACCACGTTCTTGCGTTGCACGGATCACCCCAAAATCTGAGGTGATTTGCGTTGTATCCTTAAGCTCTAAAGGTACAATAAAGTGGCCATGCCAAAGCTTATGCTGAGGAGACTTTTTGGTGAGCTCAACTATTGCATCTTCAAGCTCTTTTTCAGGACGACCGAGACTATTTTCTTCCTGAATCTTTTGCTTATCTACCCGTATTGTCTGCTTTTTAAAAGGGAAAGCAACTATAGTAAACTTACCTTCAAGAAGCATCGAATTGCCTGCCCAATCAGTTATTTCTATGGTGTAGGGATACTCTTGAGGAAGTTCTTCACATTCAAGCGGTACAAAGCATTCGTAGATCAGACCTCTGTTAGACTGTAAATAACAAGGATATGATGCTGAAAGCGTCTTAATCTGAGCTTCTCGTATCTCCTTATTCGTTTGGAACTCTACATGAAGGGTATGGCCCTGATACACACGTCCGTCAAATTCATTTTTGGTGAGAGTCGCTTGTAGTGGTAAGGTATCAACGTGAAAAGAAAGTTCGAGGATAGTTTTCGGTTGTTCCTGATTTGAACTGACCATTTCAGCAACCAGTGTATGAGCTCCTTCCCCAAGCTCTTTAACTACAAGGGTCAGAGGCTCCGTAAAGGCTCTTTTTCCCAAAGAAACAGGCTTCATAAGGGGCTCGCCATCAAGAGAAACCTGTAAGGATTCTATTTTAGATCCATCAGAGCCTTTAATCGTTATTTCTGTATCTTTCGAAATGCCACTTCCTGGTTCTATACCAAGAATCTCTAAAGATGGGGACACATTACGTGAAAGGCTTTCATAATAACGCCATCCAAAATACCCACCTACGAGAAGAATGCCCAGAAATAACGCTGCTTTTATATATGACATGCTTAGTTTCCTTATAATGTAACGTCAGAGAACAGTATCAAGTATAGCTCATTCAAAAGAGCTCGTAAACAAAGAAGTATATATTCAAATGGCCATTTGTGTGCTATACTTTTACCATGAATTAAAAAGACTGTATAAAAAAACACTTACGATAATGACTATGGCATCACCTGATTACGTACGCTCCTTACCTCGGTTGCCTGGAATATACGTATTCAAGGACCATTCGAGTACGATCATCTACGTCGGAAAAGCCAAGCAGCTCAAAAATAGGGTTTCCTCATACTTCCGCAAACAGGATGATTGGAAAGTTCAAGAATTAATCAAAGAGCACGCAACAATCGAATATATCCTTACGAAAAATGAGGTTGAAGCGCTACTTCTAGAAGCCCAGCTTATTAGGACCTATAAACCTAAGTACAATGTACTTTTAAAGCATGCGAACCCCTTTGTATACCTCGTAATTACAACAGGAGAGCTCCCCCAGCTCGAATTAGTTCGGCAAAAAAGGGGTAAGGGGACCTTTTTCGGACCATTTCTTTACAAAAAGCGCGCTCGTTCCTCCTATGAGTATCTTATGCGTTCCTTGAAGCTTCGCCTCTGTGCTACCAAGATAGAGCAAGGTTGCCTTGATTACCATATGGGGCTTTGTGCCGGCAATTGCCGAGCATCCTTTAGCAAAGAAGATTATCTGATAAGACTTATGGTTGCACAACGATTACTTGAAGGCAAATACGAAGCCTGCCAAACACTCCTTATTCAACAAATACAAGAACATAATGAGCGGCTTGAGTTTGAAAAGTCTAAGCGATTAAGCATCTATCTCACTGATCTTGCATCACTCTTTGAAGCCCTTAAAACCGGTTTTACTGAGCGCAAATACGAAAAAGACATTACGGTCATGTCTACCCCGATATCGGCAAAAATTCAGCAACCGATTGAGGCCCTCTTTGAACTGCAAAAGCTTCTTGGACTCAAAGAACGGCCAGAAACCATAGACTGTTTTGACATATCACATTTCCAAAGTAGTTATCTAGTGGGGTCATGCATCAGATTCAAGGAAGGTATCCCCGATAAAAACAGGTTCAGACGCTTCAGAATTAAGACACTCACGGAACAGAATGATTATGCAGCATTGCAAGAAATAGTTTCCCGTCGCTATAGAAACCCTGAAGACATGCCCCATATTGCACTGATTGATGGTGGCAAGGGTCAGCTTTCATCAGTACAGCAGCTTTTTCCTGATCTGTATTGCATAAGCCTTGCTAAAAAAGAAGAGCTTCTGCATACACCCTTACATCCTGAGGGAATTCCTCTTGATATCAAGACTCCTCTTGGGCGACTCTTGATGAGCCTGAGAGACTATGCCCATCACTTTGCGATATCCTACCACAGGGTATTGCGTTCGAAGAATTTCACCAAGCTTTAATCTCACCCCTGGTTGAATCAATGTGAGTATAAGAACAAGACTACATACGCAGCTGCTATGTATGCTACCAGCTCCTTCTCTTCTTTCTGTCTCATCTCTTCTTCTGAGAGCTTTATAGTATGCCTCTTTGGCCAATTGCTATCTTGCACAACATGGTGGACATTTAATAGAAGCTGTAAGGGAAGGCATTACATATACCGTACCACCACCAGTGTTAATGACATGCGCTGGTCCTACACATACTCCCTTCTGACAGATTTGTGAACCGACACAACCACTACCGGATGCACAAGGTAGGCCTCCCCACCAGTTTTCGGTCGCATTGATGGTCGTATGTGTTTCATTCTGAATATCGGTAGCAAAGTCTATAATTGAGTTGCAATGGGCAGTAATAGTAGCATTACCAGCATTTGTGTTGCCAGTGGTTTCTAGTGAGGAAATACCGACGTTGCCAGCAGCATTGCCGCCACTGAAACAATTGTCTTCCAGGTTTATGGTCAATAGCGTATAAGGCGCTCCTGGATTAACGGAGATACCGGTTGACCCAATAAAGACGTTCCCTATAATATCGGTCATTTCTTCCATATTTGTAGACCCTTGGGAAGTCCCCGTTTGATAGAAAATTCCTCCGGTAACCGTGTTACCACAGAGTTTGTTTTTTACAGTGACATTCAAAGCTAGAACCGACAAGAAAAAGTGCGACAAACTCGTACTTACAGAATTTTCTAAAATTATTTCACTTGATGCATCTCTAGTTCTCTTCCCTACCTCTACCGCTACAGCACCGTTTAGGCTGGTTTCTTCAAATAAGCATGAATCAATTTTGAGTTTTAAAGAGGAAGTAGAGCTGGGTTGGCCCACAATGTGGGAAGTTTCACCACCAATGTTATAAAACCTTGAATTTTCTACGAGAACTATCTGGGTTGCTCCACCAGTACCACCGCAGCTAATTCCAATTTCAGCCAAATTAATAAAATCATGAAAATAACAATCTTTAATAACAACGAACGATGAGTTCGTGCTATCACCTACAGGCCCAGTATTTATACCAATATCAGAAAGTTCAGAAAAATCGCACTTGCAGATGGTTAATTCACGATGTATTCCAACCAAATTGGCGGTAGTGTCATTGACTCCTGCATATCCGCCATTGTCATTGCGAATAATAGTGCGCTCAATAAAAGTTTTTCCTGACTTGGTACAAGTCCCCTGTATTCCTGATATGCTGTCAGTTCCATGGTCAAAACCGGTGATGAGGACATCTTGTACCACAAGATCATTCGCTGAATCATAATTGATTGCTGAAGCATACGTATTTTTAAAATAGATGTTTTTTATGGTCGAATCACCCAAAACCACAGCTCCATTGCCACCATTAGAGGCACTATGAGTGTTTGTAATGGTAGGCTGGGTTGGCAATAGGCCCCTCGTAGGATTACACTCACCAATGAGTTTCTGCCCTGGTTTAAGGGTAATACCATAATCGAGCGCTACAGTTGAGGGAAGGACTATAAGAACATCCCAACAGCGGTCATTTTGTGCCTCTAGAAGTGAGGAAAAAGGATGTTTTCTGGTACCATTACCTGGTGCACTGACTCCTCCCTGGACATACTTTACGACTTCTTCTTTACAATTCTTGTCACAGTGTTTGTTCGATTTTGCTAATGCAGGCATAAGCACAGTAAGAGTTATCAGTAACCCAAGAATTTTTGATGTGAGTTTCATAGGTGTTCTCCTTTAAAGGTTTGTATTCCGCGCATCCTACCCAGATGACTTTCAGCATAGCCTAGCCAAAACTATGAATGCAATATTTGTAGGAATATACAGATACTTTTTTGATTATCTTCCCAAGAAATTTCTTAAAGCATTTCATGCCGAAAATAATCGCTCCGCGCTTTATGCAAATCCCTGCAAAAAACCGATTCAATATTTCGAATACTTTTGTCCAAGAAATATCACCTCCTATCAAAATATACGTACTCCATCAGCTTTGAGTTCATTGCATAATTATTACATGGGGTCTATACTAACAATTCGTTAGCTACATCTCTTATATTTTGACGAGGTGCCTCAATGAAAGCCGGACTTATTAAGTATTTTTATCCTGACTTGAAACCTGAAGAAACAAAGAAATTCTCTCTGCTTGCGCTTACCTTTTTTATGACCATTGGCGCATACTGGTTACTGCGCTTATTAAAAGATACGCTCTTTTTCAAAGTATGCTTTCCTGCTGACCTCGGCTGGCTCCCCTGCCAAGGGAGATTGTTTCAACCAACAGCAAAGTTCTGGTCTCCGTTTGTAGTCTTTGCCGTCGTCATGATCTATTCCAAACTAGTTGATATATTTAAGAAACATCAGCTGTTTTATATTATTTGTACAATTTATTCTCTGCTTTTTGGTACCATTACAGTGCTTCTAGCCTTGCGAAGTATCTATGGTGATATGTTTCTTGGAAAACAAGTTCTGGCCTACGTAGGCTGGACATCCTACTTTGCAATTGAAAGCTTTGGGTCACTTATTGCAGCACTCTTTTGGTCTTTTACCAACAGTATCTGCGATTCAGAATCAGCAAAAAGAGGGTATCCTTTTATAATCGCTGGGGCACAAATAGGGGCTATTGTCGGATCATCACTCATGATATTTTCCGCATCCTTTGGTCTCTGGCAACTCTTTGGATTGGTTACCTGTGTCACAGCAAGTATTATGATACTTATCTGGTACTTCATGAAGACAATCCCTGCATCCCAGCAAATAGGTGATATTCATGCCGCACAAATTGCAACTAAAAGTGAAGGCATTTCAGGATTTACTGAAGGTATACGGTTACTACTCACTCGTCCGTATCTGATTGGTATTTTTATCGTCTCTACGCTCTATGAAGTTATTAATCAGATCATTGAATATCAGATGAAATCACAGGCGGATGTATTTCCCCGTTTTTCTACTGAGCTTGGCTTTGCCCAATTTCAGGGATTCTATGGGGTAGCCACGAATACTCTAGCCTTCTTGATGGCTCTTCTGGGGACGAGCTATCTTATAAAGAATTATGGCTTACGCTTTGGTCTCTTATTCTTCCCTGTCTGCTTAATCATCGCTTTCGTATCACTCTTTCTCTATTTTACGTATGGCGCCCCAACAGCTGGCTTACTTTTATTAGCAACGTTCGTAGTTATGATGATTGCCAAAGGCCTTGGTTATGCAGTCAATAACCCGGTCAAAGAGATGATGTACATTCCGACAAGCAAAGATGTAAAATTCAAAACAAAAGGTTTTACGGATGTCTTTGGCGCACGAATGGCAAAAATGGGTGGTGCACAAATTACTGACGCCTATAAGCATAACTTAACCGATCTCTTAATATTTGGCACCTATTATAGTCTTGGGTTTAGTTTTATTTGGATACTTGCGGCTCTCTACGTTGGACGTAAAAATGCCCAGCTCGTTAAAGATGGCGAGGTCGTTAAGTAGGGTTTCCCTATACTAATGATTTGAAGTAGTTCAAGGATAACCATGGATACAGAGCGATTTTCAACCTCAGTTCAAGAACTGATAAACAATGCTATCCTTCTTGCACAAGAGCGTAAGAATCCGGCACTTGTGCCTTTGCATCTCTTAGCCGCTTCAGTAACCCAAGAGTTTTGTTTGTCCTTTTTTACCGTGCTTGCCGTAGATGTGCAAAAATTAAAGTTACTCATTGAGCAAGAGCTAGAAAAGCTTCCGCGCATTGAAGGTGCACAGCTCACCGGAGATCACTCTCTTGATATGTTCTTACAAGCGTGTGAAAAAGAAGCACAAGCGCTTGGTGATGCTTATGTCACTCTTGAGCATCTTATGGTACAATGGTGGGAAACGAGCTATCTTCCTGTGTCTCTTCGCTCGTTTTTTAAACAGACCGGGATAACACGACAGACACTCTTGCAGCATATGTCTAGTATTCGGAAAGGGAAAAAAGTGACCGACAAGAATGCTGAAAAGCAATACCAAATGCTTGAAAAATATTGCCTCAATGTTACGCAACAAGCACGTCAAGGAAAATTAGATCCTGTTATCGGCCGCCATGACGAGATAAGGCGCGTAATACAAATCCTTTCTCGAAGAACAAAAAACAATCCAGTACTCATTGGTGAACCGGGAGTAGGTAAAACTGCTATCGTAGAAGGGATTGCTCAACGTATTATTAATAACGACGTTCCCGAAAGCTTAAAAAATAATGTCATCTATGCACTTGATCTAGGACTTCTTATCGCAGGCGCTAAATACCAAGGGGAATTTGAGGAACGGCTTAAGGGTACCCTTAAAGAGATTCAAGAAAGCTCAGATAAGATTATCCTCTTTATCGATGAGCTCCATATGCTCGTCGGTGCCGGTGCAACTGGGGGCGGTATGGATGCCTCTAATCTACTCAAACCAGCACTTGCTCGAGGTGACCTTCATTGTATTGGGGCAACCACGATTAAAGAATACAAAAAGTATATCGAAAAAGATGCCGCATTAGAGCGGCGCTTTCAAAAAGTTCTTGTAGAAGAGCCCTCAATTGAGGATGCTATTTCAATACTTCGCGGCCTTAAGGAGAAGTATGAGCTGCATCATGGCATCAGAATAAAGGACCAGGCTCTCGTTAACGCTGTACTCCTCTCAGCAAAAAATATTCCCGAACGGTTCCTGCCGGATAAGGCTATCGACCTTGTCGATGAAGCAGCTGCTATGATCAAGATGGCGATCGATTCACAGCCAGTTGAGCTTGATCAGCTTGAACGGAAGATCCGTCAACTTGAGATTGAAAAAGTTGCACTCAGCAAAGAAAAAGGTGATGGAGTAAGTCAAAAGAGACTTGCTGAGCTTGAAAAAGAGCTCGCTACTCTTAAGGAAGATTTCCAAACGCTCTTAAACCAATGGAAAGCAGAAAAAGCGCCTCTTGAATCTATCGGTAAATTAAAAGAGCAGATCGATGAAGCACAACACAAGTTTATCAATGCTGAGCGTCAAGGTGATTTTGCTAAGGCATCCGAAATCAAGTATGGGACGTTAGTAAAACTTGAGCAACAATTACAGAAAGAGCAAGAGAAGCTCCAAAGTATTAATAAGCACCTTATTAAAGAAGAAGTTGATGAGCAGGATATCGCTGCAGTTCTTGCGCGCTGGACAGGAATTCCCGTTGAAAAGCTCCAGACCTCTGAATCTGAAAAGCTTCTTCATATGACCGACATTTTGAAAAAACGAGTTGTCGGACAAAAAGAAGCACTTGAAGTTATTAGCAATGCTATTCAAATGCATCGCACAGGGCTTACCGATCCTAATAAACCTATAGGATCCTTTTTATTCCTAGGACCTACCGGCGTGGGTAAAACTGAAGTTGCAAAAACTCTGGCCGACTTTCTTTTTGATGATCCTAAAAAGCTCATCCGTATCGATATGTCTGAGTACATGGAAAAGCATGCAGTAGCTCGACTCATCGGAGCCCCTCCAGGCTATGTGGGCTACGAGGAAGGTGGCCAGCTTACTGAAGCAGTACGACGAAATCCCTATTGTGTACTCCTCATCGATGAGATTGAAAAAGCTCATCCAGATGTCTTTAATCTCTTTCTACAAATTCTTGATGAAGGACATCTTACTGATGGGCAAGGGCGTACCGTATCTTTTAAAAACTCTATTATCATAATGACCTCCAATATCGGCTCTTCACTGATCCTTGAAGCCCAAAAACTTGATGAGTCGGTAAAGCGTTCGATTGATAAGCTTCTCCATCAGCACTTTAGGCCAGAGTTTCTTAATAGAATTGATGCAATTGTGTACTTTACCATGCTTACTCATGAGGATGTCGTGCAGATTGCTCGCATACAAATTGAACAGCTTAAAAAGCGCCTTGCTGAAAAATATATTGAGCTTGCCATTGACGAGGAGGTCTATGAAAAGATTGCCTCACTTGGCTACGAGCAAGAGTTTGGCGCTCGCCCTTTAAAACGGGCCCTGCAACAGTATCTGAGTGTCCCCCTTTCTCACTACCTGCTTGCACACCCCGATCAGAAAAAGCTATCAATATCGCTTAAAAAAGATACGATCGTGATACAGTAATGAAGAAGCTTCTGATTGCTAACTGGAAAATGCAATTAAGCCATGAGGAAGCCTGTACCTGGCTTGAGAAAGAGCTTCCATCAGTACACGAAACTCTTTCGTTTACCGAGCATGAGCTTGTTATCTGTCCATCCTTTACAGAACTTCCCTATGCCACCTCACTGTTTGAGCATCTTGTATGGGGTGCACAGGATTGTGGAGCCGAAGAAAAAGGGGCTTACACGGGTGATGTATCAGTCCTTTCTTTAAAAGACTTGGAGGTACGTTACACACTGATAGGCCATAGCGAGCGGCGTCGGTATCATGGAGAAACAAACGAGTTAGTGAGAAAGAAGGCTACTCTGCTTCTTAAGCATCATATACATCCCGTGCTCTGTATAGGTGAAGCAGCTGACCAGATACCCATTCGCAGATCTATCTTACAAGAACAACTAGAATCGGTACTCCCGGCATTTACCTCCGATGATTTGTGCATCATCGCCTACGAGCCGGTATGGTCGATAGGATCAGGCAAAGTTCCTTCACAAGAGGATCTACGTATCATCCTTGAGCTCATACGAGAGCTCCTTGGTGATCACAAGCATCTTATTCTCTATGGGGGCAGCGTACAGGAAGCTCAAGCAAAGCTCTTTAGCCCCTTTGTAGACGGCTTTTTACTCGGAACATCTAGCCTCAAGAGCGAAGAACTTAAAAAAATAATTCTTTCATGCTAGACTAGGACTCAGCATATGATTCTTGAAAAAAATTTGATAAGGAGCTGACCATGTTTTTGTATAACCTACTCATCTTTGCCTTTGTTCTGTTGTGTGCTTTCATGATTCTTCTCATCCTTATGCAAAAAGGTAAAAGTAGCCTTGGTTTTGGCAGCATGGGTGGCGGCACTCAATTACTCTTTGGCGGCTCTGGAGGCCAGGACCTTTTTCAAAAAGTTACCTGGGCTTTAGGAGCTCTCTTTATTGGCGGCTCTCTCCTACTGGCTGTTATAAAGCGTCCTACTTCTTCAAAAGTTATAGGAAGTATTGCACGCCAGCAGGCCCAAACACCTCCTTCACCTATGGCAGAATCTATACCTGCGGCACCTGCAACAGCTGAAGTCCCTGCGGAGACACAATCTGCAGAACCGGCACAGGCATAAGTGTAGCTCAAACCTCTAAAGCTCGTGTATATCATCGATAGTATCGGATCTACGTTTATCCATTTCTTTACAGAAATAGGTGCTTGGTCGTTCTTCTTTATGAGAACGGTAAAATCTGTATTTACCAAGGGCCTGCGTGTAAAAGAGCTTGCCCTTCAAATGAAGCGCATTGGGGTAGACTCATCATCGGTTATAGTACTGAGCACCCTCTCATCTGGATTTGCGTTAGCGCTCCAATCCTATGCAGGACTGAGCCGTATTGGCGGCCAAGAGATGCTCGGCGTCATTGTAGCCTGGGGTATGACCAGAGAGCTTGGACCAGTACTCACCGCAATCATGGTTTGCGGAAGATCGGGATCGGCAATAGCTGCAGAGCTGGGAACCATGCAAATCACTGAACAGGTTGACGCTCTACGAACCCTTTGCATAAGCCCCTTTCATTATTTAATTGTTCCTCGCATACTGGCAGGAACTCTTATCATGCCGTTCCTTACCCTCTTTGGTATGTTTTTTGGTATCCTTGGCGGCTATCTCTTTGCACTTATTACGCTCACCAGCAGTCCAGAAATCTATCTGGTGAATATTAGAAACTTTTTGACCCTTGGAGATATCGTAGGGGGGCTCATAAAATCATGCGCTTTTGGATATATTATTGCGTTTGTTGGCTGTTATAAAGGATTTCAAACAACTGGTGGAGCCCGTGGAGTCGGCCTTTCGACCACACAAGCTGTGGTTGTTGGCTGCATTGCCATCTTAATTGCAAACTATTTCCTCAGCGTCTATCTCTGGAAAGCTGGCCTATGATTACTATCAAACATCTCACCAAAGAGTTCAATGGGCGTAAGGTTCTTGATAATTTGAATCTTGAGCTGCCTGATGGTAAAATGACCGTCATCATAGGAAGATCTGGTGAAGGAAAATCGGTTCTTCTCAAATCGATTATCGGACTTTTATATCCCACTTCAGGCTCTATCAGTATCGACAACAAGGAGGTAACTCGACTGAGTGAACGAGAGCGAGAAACCTTTTATAAGACCTGTGGCTATGTATTTCAATTTGCTGCTCTTCTTGATTCACTTACCGTCTTTGAAAATGTCGGCCTTTCCCTGCTTGAGCATGGTCTCAAAGAAGAAGAGGTACGCCCTCTTGTCATAGAAAAACTCGCCCTTGTTGAATTACACAGCGATATCATGGACCGCTATCCTTCGGATCTTTCTGGAGGAATGCGTAAACGGGTCGGTATCGCTCGCACACTCATTAGCCACCCGTCGATCATTCTCTATGACGAACCAACCACAGGACTTGATCCTATCACTTCACGCGTGGTACATGAACTTATGAGAGATATGCAAAAAAGGCTTAAGGTAACTTCTGTTATCATTAGCCATGATCTTGAAGTATTTAAGTATGTTGATTATGTTGCTCTTCTCTATGAAGGGAATATTAAGTATTTCGGTGAAGCATCCACTATTTGGGAATCAGATAATCCCTATATCTATCAATTTATCAGAGGGCTCACTACGGGGCCAATTCAGCAGAACTAAGATCCACGTGACCTAGAGCTTGCTATTAAATTTGCTTAAGGATCTGCTTTTTAGGCATTTTATATGAAGGAGCACTAGAGGCTATTTTCATTTCGCTAAATTCAAGGATCTGGCGGGCATAGCCTATCGCCTGATCTGCGACGATTGTGTGAAGCATTGATAAGAAATGCTCGGGATATCTAGTTGTTGTTGATAATGGATTAAGTGCACCGGCACGTATCCTAATAGTTTCAAACTCTGAATCAAACAGTGAGCAAGCATCTACCAATTTAATAAGATCATGTGTCCTTGGTATTGGAACATTTTGCGCAAACAAGTAAGCTTTTAAAGCCTTTTCAGCAGATTGTTGTGCACAATATAACACTGAGGCAATACTTACATCACCCGAGACCAAGGGCACTTGAGCTGCCTTCAAGTCATTTTGTGCATAGGCTAACCAAAGGTTAAGCTTTTGCATAAATCTTAATCCCTTTTTGCTTGATCTTATAACAGAAGTTCAATTTATCGCTTGAAAATTCCTCAAATTCTTCTTTGCTATATAGGAGCAAGTCTTTTGCAATATTTAACCGCGAAAGTGCCATATGACCATCCACGAGCATTTTGTAATGTGTGTCAGTAAGTGTATCGACTACAACGAGAAGATCGAGATCACTTTCATCATCTGGCATACCCCATGCATACGATCCAAAAAGATAGATCTCACGAGGATTATACGTTGCTATGAGTCTATTCTTTACAACTTCAATCATTTCTTTATTAATCATGGCATCCTTCCATTAAGATAAACAAGTATAGGTCCCATGGCAGCTAATATACCATGAATACATTTCTTTTTCAAAACTTTGCTTCGAGTTAGCATGAGTATTTTCTGATGCTCTCACAGTTCCTTCCCGAACAAGCTGGGAAAAAAAGAGCTTTAATTAAATCGTAGCATCCGAACTAAGGTTGTAAGCATTAAGCTCACCATGATATACTCTTGCCGATAAGCACCGGTATGTAGGAGACTTAAAACATTCCTTCATAGCGCGATAAGTACTAGCCTGAGGAAATTGGGTGCAATGATGACAAATACAACAGAGCGCTTAATCGAAGTTGCAAAAACTAAGCTCATTGAGACATATAATCCCCTCGAGATTTATCTCTTTGGCTCATATGCATGGGGAGCCCCTACCGAGGATAGTGATCTCGATATATTAGTCATTGTTAACGAACTTGTTAAGGATCGGAATCGACTACTTTTTGAAGGATACCTGGCACTTTTTAATTTAGGAATCGCCAAAGATCTTTTGTTGTACACGAAAGAAGAGTTTGAAGAGCAAGCAACAAATATGTTTTCAGTCTGTTTTAAGGTAAAGCGTGACGGAAAGCAAACTTACACAAAAGCATACGTTATAGCTTCACCGCTTTAAACTTGATTTAGATTCTCAAATACTAACTTTAGACTTCTAATCCCTTGCCACTCGTTTGTGACTAACAAATCTTATTCTAAATATTGCTATTAACAAAAGTTATTATAATCTTGGAGGTGGCCAATGAAGGTCATAGTGAAATAAAATAACTATATGTAATAGGAACCCCTCATGAAAAAACAAATTTTAGCGATCAGCTTTCTCATATGCTTACACTATGGTCAAGGAGAAGCATGCCAAAGTACTTTGGTGGAAGATCAGCCAAATATGTGTTACGCAACGGTGCAAGGACTTCCAGTTAGCTTCTATGATACGGGCATATGGGGCTATATGCCTCTGCAGGCCGAGAAAACCTTTCGCGACACTATGCCAGTTCTGTTGGATTATCTAGATCAAATCACTAGCTTTGCAAACATAAGTCGAAGCATCCGAGAATCCATCGAGACATCTGAGGGATCTCCAGAAGACCGCTATCTTACAGCACTCATGCTTTCTCATGTGGATTTTCATCAGCTCATTACTCAGTTCATGGGTCAATTAAGCAACCTTGGTATGAGCTTAGAAGCAAATAAGAATCGGTTAGCGCTCACAAAAAATTCTCCTGACGCTGTGGAGCGCGCACTCGCAGAGCTTTCATTAGAGCCCTTTGAAAAAATACTTCTACAAGCACAACAAAGTTTTGCAACAAACCCTGCAGCATATTTTATAGGGCATCCAAAAAGTATACCTACTCGTTTAGGATCCTGCGATGAATGGATTCAGCAACTCAATGGCCTCGCAAAAATGTTCGATCTTTGCAATGCATGCGAGAGTAAACTGAGAGCAATATTTGCGGAGTATATAGCTAAAAAAACTCGTCTAGATGTTTTGAATAATGTACTCTACCATACAGAAGTAATGTTGCATCGTGCACCGTTGGGGCGAGCTGAAAACCGTAAGAAGGATTACGATACTATCGTTAATTCCGCGGAGGCCGAGCATGGTGACAACCTTTATTTCATAATGGCTCATCAGTTTTCTTTCAATGCCCAGACACCCCAAGCACAAGCATTGTTGCCTAGGATTTATGAGGCCTCCGCAAACTCTTCAGTAAATACCCTTTCCAGATATGCAGGGAATGCTATAGCCACCACCATTAAATCACTACGTGATGAGCAGAATGTCTGCGAAGAGAGCCTCGATAAATACAGGTTAATGATGCAATCTGAAGTTCCAGTGATTATGCACAAACTGGAACAAATAAGATTAGCAGCTAGTAGCATTCAACGGAAAATTCCTGATCTCGCCCATACTATTATTGCGTTTCAGGAAAGCATGCATTATTTCTCGCAAGCATCTCCTTTAGAAGCGTTTAGGGCTATTGTGGAGGCAGCAAAGGAAATTATTACTGGCGCAAGATTTGTGTTGAAGCCAGGTAGCATTGAGGAGTGCACAACCTATAAGGCTGATTATGAACACTTTGCACTTATTGCAGAACGTACACAATTACTTATTAAAGGCTTGCAGGCCCAGTGGCAGGCTGCCGTTACAAAATAGTCCTTCACTATACGCAAAACTTTCTGAGTATCGGAAGCTTTTGGTTTTTTAAAGGCTTTAGAACATAGTATTCTATTATATGATTTCTCAAAATGATTCTTAATCTCACAATCCCGCAAGGTAAATTACTTGCGGGATTGTGACATCTAAATGTGACGAAATAGTTAAGATAGGTAAGGTGCGATAAGAATACCCTAACTACTCAAGCCAACTACGGCCGGAGACACTTTAATATGTTTAGTCTCTATCCAAGGTTAGCAAAACAAAAAAGTTTACTTTCAAAACAATCGCTCACATTCCCACCTCTTGTAATTATTCATAGGTAGAACAGCTTTAGAATCTATGGTATACTGCCACCATAGACTATATACCCAGGCTATCATGAGAGACAAACTATGACAGATACTACCATTACTGAGCAAAGTGCTGCGTTTCAGAAACTTACCGATGAAGTTGGAAAAGTTATCATCGGACAACATGACACCATTCATTACATGCTTCTTGGTATCTTGTGTGATGGACACATCTTGCTCGAAGGGGTACCAGGAGTCGCAAAAACAACGATGATTAAAGCACTTACTAAAGCCATGGGACTTTCTTTTAAGCGTATTCAATTTACCCCTGACTTACTTCCTTCTGATCTTATTGGAACACCAATCTACAATCAAAAGATTGCAGATTTTGAAATCAAACAGGGACCTATTTTTGCTAACTTAATTCTTGCCGATGAAATAAATAGAGCCCCTGCAAAAGTACAAGCTGCGCTTCTTGAAGCGATGCAAGAACACCAGGTCACCATTGGCTCAACGACGTTTATGCTTGACCGTCCCTTTTTAGTGTTTGCTACACAGAACCCACTTGAGCAAGAAGGAACCTACCGATTGCCAGAAGCACAGGTAGATAGGTTTATGTTCAAGCTACTTATACACTATCCAAGTCCTCAAGATGAAAAAGAGATACTAAGAAGAGACCGTGATGTTGATGAAATCAAACCGGTGCTTGATAAAGAAACACTCCTCGCCGCTCAAAAAACGGTTGACCAAATCTATTGCGATGAAAAAATTCTTGACTACATTGTGTCTCTTGCCTTTGCTACAAGAGCTCCACAAAATTATGGTCTAGAAGAGCTGAGAAAATATATACTGTATGGGGTATCCCCCCGAGCAACCCTGGCTCTACATAAAGCAAGTCGCGCGCACGCGTTCCTAAAAAAGAGAACGTTTGTAACCCCTGATGATGTTAAAGCAGTTGCACTGCCCATTTTAAGACATCGGATAGTACTTACGGTAGATGCCGAGGCTGAAAATATCACACCTGATATTCTTATTAAGAAAATCTTGCTTACCGTTCCGACACCATAATTTTTTACGCCAAGGTCCATAAAAGTATCTCTTGATGCTTTTAAAGAAAATCTGAAAACGCTTACAAAACCTGTGGGTAAAGTTTACAAAAATATAACTTACAGTAAACTATGCTAGAAAGAATGATCGAATTCGGATAAGCAGGTTAGCAAGGACACCATTGTATGAAAAGCCCT
Source organism: Candidatus Babelota bacterium (assembly GCA_013288045.1). Classification (GTDB taxonomy): domain Bacteria; phylum Babelota; class Babeliae; order Babelales; family Babelaceae; genus PRDV01. The sequence goes on from JABDCP010000001.1 coordinate 107,861, forward strand.
CTGTGGATTATCACAAGTTTATTCGCGATAATCCTTGTGGCACTTTTTGCATTCATCCTCTATTCCATGAAATCACTTTTTGTAGCTCCAAAGGCCGCTAGTATCAAAGTTACCGCGATACCTGAAGTTGGCAAGAAAGAAGAAGCAGCACCAAGAGATGTCAGTGTTATTTACGAAGAACACGATCTTTTTGGCACCTATCGTCCCGCTATTGTACCGATCAAATCCTTAGAAACACTTCCTGCTATTCCTACCCCACCAGCACGCATTCCGGTAAGGAGCAAACCTAAACAGGCTGTTCAGTTTTTGAAGCCATTGCCCCTCAAAATTTCCGGTATTATCGGATCAAACAACGAAATGAAATCTCAGGTATCTTTTGTTAACACCAATACAGGAAAGACTGAGTCGTTCAAAGTGGGTGACAAAGTACTCGATGCCTACATCTTACGAATCTTACCGAAAAAAGTTCTTGTAGTGCGATCAAACGGACAGCAAGAAACGATATATGTTTACTCAAATGAGGCCAAAGAAGATACTGCCATCCTGCAAGATACAAGTTGGTCAGAAGTACTACAACAACAAAGTGAGCATAGTTTCCTGATAAATCCTACAGAGTTTAAGTCTCGCGTTAATTCCCTAGCAGACCTTATTGAAATGCTCGACCTCACTACCGTATCCCGTGCTGGGAAGCCTGCTGGGGTACGAATAGGCAAGATGAAGAAAACCTCGATCGGCTTTGCAGGTGGCTTTGAGCCTGGAGATATTATTACCAAGATCCTTTCAACAGCTCCCGTTTCATCAGCTGAGCGCATGGCTCTCTTTAATGAGATAGCATCACTTGAACTCGGTGCCCAGATACCTGTTCAATATATGCGCCATAATACCCTCAATGTAAACACGTATACACTTTTTAATATTGCAGATCCAACAGCAAGGCTCGATACAGAAGATGACGTTACGCAACGCAGAGCTCCGAGCACTTCGCAACCAGTCGCAGCTAAGAAACAGGTAGCTCAGAAAGACATACCAAAAAATGGGGGGCCTTCGGTTGCTCAAGTAGCTCCCGTACTACCACAAGCTCCAACTATGCCCGCTCGCAACGATATAAAAGATATTAAAAAGCGTGATCTTGATGCAATGAAACGGTATGGGGGAAGACCTGAAAATATGCCTTCACCTTCCTTGTCAGCAGGAGGCAACTCATGAAGTATACGCTCAGCCGCTTAACCTTCATGCTCGTTCTTCTTGTTGGTGGATTAGCTCACTTAGACGCTGAGACAGCCGTCGAAAGTCCAAGCAGCCAAGATAACCTAGGTAAGCTCAGTGACATGCTATCTTCTGCATCTGCTGCTCCCGCCGCGCAAGAAACTTCTCCTGAAAAGCCAAAGGGGGGGGGAACCCGCTAAGCCTCAAAAAGAATCTGTTGCGGGTGGAAATGTTGAAATTACGAATATTCCTTTTGGTTCGATACCTGCGCTTGGCGACCAAAAAGATCAGCCTAAAGAAACCAAACCACAACCAGTACAGGATATACTCGATATCATTGATATTCCCCAAGTGCAACACAAACCGGTACCTCCTGGCAAATCTAAAAAAGGTAGCAAATTAGGCAAAGTAGCTCCCTCTAAGCGTGAACATGAGCTGGTGCCAACGGTCACTATGGCCGATGTTACCTTACCAGGAGAGCTTCCTTCGCTTACTGAGCAAGAGCAAAAACAGGAGAATGAGCAAGCACTTAAAAAACTTACCTCATCGGGAGCCATTTATTTAGGACAGTACCTGGAGCCTTGGAAAGGAGCTGATCCTGATGAACGTGTTGAAATGAATTTTGATAATGAAGAAATTTCTGAGCTGCTTAAATTCCTTTCTGATGTTCTTAATATTACGTTCATTCTAGATGATTATGTCGAGCCTAATCGTGCAGAGGGGCTCCAACCGTTAGCGGGTACTAAAATAACTTTTAAGTCTATTGTCCCCCTTTCGCTGAAGGAGGCATGGGATATTGGACTTACCTTCCTTGAAATGGCAGGGTTCTCAATTATTCCTGCAACACAGCCTCGAACATATCGAGTCACGGTAAGTGCCTCACGAGATAAACCATCTGCTAACCGTGAACCTATGCCTACCTTTATCGGTATCGATCCTGAGTTACTTCCAAACACCGATGCAAAAATTCGATACGTGTACTTTGCAGAGAATGCTGATCTTTCTACGGTTGTTCAGATAATTGAACAACTTAAAAGCGGTTCTTCTGGTCCTATTATCGAAGTGCCAGCACTACGTGCAGCTATCATAACCGATAAGGCAGCAAATATTAAATCTGTCATGGGCATTCTCAGAGAGATCGACCAAGTAACGTTACCCGAAACTCTCTCCATCATCCGATTAAAACATACAGATGCACGTGAAGTTCGAGAGCTCTATTATCGATTAATTGGAAAAGATCCGAAGAGCGCCACATTCAATCCCTATATGCGCCAGAGAAAACCGAGTACCACACAATACTTTACTGAAGCTACTCGAGTCTTTGAGGAGCCTTATACCAACTCGCTCATCGTGCTAGGTACACACGAAAATATTAAGCGCTTTGAAGACTTTGTGAAAACTTATGTCGACAAGACACTTGAATTACCGTTTTCTCCATTACATATCATTCAACTTAAATACATCGACGCAACTTCGCTTGCAAAAATATTAAACGAAGTCATACAGAAGTTTAACTCCTATCCTGCTAACACCGCACCAGCCCTCGTTGGGGGTGTCCGCGATGGCAATAAGTTCTTTAAACCTACCGTAAGAATTACCGATGAACCATCGGCTAACAGGCTCATTATCAATGCGGATTATGAAGAGTTCCTCAAACTGAGAGAGGTCATTCAAAAACTTGATGTCGAGCAGCCCCAAGTTATCATCAAGATTCTTATTCTTAACGTTGATCTTACCAATACCAATGAGTTAGGAACTCAATTAAGAAATAGTGTAGCCTGCTGCGACGGAACTGGAGGCCTTGATAGTATCCTTGGCAAAAACAATATTAACTTCCAAACTTCAATGCTTGGACCTATCATTACCAATCCTCCTTCAGGAACGACTCCTACTCAAGTTCCTAACGGAGCAGTGCGCCTACTTGGTAATCTGATTAATCTTGCAAACAGTGTCAATGGAGTTTCACCATTTCAGGTAGGAAGTACCTTGGTGACCCTCGGACAAGACATGTTTGGCTTCTTCGGCCTGTTGCAAGCACTTGAATCATATACGCGAACCAGCGTCGTTGCTAACCCGTTCCTTATCGCAACTCATAAATACAAGGCTGAATTTAAAGTGGGGGAAACACGACGTACTACTACCTCGATCGTAACAGGTCAAACCCAGACTCAGGCTCAAGGTGACCTCTCTGCAGATCTTAGAATCGTCATCACCCCGCAGATAAGTTATGATGATATGGTTGATCTCAATGTATACGTTGAACTCGGCCAATTTACCGATGCTACTACACAGAACCGTATTATTCGAAAAATAAGTACCGAAGCACTCCTTGCCAACCGCGAGGTTCTTGCTCTTGGTGGCTTTATCCAAGATACGATCTCTGAGACCATTCAAAAAGTACCTGTTCTAGGTGATATACCGCTTCTTGGATGGCTCTTTAAGAGGAAAACAAAAACTGTTGAACGTACGAGTCTTCTCATTCTCATTTGCCCTGAAATTATCAAACCTGAGGTCGTTGAAACCTATACCTTTGGACAGATCAATGAGATTAAAGACTCGCTTTATTCTATGCGCTCACGCTCTGAAAAACGTGACCCTATACATCGATGGTTCTTCAGTGATCATAAAGAAAAACAGGCCAGCGCTCTTGATAAGTTTGTGGCTACACAACAACGGTACATAGATGCCTCACAACGTAAACAAGCTAGCTTGGACGATTCTCCGCTAGAAACCAAACCCGCACGTTCGTCTTCACCAGAAAAGCGCCAAGGGCTTCTAGACCTTGTTGACCAAGAAGGAGTCCTTGCATGATAGTCTCATTATTTTTGCCAAAGCGCCTAGGCTCTTATTACCCCTTAGCTCACAGAATTGTAAGTATCGAGATTACAAAACAGAGTGTTCATGCAACAGTGATTGTACTGAAAGGAAGATCTCGCACTATAGAGAACGTACTTACTGAACGATTCCAGGGTGCAGAGCGCTTTGATGAGCAGGTGGTCGTAGCGCTCAAGAATCTCAAAATGAAACTTGGATCCTATCATGAAATCTATGGGATAATTCCAAGTTCGTATGCGATTTTTAAGGAGCTGACATTACCGTTTATTGGAGCTAAAAAAGTTAAGATTGTGATCCCTTTTGAAGTAGAACCACAACTCCCCTTCAATCTTGCTGACGGGGTAGTAGATGGTATCATCATCGGAACAAATGAAGAAGCGCAAAAGACCAATGTGCTTGTAACTGCGATGAAGCGAGATAGCATAGCCCGTTATGAAAAATATTTTGAGGATGCTGAGCTTCCTCTTAATAAGCTTTCTATAGGGATTCTAGAACTCTATAGTCTTTATGAAACAATTCCTGGACAAGCCAATGCAACCATAGCCTTGGTCGAGATGGGAACTTTTGAGACTACGATAGGTCTCATAACTAATGGGCAACTTAAATATGTGAGAACACTTCAAAAAGGTATTCATATTCCCAAAGTAAACCACCAAGAAAATGTTTTTGATAAGCAGATGCAAGAACAGGTAAGCTCACTTTTTGATGAGATAAAACTTACCACTGATATCGCTCTTCAAAAAGTTGCTCCAGGATCGTCACTTTCAAAAATAGTTCTTACAGGAGCGGTTACCGATATACAAGATCAGGGAGTCAAAGAGCATGCAACCCGCAGTTTAGCATGCCCCACAGAGCTGCTTGACCCCAAAAAGCTAATTCAGGAACAGGTAGTTTCAAGTAAAATTCCTGCTATATCAGGAATCTATATGCCAAGCATAGCTGCTGGTTGCGCTTCTGAAAAAACTGAGTCATTTAACCTGCTTCAAGAAAAAGAGCAGGAGAAAGAGAACAAGCAGGTTACCTATCAACTATACACTATTGGAGCCCTTGCTATAACCCTGTTAGCAACTTTTACCGGCTATAGCTTTTTAAGAACTCGCGCCTTAAAGAAGAGTTATAAAGCATCAGAACTGGAAGCTATCGATGAACTTAAAAGACAGTTCAAATTGCGAGCAACTCAAACACAGCGACTCGATATTGCAAACAAAGCGGCACAAGCAGAACTTCGCAAGCAAGAATCGGCGTGGAAACGTATCTCTGCAGAAAATAGATATGCATACGTAACCTATCTTGCCGAACTCACCAAATGCATTAATATGCAAGAGTCTCAACTTCAACTCGATACGCTTATTATAAAAGACGATACTATTAAAATATATGGAAGTGTTCCTGGATATCAACAACTTACGCGCTTACAGGACCAGCTTGAATGCCCTATCTTTAAAAAGGTCCAGAAATTGCAGGCTTTCAACTTTAAATCTGAGCCTATAACACTCGTCATTAATCCGGAGGCTATCAATGAACATGCTTGATTCGCTACGGGATGTCGTTAAATATTCTGAACCGAAAGAGCTGGCTAAATATCTTGGCATTTTTGCAGGAGTATTTTGCCTGGTCTTCGGTCTTCTTATCTTTATGCATTATAGACGAGTAAATTGGTATACAGGTCAACTGAAGCAGCTTGAAGCTATGCGCAAACAGACATCTCAAATTCTTCGAGATGCGAAACTGGTAAAAGCACAACAACAGCAAGTTGAAGAAATTCTTTCAAAAGATAAGGACTTCAGAATTGGTGAAGCGTACCAATCTGTTGTGCGCAATGTTGGAATGGCTCCAAAGATCGTTGACACCTCAGCTCCCACAACAGGTGAATCGATTAGCGGGAAAACAGAAGTACAGATAACCTCACATTTAAAAGGACTCAGCATGAAGGAAGTAACCGATTTTCTTGTGGGTATAGCAGAGATCCCTCAGCTCTATACAAAAGAGGTTACTATTAAAAGAACACCCGGTCGTCAGACTGTAGATATAGATATAACCGTGGCAACATTGGAGCTTGAATAACGATGTTAGGATCATTATGATCGACCTGCAATTCTTTTCTCGTCGTGTTCTTTCTATGCTTCTTGTAGGGGTTTCTTTATCTTTTGCTACCTATGCAAAAGATGATACGCCCACCCCAAATTCTCTACTTAAAGATGTACCGCTCAAAGATGAACCCTTCGATTTTGTTCAAAAGAAAGAACCCCAAAAAGGGTTCATCAATTTTTCATTTGAAAAGAAAAGTTTAGTCGATATTATTGGCGAATTGGCTCTTAAAAAAGAGGCCAATATTATTCTGCCCCAAAATGCCGCTGACCTTGAAATGCTGAAGGCGCAAACGATCACCTACCGACCACAAGGGCGTACGGAGATCCCGATTGAAGAGGCCTGGCAGCTCCTCAGTACTTTTCTCGAGCTCTCTGGCTTTGCAATAAGTCCAAAAAAGCCCTTCTTATATTCCATCGAGCGCGTTGGCAAACCTCTAGAGCCGGGTATCAGCCGTTCAGTTTTACCTATCTTTGCAAATGTGAAACCGGATATGCTTCCCGATAGCCAAGAATATATACGGTACATCTATTATTTAAGAAATCTGCGCGTACCTGATGAAAAGGACAAGGATACCAATGCTATTGCGCGCATCCTTAAAGATATGCTTACTCCCGGTGCTCCCGTTGTGTTTGAACAAAAAACAAATGCTATAATCATTACGGATAAAGCAAATACTATAGCCGCAGTCATGCGTATCATCGATGAACTTGACCATAGCGGGTTCCATGAAACTATTCAGGTCATTCATCTGAATAACACACCGGCCCAAGATGTCGTAAAAATATTTGAGTCTCTTCGTGCAGCCGCTGGGGGCGATGGATCTGGACCTTCTATACGGCATGATTCCCGCACAGAGTCCTTATCAAGCTTTGCAGAACATACGGTTCTTGTGGCAGACCCACGACAAAACAATATTATCCTCATGGGCCGCCAATCATCGGTGGAGCGAATTGCTGATTTTGTATCAACCTATATGGATACAGCACCTGATAGTGGTAAGTCGGTCCTCCACTCCTATGACCTTCAGTACCTCGATGCCACACAATTTGCAACAGTGTTAAATCAGGTTGTTTCTCCACTCGCACCTACAGGAACTCAAGCAACAGCAGGACAACCGACAGGCCCTGAACGGTATTTCCAAGGCGTCGTCATCGCAGCAGAAGAAGTAAAAGAGGTTGATATAAAAACGACCACAGAGGAAATTACACTTGAAGCAACCGGAGGCTTCCTCCCTACAGGTCTTGGCTCTCAAAAAATCTTTACGGGAGGTAACAGGCTTATTGTTGCAGCATTACAAGATGATTGGGTGAGGCTTAAGGATCTCATAGAAGCAGTTGATAAGCCCCAGCCCTATGTTATTCTTGAGGTAGTTATTGCAGATGTCACCGGCACTCGGCAAAAACTTATTGCAGGAACCATTCGTAATAAGACCGCAACGAATCTTCCATCTAATGGATTTCAACTTCTTTCCTCAAATATAACTGCCGTCAATAATGTACTTGGGGCAAATCCGCCACAGCTTGATGTAGATTTACTGGGAATAATTACTGGTGCGAATGCCAGCAATCCTTCCCTCACTTCATTGCTTGCTCCAGGATCAACGATTGTTTCAATTAATGATCCTTCAACTCCAGGTATATTTGGTCTCTTACAAATCTTAGATACGGCACTATATAGCAAAATTCTTTCACACCCGTACCTGATCACGACAAATAATCAGAAAGCAACGCTCACAAACCAGGAGCTCCGCCGCGTTGTAGGTAACGCAATTCCAGGAGCTGCAGGGGTAATCACCGTTGAAATTGTCGATCTTCCCGCAACACTCCAGGTGCAGATGATACCACGTTTAAGCTCCCTTCAGCGGCTTAGTCTCCAAGTCGCTGTTGATATCAATACCTTTGTTGATGCTAACTCTAATACGCGTCTTACACGACGGGTAAATACCAATACCAATTTAGAAAGTGGACAGGTCCTGGTAATTGGAGGGCTTGCAAGCACGACACAAAATGACATCGTTACAGGTACCCCTATTTTGTCGCAAATTCCTATAATAGGTTCGTTCTTTAGTAGTAAAAGCCGTATGCCAACAACGACTAATATCGCCATTTTTATCTGCCCTACGATCGTCCATCCAAAACTGCGTGGTGGCCTTGATGTATATACGGCAGATAAAATTCGCAAAGGTCAGCGTGACATTGATGACTTCGCAATTTTTGGTGACACAAAAGATCCGATTACTCGGCTCTTCTTTAAAGGTACAAATCCAGCAGAACAAGTTCTACCAAAATACTTGAGCCAGGTGAGCAACCCACCAGATGCAGAATATATTAAAGGTTCAAGACAGCGTCGCAGGGAAGCACGTAGACCAACAAAGCGTCCGGAGCCCCCTGTAACAAAAAAGGCTACTCCCGGCGAAGTTGCTGAGTTAGTTGCTTAAGGACGATAGCCATGAATTTACGATGGAATCATGTTTGGGTCATGGGGGCCATGCTCAGTGTAGGCATGACGCTCCATGCAGAGTCGTCTAATGAGCATTCTCATGAGCCGGATAGGAAAGCGCCCTTTTCTTTTAAAAAGAAATCGCTGATAGACCTTCTTGAAAAAATGGCCCCGTCAGGATCTAATCTTCTGTTCCCGCAAAGAGCTGCTGATCTTGAGATGCTCAAACAACAACAGATCACCTATCTACCACAAGAAAAAGAGACTTCGCAAGATGCTGCATGGAACCTTTTAAAGACGTTCTTAGAATTATCAGGCTTTAGCCTATTTAAGCAAGAGCAAAACTTTACTATTGTGCGTAATGCAAGTGTCGACGGTGGAGCTATTAACCGGGAACCCTTACCTGTCTATGCAGGAGTTCTTCCTGAAGAGTTGCCACATGATGATGGGCGCATTATCTACATTCATTATCTTAAAAATTTAAAGGTTCCCGAGGTTGCAGAAAAAGATTCTCATCCTTTGTCTATGATGTTGAAACAGCTCCTCACCTACAATGCCTCACTCATGTTTGATCCAAGAAGTAATGCCATAATTATCATCGACAAAGCTTCGCATGCCGCATCTGTCGGACAGCTTCTCAAAGAGTTCGACAATCAAGGAATGAAAGAACATGTAGCCTACGTGCCTCTCAAGTATCTTCCTGCACAAGAGGTCGTGAACGTCTTTGAATCTCTTAAGATGGCAGCAGGAACTGATACGATACGAACTTTTATACGAAAAGGTCCCAAGGCTGATGGCCTTAATTTTATCACCGAAGATACCAAAATGGTCGCAGATCCCGCACGAAATGGCGTCATACTTATGGGCCGTAAAGCAAATATAGATAGGATCATCGATTTTATACAAAATAGCCTCGATCTCCAAGAAGATGTTGGAGAATCTATTCTCCATTATTATGACCTTAACTATCTTGATAGTGTCAAAACGGCTCCCATACTTAACCGCATCGTTGCCGCAGCACTCCCTACAGGAGAGCAAGCTACTGCTGAAAGTGAAAAACCGCCCCTATTTCAGGGGGTGGCGATCGCTGCTCTCGAGTCAACTCTTGTCAAACCGGCCCTCCAAACAGAAGATATTGCCATTGAGCAAAAAGGATTTGTGGAGGTACAAAAGCTAGACTTTATAGCTACTAACGCAGGCAACCGACTCCTCATTGCAGCACGCCAGAAAGATTGGCTCATCATTAAAAAGCTTATAGAGCAGCTCGACACTCCTCAACCGCAGGTGCTCTTAGAAGTCCTTGTAGTCGAGTTTGCCTATGACCAAACAACCAATGTTTCAGGCACCATCAGAAGTAAAACAGATTCTTCAATACTTCCTCATGGGGTGCAATACTTAGCATCCCATATTACTCCCGTAGTCTCGGTACTGGGAATACCACCTACCCAGCTTGCTAGCGACCTTCTACAAGTTATTGGGCCTGGCAATGTTCCAAGCCAAATTGCCTCAGGATCTATGTTGATATCTCTTAACGATCCTAAGACGCCAGGTATATTTGGACTCCTTGAAATTCTTAATACGGTAGTATCTGCAAGAATAAATTCGTATCCCTATGTGACCGTCACAAATCACATGGAGGGATTGCTTGATTCAAGCACTATGATTCGTACAACCGGTGATCTTGTTATCACCACCAATGGTACTGCTACAATTCCTATAATCGACTTACCGGCAACATTCTCCGTCAATGTGGTTCCTCACGTTATTTCAGATACCCGTCTTAGAATAGTTGTAGGATTTAAAGATGATAGGTACACCAACACGACTAATTTAACTCGGCGTACACAGGAACTGAGAACCACAGCCACACTCAACTCGGGAGAGATTCTTGTAATGGGTGGCCTTCTCCGTGTTGATAATCTTGATTTTGGTAGCTACACTCCCATCTTGGGACATATACCGATTTTTGGTGCATTTTTTAGAGGTACCCAAGCAGAAACGATCACCACAAATCTTACCGTTTTTGTTATGCCAACCATCCTGGAGCCAAGATCACGTTGGACAGATAAAACGAACGAGTACCTGTGCGACCATAAAAACTTTGTTACAAGAGATCAAACACCCTTGGTACCACGCGATCCGATTTATAGGCTCTTTCTCAAGGATGAAAGCGAGCAGAAAACAATTGATCGATTTCTAGCCGCAGGAACGAATACCGACACTTCCTTCTGCGGCCTTAAGATCTTACAAGGACAGAAAAAAGAACATCCTATTCCTCTTTATGATCCCCATAAACTGAAGCGAGTTCTTGTATCTAAGCAAGCACCGATCGGAACAAAACCGATCATGCAAAGGTCAGCTGTGCAAAGTGTATAAGACAGATGCTCACTCTACCAAAAAGGTAAGGGTATCTTCGATCACTAACAATCTATTATATTTAGCCATGCGCTCAGACCTACAGGGCGCACCAGCTTTGAATTGACCAGCACTCGTACCGACGACAAGATCGGCAATAAATGTATCCTCCGTCTCTGAAGAGCGGTGAGAGACTATGGTATTTATTTGATGGTCTCTACAAAACATAATTGCTTGCAGCGCCTCGGTAACTGTCCCTATTTGGTTAGGCTTAATGATGGCTGCATTTGCAGTCTTCTCCTGAATTCCTCGGACAATACGTTGCACGTTTGTTGCAAAAATATCGTCCCCCACCAGCTGTACCCGATTTGCAAGTTCTTTAGAAAGCTTCTGCCAGCCGCTCCAATCATCTTGTCCTAACGGATCTTCAATCGAGTACAATGGGTAGCGATTGACCAAGTCTTTATAAAGCGCAATCATCTCATCAGTGGTGTACACGTTCTGATGCCAAAGATAGAGCCCCTCTTCTACTGTCCATTGAGAAGCAGCCATATCAAGTGCTATCATGCAACTTGAAGTATATTGAGCATTGATACGCTCAACAACCTCACTGAGAATATCAAGAGCCTCATACTCGTTGGCAAATGAAGAAGCATATCCTCCTTCAAGACCTACCGCTGTTGATTTACCTAGGCCCCTAAGTACTTTACCAAGCTCATGGTAGACCGTAATGCCAAGCTCTAATCCTGCTCTAAATGTCGGAGCACCAACAGGTACTATGAGAAACTCTTGTATTGTTAAGTTATTTGATGCATGAGCCCCACCATTAATAACATTCAGCATCGGGATTGGCATCGTAACAGTATCTACATTATAGAGTGCTGCGAACAATTCAAAGAGTTCAATATCATGCCATAACGCTTCCGCTCGGTAGAGAGCCTGACTGACTGCAAGCATCGTATTAGCCCCAAGACGAGACTTATCGGAGGTACCATCAAGTTCTATCATTTTGAGGTCAAGCTCCAGCGCACGTGGCTCTTCACCAATAAGAAGAGGTGCTATTACACTTTCGATAATCTCTACGGCTTTATGCATGCCCTTACCGTCCATGCGCGATTCTTGGTCACGCATCTCTTTGGCTTCATAAAGGCCAACCGAAGTTCCCCTAGGAACCATGGCTGTTACAAACTCGCCCGTGTCTAAGATAATCTCACACTGCACCGTGGGCCATCCTTGTGAATCGTACAGCTCCCGAGCAGTCACCTGTGCAATCTTCATGACAAACTCTTGACGTTAAGAAGTTTTCTTTATCACACTAACCTTAGAACAAGTTACCATAGAAAAGGAAGGGTTTTGTTATGATGCTTGATAATTCAACATACAATAAAATTAAGATGCTGAGCACGCTAAGTAAGCTCTGCTGGTTTATCGATAAGCATGCACTCAAGGATGCTCAAGAGGCTGGTGATAAAGAATGTGTGAAAGCTTTAACAGCAATCCGCGTGGATTTAGAAAAACATATAGAGTCATTACAAAAATCGATGTGCATTATTACACAATAACTTGATAGTTTCGAGTATCTGTATTAATAATGTGTAGATTAATATGTGGTCTCTAAGATGCTCCGCAGCTTAAAAATCCTCAAGCGATACACAGAACGCCATAACCCACCGGAGCTATTAAGACGGTACATAAACTGACGTGCATGATGAGCATGAATTAATTGTTCGAAGTTTTTCATACCGTGAAACGCCTGGCGTACAGATAGCTCATGCACCCGCCCATAGCCAGAATCGTATCCTATTGCTTCAATCAGGAGATTTTTTTCGACGTTACTCACAATCATAACATGCCCTGAATACCATACAAGATCACCCTCTTCCAATTTCTCCCCCAGCTTTAGCGGCCTAAGATACTTAATCAGCGTTAAGGTATTTTTAAAATAATAGGGCATAAAGGACATCTGTGCTGCACGCAGAATCATATTGGAGCAGTCAAATCCAGAATGGGGCACAATACTACTCACTGCCGGTCGATCCCAATAGCTTGCTTTTGCATGACACTTCGTTCCAGATATTTTACTATAACTTACATCATGAAGCAGTTCCCTAAAACTACAACCACCGTAGACATAAGGAATAAAACCACCCTTCTGGTGAGCCCAACTCCGAATGAGAGATAAAAACGTTTGCAATGATGCATCAAAAGATTTAGCTGCATATACAAGAGCTTTTTCCTTAGGAACCAATGCTGAGATTGCAGCTTTCTTTTCAAAACTTACTAAGGACACTCCGTACTCAGTCTCGGTATCTTTTTCTAGCTGGCGCAGAAATCTCGTACCCACAGAATAGATTTGGTTCGTTTTTTCATCAAACCAGGGAGCGGACAAGACCAGGACATTCTTCGAGAATTCTTCGATCGGTTTTTCGTAATCTACTGGTGGTGGGATATATTTTCGTAACCTCTGAGGTACGCTGTTAACGAGCACAAGATCTTTCTTCAGCATCCAAAAATCATGCCGCTTTCTATGAAGTCCATCAAGAAAAAAGAATCCTGAAAATTCTACCCCAACTTCACCTCCAGGATATTCCTTAGTAATAGTAACTAGTTCATTAAACAATAATTGGTGAATCCTGAGACACCCATATGATCCCGAATCAGGAGCATAGGGAAGAGTTGCATAATAATCAGTAATCTGCTTTGTACAACTACCCATCTCAAGACCGCATGCATCAGCAACGGGCACTTTTACCACTGCCTGCTTATGAGCAGGACATCTTGCAGAAAGGGTTATAAGAGTCAGTATCAGATAATATCTCTGTGCTATCTTCATGGAGTTAGTATAGCATGTTCCTCAAGGGCAACAACAGAGTCGGAGCTAGCTGATGAAGTTCCTCGAGGAATCGGGGAGCATATAGTGATCTGCAGGGAAGAATGACCAACTACAAACAAGAGCTGTCCCTCATTTCTTTTCATTTCATCCGATTAGTCTATACTCTGGACACCACGACAAACAACCGAACCAACACTTCACCCTATGACTAAACGCTATTCTACTAGTCTTTTTATTTTCAGACGCGATCTGCGCATTGCAGATAATACTGGACTACACAACGCACTTGAATTATCAGAACACGTAATCCCCTGCTTTATATTCACCGATGAACAGATCGGTCCCGATAATACCTTTAGGAGTATGCACGCTATTCAATTCATGGTGGAATCATTAAAAGATCTTGCACATGAGTTTGAAAAAAAGAGAGCTCACCTATTTCTCTTTCATGGAACTCCCCATACAATAGTTGAGGGTCTGATACGTACTGAAAAGATTAATGCAGTCTTTGTAAATCGCGATTATACGCCCTATAGCAAAGTTCGGGATGAGCTCATTGAGAAGATCTGCAACAAGAACAACGTTGCTTTTATAACGAGCCCAGATAGCCTTTTAATCGAGCCGGAAAATGGTCTCAGCGCGCAAGGTACCCCCTATCAAAAGTTTACGCCATTCTTTAACAAGAACCGACTGTTACCTATAGCACAGCCTATGTATAATCACCATGCTCACTACGTAACAAGACTTACTTCCCCTTTCGTCCCTCATGCATTTCTTGATAGTCTCGTTCCCTCCGGAACAGCCTTGTACACCCATGGCGGTCGTACTGATGCACAACAGATCATCATGCATCTGAAAGATTTCAAAAATTATGAGATCACCCATGATGTTCTTTCCTTACACACAACTAAGCTTTCTGCGCACAATAAATTTGGCACCATCTCAATTCGTGAATTGTACCATGCAGTAGTTCGAGCCGTAGGCAGAAGTTCAGGGCTCTTGCGTCAACTCTATTGGCATGATTTTTTTACCCATGTTGCTTACTTTAATCCCAAGGTCTTTGGTCATGCCTTTCAGAAAAAATTCGAACAGGTACCCTGGAGCACCAACAAAAAGGATTTTGAAAGATGGTGCACAGGCTCGACAGGCTTTCCTGTCGTTGATGCAGGTATGCGACAATTAAATGCAACTGGCTATATGCATAACCGAGCTCGGCTTATTGTAGGTTCGTTTCTTACCAAAGATTTACACATCTCATGGCAATGGGGAGAAAAATATTTTGCGCAACAACTTGCAGATTATGACCCGTGCGTAAACAATGGAAACTGGCAATGGGTAGCTTCTACCGGATGTGATGCACAGCCCTTTTTTAGAATTTTCAACCCTTGGTTGCAACAGAAAAAGTTCGACCCTGAATGTACCTATATTAAAAGATGGATTCCTGAACTTATACATTGTGATCCGAAGATTATACACACGTGGTATAACCAGAAGAATACCATCAATGGGTATCCCTTGCCGATGGTCGATCATGCAACAGAAAGCACAAGAACAAAGGAGCTTTACAGGGAAGCAGCCGCCAAGTTCCGCGAATAACAAGTTCTTTTAATAATAACCAGGATTTTTATAAGCTTAATCTCTCGACAATTCCCCGTAAGGGATCTAAGCTTTGTTCGATCAGCCCTTGAACAATTTATCAATGAGTACCTATGTTTGATTTTACCACAGCTATCATATCGATCATCGTTTTCATAAGTGCATTGACCTTCCATGAGTTCTGCCATGCCTTAACGGCATACCTTCTTGGAGATAACACGGCACAACGCATGGGACGTCTCACCTTAAACCCCCTTGCACATATTGATCCCTTAGGTCTATTATTTCTAATTTTGGTCCGATTTGGATGGGCCAAGCCAGTACCTTTTAATCCTAACAACTTTACTCACCCTCGGCTTTATTCTGTAATTGTTGGTCTCGCAGGACCTTTCTCCAATATTCTTCTTGCGACAATATCTCTGATAGCACTACATCATGTCTCATCTTTTTTACCGTTAGCGTGGACACTCGTGTGGAATGAATTTTTTCAACTAAGCGTGTGGATTAACGTCATGCTGGGGGTTTTCAATCTGCTACCCATACCTCCTCTAGATGGGAGTCATCTTCTTAAGGCACTGATGCCTCAGAAACTTTTGCCCTACTATTACCAATTTGAACGCGTCTCTTTTATTATACTCATCGTACTCATAATGCTTCCACCTTTTCGTAACGCTCTCCTACAAGCAATCACCTTCGTGATAGGCCTCCTGGCGCTTCTTGTTTAAAAAAAGAAAAATGATGCTGACCACTGCCGATGTGCTGCGGATCACTAAAAATCCTTACAAGTTGGCGTGTAACCCAGAAAGTAGATACACTAGAATGAACATTACATATGAGGGGAAATCCATGCAACGAAACTGTGTACTTTTAGTGGTAGTCAGTTGTTCATTAGCTCTTTTTGGTCACAAAGATTCTCAAGGGGAGCCGCGCAATAAACATGCTCATGAAGCTGCGGAAGTAGGAAAGATTGCTGTGGCATCCGTTGCTGCAGCGTGCTTGTATGGCATTATCAATGATCAGATTACGGCTCGTATCTGCCCTGAATATTTTACTAAAGGGTTTCATAGAGCGATGGTGCAGAGAATGTCTGAAGGATGGCTCAAAAGTACACTCTCTACCACAAAATCTCCCACAATTTTGGGTCTTGTGTGGGGAACAATAGCGACTTGGTGGATGGGAGCCGCTCTGAGTGTTCCCATAACTCTTGCTGCTCGAGTACCCTTTGGAAAAACACCAAAACTAACGATGAAAGACCTCATAAAACCAACAGCTTATGCATTTGGTTGCATGGGGATCACGGCATTAGCCGCAGGAATCATAGGGTATAACAAAGCATGTACTGATCCAAATTTTCGTAATCTGTTTAGGCATGCTGCTAACGGAGTTTCAGAAGAGGCTCTCCCTTCGTTTATTGCCGATGCCTGTGCCCATAGGTCTGGCTATGCAAGCGGGATTGTTGCAGGATTAGCCCTTTGCGGCTGGATTGTCCACGAACGATATGCAAGAAAAAAAGTGCAGGACTTCGAGGATCAATAAGATCACCATGTCTTTCATATGTGCTCTATTTCTAATATCCCGATAGCATGAGTCAGCTTTGCTCCTCCCGAAAGCTTACATTTGCCTTTTTTTATTGAAAGGGCGAGATAACGCTTTTCGCGGCTGCGATTTGTTTTTGCCCTGATTCAGCCAGTTGGCGTTGCTGAGATTCGAAAATATCTTTAAGGGCAACAAGAATACTTGCGGATCTTCATCGGAAATTGTTTCATTAAGATAACGATAGAATTTCTGGATTACGCAAATCTTCTAATAATTTTCCTTCATAGTTTCTGAATTCTCTTCTCATAATGGTCCTTATCACTTTTCAGTTTTAAGCGCAGCAAGCTCTTTACCCAAGAAATAACTTAAAAAAGTCCGAATTACCACAAGTATCGCAAGCATACCGATATCGTAGTAAGTAGGTTTCACCATTGATTCAATAATGTCTGCACCAATCATGAACTCAAGGCCAAGAATAATACCATATCCAAGCTCAAGTCTCAGGCTATTAACATCTATCTTATCCGTAAATAAACCCTTGCAAAAAAGATATGCGGCTTTCAGTCCCGCAAAGAAAATAATACCGCTCCCTATGAGCGATAAAAGTTCGTCAGCTATCAGCAAAGATTCTTTATAATACAACATTTCATTCCTTTCTTGCTTAACTCGACAACGAGTAATGTCCTTTTTTATACCTAATAAAACCCTCAGTTTCAAGATCATTCAATATCTGTTTCACTTTCTCAGCTGGTCGTGCAATTGTCTCTACGAAATACTCTTCACTGAGGGTTGACCCAATCACAAGCATTTTCAAGATAGCTCCACGTACTTGCCGATCAGAGCCTTCAAATCGAGACTGTTTTGCATGATGCTTACTCTTCCTACTAGGGTTCTTGAGTGTTTTTTTGAGCATCACTCCATAGTCCATCAAGGCATAATACCAGGTGCGCGGATTGTTCTTATCAAGAGTTTGCTCAATGAGCGGCATAAGATCCCGGTCATGCACTTCTGTCTCATCTTTAAAAAACTCGTGAATATATACGGACCGAATGTTGGTTTCGATAAAGATCGTAGGTTTATTAAAAGCAAAGGCACAGATCGAGGCTGCGGTGTTGGGTCCAATCCCTTTAAAGGCTACGAGAATCTCCGGATCCTGAGGAACAGCCCCTCCATGTTCTGCAACAACCACTTCAGCAAACTGCTTAAGCGCTATGGCACGCCGATTATACCCAAGCCCCTGCCAAGTGGCTATAACTCTATCAAGCGAAGCTTGAGCTAACGATTGAATAGTGGGAAACACTCCAAGAAATTCCTCATATTTTTTTGCAACACGATCAGTTTGGGTTTGTTGCAACATAATCTCAGATACCACTATATGGTAAGCATTGTCGACATTCCGCCAAGAAAATAATCGCTTGTTGCTTTCATAGTAACCATAGATCAGGTTCTTAAATAGGGTTACTTCCTTTTCAGATAATGTTTGTACCCTTGGCATGGTGAGACTCCAATTCGTATCCAATATCCCTGATGTCTTTAGATTAAGTATTTTAAGCTATCAAAGACTAAACAGTTGCAACAAAACGAACACCCCTTTACTGAATAGTCCTAGGAACCCATACGCCCTACACGAACTAAGACAAAACGCTCCCTTGTGAGATACCTTTTAACTACTTCTTGCATTTCCTGCTTACTTGTTTGCGCAAGATGAGCTGCTCGAGTATCAAAGTAATCATTTGGTAACCCAAATTTATCAAGAGCAAGAAGTGTTGCAGCCGTTGAAATGTTTGATTCAAAAGCACTTACCAAACTATTAATAATAGCTTGTTGCGCTTCAGTAAACTCGTCATCAGAAACTTCGTTGATGGCTGAATCAATAACATACTCTATGGCAACTTCCGCCTCTTTAAGGCGATCATTTGAGACAATCGTACGGATGACAATAAGGCCTTTATCTTTATCTACACGAGAAAGCAACGAGCCTCCAATGGTATAGAAAAGTCCTGATTGCTCACGTAAATCAAATAGCCGAGATGCCATTGAACCAAGTACACCGCCTGTAAATATCTGATCAAACAATAGAAGCTTATCATAGTCTTTATCTAAGCGGGACACAGAAAGTGCTCCATAATAAAGCACTGTCTGATCTCGCATTATAGGATAATTTACTTCATGCCATTTCACCGGCTTAATTTCAGGAAAGACAAGTGGTTCTACGGCTGTCCCTTTCCATGAAGAAAGTACCTCTGAAAGCACCTGTTGGAGTGTATAATTTTTCATATCTCCCACAATAGCCATTCGAGCTCCGCAAGGGCTAAAGTATTTCTTATAATGAGCAATAATATCATCTCTCGTAATTGCCTGTACCCCTTCAGCGGTGCCCATGGCATTTTTACTATAGGGATGATCTTTATAAATATCTTGGCGTACAAGCTGCCCAGCAAACTGCTCTGGGGCATCCCAATATTCTTTTAATCCAGCAAGCATACGGGCACGAACGCGCTCAATTGCATCATTGTTCATCGTAGCATGCACAAGCATTTGTTGAAGCAACTCCAGGGCCTTAGGGAGGTCTTCAGAAAGTACGCTCATCTTAATTTGACCAGGAGAACTTGAGATACTCATACCTAAAGACTCAGCAGTATCGGCAAACTCTTGAGCAGAATAATCTTTTGTCCCTTCTAATAGCATTGCAGCAACAAAGGCGCTAATTCCTTCTTTTCCTTTGGGATCATATAAATGATCTGCAACAAAATCGACAAGAAAATCTATTTTGGGAAGATGCGAAGATGCATGAGAGAGCACCTTAAGTCCATTGTCTAGCTCAAAAACTTTTGCTCGAGGAAAAGCAAATGGCTTTGGAGGAACTACCTTGATCTCTTTTACCTGGCAACCTTCCTCTACCGCCTCTTCTCTACTTCTACCTGAAAGTATTCGAGCATCTTCCTCATCAGAAAGCTCCTGTAAAAGGAGCCAATGCTGTTTCTCTTGCTCTGAAATAGGTTCGACCAAACCGCGTTGCATAAGTGCCGGTCGCAAGTAGTTTCTTACAAAGCTCTGCACATCCGCTGCAAGTTCATCTTTTGATTGTTGGGTCCTTGTGTAAAGATAATTTTCATCTCCTGTTGCAAGATAAAACTTTCCTAGTTCATAGGCTTGCTTTGAAAGATTTTCAAGAAGTGATAGCTGGTCAACTTCGACCTGCTTAATCGCGCGCACAAGCTCATTATGGGTAACCCCATTGGTAACAATGTCAGCAAGTTCTTGATGTACTACTTGTATAATTTGATCAAAAGTGACGCCCTCACGAGGTTGAAAATAGAAAAAGAGTATCCCCGCATCAAACAGATCATAGGTAAATACATCAAGGTCGGTCACCAGCTCACGCTCATCGACCAATTTTTTATAGAGTCGAGACCCCTTACCATCGGCAAGAACCCAGAGAATGATATCTACAAGATAGTCAACCTTATGAACTGCACCGGGGATTTCCCATGCAATAATGTAACTTGGTAGTTGCACATCACGGTAGATAGTTACCGATTTGCTTTGAAGATCACTGCCGTGATAAAAAACTTCTTTTTTATACTCAAAATTCGGCGTAAGATGGCCAAACTCTTTCTTAACAAGCTCAATCGTTTTATCAGGATCTATATCTCCGACGATTACCAGTGTTGCATTGTTCGGTATATAATGCTTCTTATAAAAATTCACCAGGGATTCGCGCTTTAGGCTCCATAAATCTTGCTTATACCCGATAATTGGATAATGGTAAGGGTGATCGGGAAACATCATCCCAACAAGATCTTCTACAACACTTGACGTATAGCTATCCTTATACATCTTGAGCTCTTGAATAACCGCTTTCAATTCAGAATTTAAATGCTCTTCTTTAAAAGTGGCATTGTGCATACAGTCTGCTAGGATGTTTAAGGCGGGTTCCCATTGTTGCGAGGGAAAATCAAATAAATAACCAGTATAATCATAGGAGGTAAAAGCGTTCGTATAGCCTGAAAGCTTATGTGTAATAAGATTGATGTCACATTCGGAAAGCTTTTTCGTGCCTTTAAATATCATATGCTCAATAAGGTGTGCTATTCCTTTTTCGCTCGTCTTTTCATCTTTAGAGCCAACATTATACCACAGCTGAACAGATACCTTTGGCACTACCGATGAGGGCTTAAGTAATACGGTGAGCCCATTTGATAAAACTTTCTTAATGACATGTGGTTTCATATGTATCCTATGCGCATACTGTGCGCTCACTAAATAATAATGATTGTCCACCAAGAATAGCGCACTCTTACCATTAATTCAAACCTAAGCAAATGAGTTGAGCGTAAGCAATGAACGGAGGCAACAAATTGTATGAGCTTTTGAAACTCATCATCTTTGTCACCTGCAGTCTCATAAGAAAGATATCTTAAAGTACATTGGCGCTCTCAATCAGTCGATGTACCTCGCCAAGGAGATAAAAGGGAACTGAAAGAAGTGTATTATGAATTATGCCAAACCCAAGGTCCAACCACAGTTACTGGGCAACTTTTTCTTGTCCACTATGCAATGGCTTTTGAAACAGCATTGTCAGGCTATGTGCAGCGCCTTGACTATTCACTACGTGACCGAAATGATCAGTCAATAATGTTTTTAGAACGACAAGATCTGTATTAGAGAATGCTTCATAAAGAGTGGCATGCGTATAAGAAATACTCTGAGCTTCATGCTTAATAATGGTTAATTTTCCCTTTTTGCCTATGTCACCTTCTTCATATACATCAGACACAAGATCATTGATCCTCTCTTGTAAAGATGACTCTAGTGATGAAAATGCATTTTCATATTTTGGACCTTTTTTTGTAATGTTCACGAGTGGAACAACTTTATAACGTAATGGATCAACATCTACAAGATTATCTTCAACCTCAATGTCTCTTGATAAAGATTCGCACCTGCCTGTCCCATCAGTCCGTAATAAGTATGTCGTTGTTTTAAATACATATGCACGTGAATTCTGCCCAATCAATTGCATCATGCGGCCTATTGCGTTTGCAGTAATAATAAGACAGCCCCCAGGCTTTAAAAGCCTATACATGGTACCTATGAAATCCTCTCTCTTGTCACCATAAAGAAAATGTATAATATTACGGGCATAAATTACGTCAAAATGTCCGGTATATTGAGCGTCCTTAAATACTTCTAAGCAATCGCCTTGAACTAAGGTAAATATTTTTTGCGCGTCTGTAGGTAATAAACTTAGACGGGCACGGCATTTTTCAATTTCTGACTCCTCTATGTCATTGATATAGACCTTTTCAGCACCCGTAAGGCCCAGCAAAAAACCATTCTCGCCACTGGCTGCCGCTACTTCAAGTACGGTTTTACCCTGTGAAAGATCCATAATATCGCTAAGAACTTCAGGGTGTATAGGATAAGCAGCCCCGAATTTATTCTCTCTACCAGCACTCATTACAGGTCGCTTTGCAACCTCATAGGACTCCTGAAGAATTGTATTTGCAAACCTCATATATCTATTGCGATACTCTGAGTCTGGATTACCTTGTACCGTCTTCAGGACTTTCATAAAAAGATCTTCTTTTTTGATTCGCACAGCACCCGTCTGATCAACCGAGGATGCAGATTTCATAACAGCTGAGGAACCTGAACAAGCATGAGGTATCGCCAGAAACAACATACTTAAGATGCGGTAAATTTTCATGAATATCTTCCCATTGTCTAGTTATTGCCATTCATATTTAACACCATATTACTTTAGAGCAAATACAGCATTTTGTCAAATTGGCATTCATTCAACTTGTCTTATTGAATTTTCTGACTTATTGATGCTGGTATCAGCCCAATATCTTTAAAGCAGCCGTTCTATTTTTAACAAAACTTATCAAAGCAGATGGTTGTTTTGATTTAAACTCATCAAAAAGGCTGAGAATACAGCATTTCATCTCTTTTCGTAGCGTCCATTTGAAAAGCGCTTCCTAAATCCTTGGATCTTCGTTGACGTTTTCTTCTCACGTAACTAGGCTAGTACCAATAACCCCCCCTCTCCCGCCCTGTCTTCATGCACCAGTCAAGCATCTTGTATACGAGAGAATACTTCACTCAAAGATTCATAGTCGTTCCTATTATGCTCAGTTTCTTAAGCGCATGGGCATGCATTGGCGGCATCTGGTGTGCATCGACCCTTTCAACCAACCATACCATTCTTGTTAGTATCTTCATAACCATTATAAGTTTTCTGTGGCTCAAAAGAAGGTCTCATTGCCTTATACTCCTAGGCTTCTTTATCGCTGGAGCATATCGTTTTACCACCTACGATGCTTCATTTCAGGCAAGCGCTCAATTTTTCCAGGATCATGCTCATCAAGCGCTCTCAGGAACCGCTCTAGTCATCGACCAAGAAATTCAGCATGGTAAAAGATATCCTATCTGTTTGACCATCAGAATTCTCTCTTTTAACAAACTTAAGGGGACTCCTGCGCATACTGTTATCAAGCTGTACCTTCTTAAAAAACCCTCCCTATTGCCTGGCGATGAACTTCAATTCAAAGGCCTTATATGCAAAAGAACGACCGATTCATCATATGAAAAGTATCTTTTTAAAGAGGGAATTGTAACAGCGATCTATTCAGATAGAATTGTATACAAACGAATTGCCCGCCCCTGGTTCAGCCCAAGAAGATGGTGCATACACAAGAGAGAAAGCATGATGAAACATCTTCTGCAGAAGATGTCACCAAAATCTGGCGCTCTTTTTTCAACCCTTTTTATGGGGGGTAAGGCACCAACGCATCACAAGGAACTCCGCAGTATTTTTTCTTACTGGGGCATTGTCCACTTCCTTGCTCGGTCTGGATTACATGTTATGGTCCTCATAGGCGTCTGGAGAACCTTTTTAGTCTACCTTCGCATTCCTTGGGCAATAAGCCAGATCATTCTACTTCTTATACTAGGCTTTTATTACCTCCTTTCATGGTCAAGCATCTCATTTATACGAGCGTGCATAGCATGGTTTTGTTATCAATGTTTTATATACATAGGACGAACACCAAGAATCCTCCATATACTCGCCCTAACAACCCTGATTGTGTTGCTTAACAATCCTTATCAGCTTTTCTTTCTCGATTTTCAATTGAGCTTTGGATTAACCTGTGCTCTTGCCTGGTGGCAGGAGGCATATTATCAGCATACGTGCTCTATCGCTATAGGTGCACTCAATAAGCCAATCACTCACGAATAATCAATATTTCTCGGTTGAGCAAGCGACTGCTTGATTCGCCATGATTTCACTATACATCTGCTTAGGGTTTCTATCATAGGTAATTCACCCAATACGACACATTGATAAAATTTTAATACTTCATTATTTCTATGAGCATCGTAGTAAAATTTATGGTTAAACTTTGAAAAAACTTCTCTAAATGGCCTGTTTCCTACCTTTCAGGCCCAGAATCCATTTCATTATTAATTTAAAATAAAAAAAATAATTATCATTGATATTTCAAATATATATTTAATATACTGAAAGCAATAAGGGAGAATATGATGAAATCAAATAAACTCATTTGGACAATTCTTTGGATAACCGTATGCCTAGAAGGCACTCGAATATTTGCTCACGACGAATATCGCTTATACAGGAGACCTCCAGCGAAGTCGGTATTGGTAATTATCTACATGGCAGCTCGCAATGATCTTTCATTGTATGCTGAAGCTCATATTCGCCAGCTGCTTAATTTAGGTGCATCTGATCGGGTAAAACTTTTTGTGCACTTAGACTTACAAAAGAGCGATGAGCCCCTTGTTACCAAGAATTTTTTCGTTGAAAAGGACAAACTTCTACCCGTAGGCAGTGATAGCCCCATGGATAGTGGAAAAAAAGAAACACTCATCAATGCCGCTTCTATGGCATATGAGCAGTTCCCTGCAGATGAAGTCGTACTTGTCTTATCAAATCATGGAACGGGCACATTAGAACCGATGGTTGCACCATCCATACGCCAATGGGAATTATGGCATGTCGATGAGCGATCAGGCAAAATCGATCTTGACCAGTCAATAGGATACATTGATCGTTTTTCTCCAGGTGAAGGCTCCTATAATGAACCTAAAGGAATATGTTTCGATGATTCTACAGGTCACTACCTTACCACCAAAGATTTAACTGATGCAATCGAGCATATCTCACAACAGGTAATACACAAAAAGTTCAGCATCATTGCTTGCGATGCTTGCTTAATGTCAGGAATCGAAATCTTTACTGGACTCCATCCCTTTGCAAACTTTTTTGTCGCTTCACAGGAAGTTGAACTCGGATTAGGGTATCAATATGACCATATTGTAGAGCCTCTTGTACGTAATAAGATTTGCTGTGGCGAGGAACTTGCTCGCCATTTTGTGCAGGCATACAGAGAGTACTATAGCCCTAAGATCGACTTTTATACTCATGCAGCTATCGATCTCTCCTATGCTCAAGCCCTCGAGACCAACATTGATAGCCTGGCGCTCTGTTTGAGCTACGGACTTACCCATCAAAAACAAAGATCAGTCAAAGAAGCAATACGATTAAGCAGACATAAAAAACACTGCATTCGCTTTAATGAACCAACTTACCTTGACCTAGGTAGCCTATATGCAAATCTTCTAATCAACGTTGATATATGTACCTTAAAAGGAGAGAATACAGACGTATTTAAGCAGGAACTTACTGCTATTCTTCACGAGGGGCTAACCATCATTAAAAAAGCGGTTAAAGCAAATGAGGTAGGCAATAAACATGAACATGCCTCAGGTATATCGATCTATTTCCCTGAATTTTTGATTCATAAATCGTATAAAACAAATAGCTTTGCACAACGTACCCATTGGCTAGCCTTTCTTCAAGAATTTGTAACCTCCCAATAACCAAAAGGCCGCTAGCCCTCATGCGTGTTTTCTGCTATGATAAGAGGAAAAGGATACATTCCTCACACAACACGTAGACACACTATGAACCCACGCGAATACAAAGAAGAGCTTTTAAAAGCACTCTATGCCCCCTATAAGAACTGCCAAGAATGCCACCTAGGCTTTACCGGAAGAAAAAATGTCGTCTTTGGTGAAGGAAATGCTGACGCTGAACTCCTATTCATAGGAGAAGGACCCGGAAGAGATGAAGATGAGCAAGGCCGCCCATTTGTTGGCCGCTCAGGCCAGCTTCTCAATCGCGTTCTTGCTCAAGTTGGCATTGAGCGATCTGAGGTGTTTATCACCAATATCGTCAAATGCAGGCCCCCTAATAATAGAGCTCCGAGTCCCCAAGAGGCTGCTACCTGTATGGGTCTCTTCTTATATAACCAAATTAAGATCATTCGGCCTAAAATTATCTGCCCACTCGGTTCGATTGCGCTTAATAATCTTCTTGGTAAGCCTTGCTCGATCACTAAGCTTCGTGGGACCAACTTAGAGTGGGAAGGGTTCACCATTATACCTACCTACCATCCCGCATATATATTGAGAAACCAAAGCCAAGCTCTCAGCTGGCTTGAAGATTTCAAGACACTAAAAAATGCCCTTTTAAGCGTGCAATCGAGATAGTTTCTCTTTGGCTGGAAAAGAAAAACCTTAGAAGGTTCCTAAGGTGAATACCGTGTGAATGAAATGGGGATAGGTGGTGCATAAAAAAGTAAGCCCCCTAGTTGTCCACCACAGATTCACCTATTCCCCACCACATAACCACCATTCATAAACGGCGCGAATATGCAGATTCAATCGATATTATCTAGAAGAAAACCCATAGCCTATCCACCAAGATTCTTCCCCCTACTATAACTATATTTATATATACTATTATTATACATATATTATAGTTAGTAAGACTCATAAGAAGAAATCTTGCCACCCAAAGGTAAAGATCTAAGTTCTGTTTTTAGAAAAATCTGTTATAATTAGACCAATGCTCAAGTATTCTTAGTTGTTTACAAGGAACATAATACGTGAAACTTTCCCAAGTTATCGAAGAGCTCGTTGAAGAAAGAGGTCTTGACCGATCAGTGTTAAGCGCTATCATTTGCGAAGGTCTTCTTGTTGCTTACAAAAAAAGGTATCCAGACCTTCCTTTAAACGTTGCCTACAATAAGAACTCTGATGAGTTAGAGGTTACGGTTGATAAAAAGGTCGTTCAAAACGTTGAAGACGATTTGGCAGAAATAAGTCTTCGAAAAGCGCGGGCTGTTAAGAAAGATATAGATCTTGATGACATGATGCCCCTGCCTTTTGAGGGGCCAATCGGTCGTATAGAGATCTTAAAAGCAAAACAAATAATTGCTCAAAAGATTCGCTCAATTGAGTACGAAGCCATCTATAATGAGTTTAAGCCCAAAGAAGGCACTATTGTGCATGGTGTTGTGCATAAGGCTGACCGACATGGGGTTACCGTTAAAATTGAGGACGCTTTAGCCTTCTTACCAAGATCTCTTCAGATCCCGGAAGAAAAATATGTGGTTGGCTACTCTATTCGTGCCTTACTGAAAGAGGTGCTTACGGAGCCTCGCAATGAAAATCAGCTTATTCTCGATCGTTCTTCAGCCGAGTTTCTTATGAAGCTCTTTGAGCTTGAAGTTCCCGAGATCTTTGAAGGACTTGTGGAAATTAAACGTATTGTTCGAGCTCCAGGCTACAAATCCAAGATTGTGGTTGCTTCAAATGATCCTAATATTGACCCTGTAGGGACCTGTGTAGGTGTAGGTGGAGCCCGTATTAAGCCTATCTTGCGTGAGCTTGGCGCTGAGAAGATTGATATCATTGAGGCTACGACTTCGAAGGAAGAGCTTATTAGAAAATCACTGAAGCCTGCCGAGGTTAATCGTGTTGAGATTCTTGATGACAAAACGGCAAATGTGTGGGTTGATGAGGATCAGCGTTCCGTAGCTATTGGTAAGATGGGCAAAAACATTGCTCTTGCCTCCCAGCTTACCGGGATGCAGCTCAACCTGGTTAAAAATGAAGCTACCACGGCAGAAGAGCTTTTTGAAGATAGTGACGAGGACGTTCAGCATGAAGAGTCTTCTCAGGAAGAAGCTGAAACTGAATAGATCTTTGGTTGCATGACTTAAGGAAAAAAAATATGGCGATACGCGTATATGAATTGTCGAAGAAGTTAGGCCTTACCAATAAAGAGCTTATAGATCTTTTGAAGGAGCATGGCTATTCTTTGGCAAGTATTGCCTTGGTACCGCCAGAAGCACAGGCTCTCGCAGAAAAGCTGATGGCAAAGGGAAGTCCTAAAGTCCAAAAGCCGCTGAGCAAAGAACCTGCTTCTCAAAAAGAACAACCCAAGATCGAATCTCCTAAGATGGAGTCTGTGGAGCAGCCAAAAGAACAGGCTAAAAAAGCTATCGTTAAAAAAGTAGAAGCTTCTCAGGCACCAGCTCAAAAAGTTTCTCTAGAAAAAAAAGCTCCACAAAAACCTAGCCAACCAACTGTACAGGCTAAACCGACTGTCCAAAAAGCAGCAGCGCCTGTAATTCAAAAGAAAGTTATTGAGCAGCCTGAAACCAAGAAATCTGGATTGGAGCCGGGAACTGCATATGATGCGCCGATGACGGTAGGAGATTTTGCTGCAGCAGCAGGAGTTCCTGTAAGCGAAATTATTATTGCTCTTCTCAAGAAAGGTATTGCAGCACCGGTGACTCAGCTTTTGCCTGAAACAACAATTAGAGACCTTGCTACCTTGCATGGTCTTACTTTGGTAAAAAAAGAGACAGCACGGCAATCAAAAGAGATGCCCTTAGTTTCTCAAGAGGCTGCTGGAGAATGGAAAGAAAGATTGCCTATAGTAGTTGTGATAGGACATGTGGACCATGGTAAAACTACTCTGCTAGACTTTATTCGTAAGACACGCGTAGCCTCACGTGAAAAAGGGGGCATAACGCAACATGTAGGGGCGTATGATGTTAAGACGAAACAGGGTGGAGTTATTTTTCTCGATACACCCGGCCATGAAGCTTTCTCATTAATACGTGTACGTGGAATTAAAGTGGCCGACATTGCAATTCTTATTGTAGCTGCAGATGACGGTATCATGCCTCAAACAGAAGAGGCGATTAATGCAGCTAAAGCAGCCGGCATTCCTATGGTTGTAGCGATTAACAAGATAGATAAAGCATCTCCTGCTCAAGTAGAAGCGGTTAAAAGTCAACTTGCGCGCCATAACTTGGTTCCTGAAGAATGGGGTGGGCAAACTATTGTCATGCCGATTTCAGCAAAAACGGGACAAGGTGTAGATGAGCTTCTTGATGTGCTGGTGCTCCAGTCTCAAGTTATGGATCTTAAGGCGAATGTTACGGTTCCAGCGCGCGGCTATATCTTAGAATCAAAATTTGAAAAGGGCCGAGGCCCAGTAGCCACAGTTATTTGTCAGCATGGTGTTCTTAAGGTCGGCGATTATTTTATTGCTGGTGAAGCAACGGGGCGTGTAAGTTCTCTTGTTACCTCTGATGGTAAAAGGGTACAAAAAGTAGGACCTTCGGTGCCTGTGCAAGTTGCAGGATTTTCGGAGCTTCCTCATTCGGGGGATCTATTTGAGGTACATACGTCAAAAGTTATTAAAAAAGGTATTCCTGCTGCTCAGCAGCGGGCTGACCTATTGCTGCGCAAAGCTGGTGCTTCTCGAGAAGCAGATATCGATATTATCCTCAAAACTGATAATGTGTCATCGCGTGAGGCAGTTGCAGCATCTCTTTCCCGTCTAACTTCTAAACATGGTGCTATTTCAATTATTCAGTCTGGCGTAGGGGATATTACTGAAAGTGATGTTATGCTTGCAGCCGATACAGGAGCCTATATTTATGGGTTCGGAGTAAAAGTGCAACCTAATGCCATGGATCTTGTGCACAAAAAAGGTGTCGTCATTAAAACCTTCGATATCATCTATAAGCTGATAGAAGAAGTTGAGGCGCTCTTAGAATCAGGCAAACCTGTTGAAATGGTTACCAAGAAAATTGGTGAAGCAACAGTACTCAAGGTATTTGATATTAAGAATCTTGGTGTTATTGCGGGTTCTATTGTACGTGAAGGTCGCTTTACACGTAATGGCAAGGTAAAGGTGTACCGCGGTAAGGAAAAGATTGGTGAAGGCCCTATTAAGAGTCTCCAACGTGAAAAGAAAGCAGTGAAGGAAGTTCACTCGGGATTTGAATGTGGTTTCATGATTGAAGGGTTTAGTGATTTTGAGCCCGATGATCGTGTAGAATGCTACGAAGAAGTTCCCGTAACAAAATAGTAGTGTGTCGTACACAACAACTATTCCTCTTGTTTGAGTTCCAAACAGGTTTACGAATATGTCCTACAAGTGAGCACATTCGAAAGATAGTAAGGCTATTGTCGCGCAAAAGATGTTTTTGTTGCGCAATGGTTGTTTTTACAGGAAAAAGACCAACTATTTAAAAAACAACGAAAACTAAGGCTTCTTTTTGTTGTTGCAGCGTGTGCTCTAAAACTAACTGTTGTTTTTTGTGCTCTATTACTAGAAACTTAGAATTGCTTTGATAGCGTGTAGCTTTAATAACTATCTTTCTCTCCCTTCAATAGTTATTAAACTTCCTCTAGAGAAGCTGCTTGTAAGAAAGTGTTAGTTAAAGACTCGTACGTTAAAATTATTCTACAATTCCTTCTTAGCTATTTAACGGGTCTTTAACTACACGATCTTAAAGTATCAGACACCTCACTGTATTTTCCACCCATTTAGATATAGCTCTTCTTTATACCGGTGCCTCTACAACCGATAAAATTTTTTATGTACATGTTGTGCATCTCTAGACCGTTTTACTATCGAAGTATTGCCCTTTTCGATCTATCATCATTCATACATGAAAGATCTGTGAATTCACCGCGTTTGAACATAAGTCCCGCTTCGCTTTTAAAAAAAGCTCCGTTCACTCAATTGATGTCAATTCATCCAAACGGGCTTAAATGGCATTGATTAAAACCTTGTGGACGACAAAAGGCCCCATTAAAATGGCATAGAATCTGCAATCATATAAAGCTCTTATAGAATGAAATTGTCAGATGATGTTCATTCTGAAGGCTCCCCCTTCAACTTTTCTGCATCTTGATTGTTTATGTACTATGCATTTCTTAATATCCTGGATATACGGCAATGCATCGTTGGGGAATTTTGGATCTGCATTACTTAAGTCTTAAGAGAATTGTGCAGATTTTTCTGCAGCAACATGGCGTTGTTAAGAGGTTGTTTTATGCAAAAAACACTCCGAAGGACAAAAATGCACGCAGTTACCAACCTTTTTATGTTGTTGCTTGACGATGCGGGAACTAAACTGTTGTTTTTTAGGCAAAATTCGTAGAAACTTAGAATTGCTTCCTAGTTAGTGTAGCTTTAATAACTATCTTTCTCTCCCTTCAATAGTTATTAGACTTTCTATATAGTGAGGCACTGCTTGTAAGAAAGTGTTAGTTAAGGACTCGTAATGTATACTACAATTCCTTCTTAGCTATTTGCGGGTCTTTAACTATCACGATCTTTTAGTCCCATCTCTTTTTCACCCCATAATCTCATCCTATTTTCAAAGTTGCCTTAGAAAAAATGCTTTCATGTGAGAGATTTCTTTAGGCCAAGCATCTTCCTCTTTTGAGATATGGAAACAACCCTAAAGACTGTTGCTCCAAGTGATGTTAAAAAACAGCCAGATATACCCTGACCCTTTCAATTTGAAAATTTTAGCGACGCCCCAGCTGCTTATTGTTTCAGTGAAGAGAAAGCGCGCGAAGCGCATCTTGTTGCTTTGTGGTTGCCTTTAAAATAAAAATACGTTATTTTAGAAATAGTCGCCTGGAAATAGCAGTTTTTGTGTTGTTTTATAATGTTGCGCAAGGCAAACTGTTGTTTTTTAGGCAAAATTCGTAGAAACTTAGAATTGCTTCCTAGTTAGTGTAGCTTTAATAACTATCTTTCTCTCCCTTCAATAGTTATTAGACTT
>JABDCP010000001.1:139835-153098 GCA_013288045.1 Candidatus Babelota bacterium
GTTTTTTAGGCAAAATTCGTAGAAACTTAGAATTGCTTCCTAGTTAGTGTAGCTTTAATAACTATCTTTCTCTCCCTTCAATAGTTATTAGACTTCCTATATGGTGAGGCACTGCTTGTAAGAAAGTGTTAGTTAAGGACTCGTAATATATACTACAATTCCTTCTTAGCTATTATACGGGTCTTTAACTACACGTTCTTATTACACTCAGCTCTTTACAAGATCCAAAAGTATTTTCATGTTATGTGCATACTCGTGAAGCTCTTTGCCTGGGGTTTCGAGAATTTTTGGGATATTTTTAAGCTTAGGATCATTCATAATAAGCCTGAATGCTTCAAGGCCAATGGTTCCCGCTCCGATATTTGCATGACGATCTACTTGTGAATTGAGCTTTTGCTTAGAATCATTGAGATGAATCGCATGTATATGCTCAATTCCAAGGATAGAATCTACCTCTTTTAAGACCTTATGATATCCTGTATGGTCTGAAAAATCATACCCTGCTGCCCATAGATGGCAAGTATCGATACAGAAGCCAATGCGTTTTTTTGCAGAGATCTCTTGTCTGAGGGTAGCAAGCTGCTCAAGACGGTAGCCGATTTGGCTGCCTTGGCCAGCCATGTTTTCAAGGAGAATGGTGACCTTTGAGCTGTTCTTTTCAAAGGTTTCATTTATGGCTTCACTGATGAGCTTGCATCCCTCTTCAATTGAAGGATTTGATCCTGGGTGCAGCACAAGGAAGTTAATTCCCAGGGCAGCGCAATGATTGAGCTCCATATGAAGCATATTTTTCGATTTTCTTCTGGTTTCGGCATCGGTAGAGGCAACATTGATAAGATAACTTGCATGTACCACTGCATGGGTAATGCCCGTCTGCTGTTGAGCTGCCTGTACCTTTTCTATCGTATCAGCCGATAGCTCTTTGATTGCCCATTGCCGATTGCTGTGTGTAAATAGTTGAATTGCCGTACAGTCTATTGAAGCACCGCTCAAATAGGCATTTTCGATGCCTCCTGCGATTGACATGTGCGCTCCAAGAATGATAGGATGTTTTTGGGTCATGCTTTTGCCTGCTTAGTAAGTTTAGAGTTATGGGGAAATAATTCCCTTTTTACTTCTTTTAGGAAAGTGAGTAGGACATGAAATCAAGTTGATCTCGCGTAAATATTAACATAAACTTAGAGAGATTGTCACACTCAAAAAGTCTATTTTTCAGTGGACTTTCAGAGTGTTCTGTAAGCTTCAGGTAATGCAAGCGTTGGTGTTCATTGTTTCTTGTTCTCGCACAGAGGAGTTTTTATGAATCGGCGTCTTTGCCTGCAGGTAGTAATGGGGCTTGGAGTCATTTGCTCAAATGCTTACGTAAAAGCTCAAGATAGCATATCTTCTCATAGCTATAAGCCTTCAATAAAGAAAGGTGCTGCGGCAGGTCATGAAACTGCTGTTCAGAAGATTCAACAGGTCCAGCAAACTTCTTCAACAGGTAGTCTAGCAAAGCAAGAAGTTCATGAGGAGGCGAAGACCAATACGGGTGAAGAAGCACAAAATCCTGCAACAAACGAACAAGAAGCCGTAGAAAAAAAGGATGAGAAGTCTGGGCCTCCTAAAAAAGGAAGCATGGTGTTTCGTCCAGGTGATAGCGAACTTAAGTTTGAAGTACGTCTGCGCCTTCCCGAGTTCTTTTATGGGAAGAATTTGAGGCTTTTGAATAACGATAATCCTACTGATCGAGTGATTTATTTTCGTCATACAGTAGATTGCATTACACAATTTCGATATGGACAGCCCAAGGTGCCGTACGATATTGTCTATGCTAAGATGACTATTCGTAACAAAGGGGTTTGGGGTGATCCTGAGTCTATTGCCTCAACAACGTCTGCCGCAGTTAATGAGTTTGGGACTTCTTTTGGGGAGCATGGCCATGGGATTCCGCTTCACTTTCTCTGGATTCGAGAATTGTGGATTCAATTTTCGTTAAATGATCTAATGTGCCTTCCTTTTTCAAGTCCCCACAGTTTAACCTTCGGTGCTTTTCCGTTTGAACTTGGGCGAGGCATTGCATTAGGAGTTGCGTATGCTCTTGATGCGTCTGATTTAGGATTCATTTCTGAATATGCTGTTGATCAGTATGCATTTGGAGGCAAGCTTTCTGGTGAGCTTTGTAAAGGGGTATTATTTTACGATTTATATGGTGCTATTTTAGATAATAAAGGGGCATCCTTTTCTCAGACCAATGCAAAGATACGGTGTCAACAATATTTTCATAGAAATGATCAGGCTCGTGGTTTTGGTGTGATTAATTATCTTCTGGCAGCTCGGCTCAAAATACACACTATGTGGCGCAATAATGCTGCAAGCCGTATAGAGCCTTACATATTGTATAATCATAATCCTGAGCAAAAAATTGAGTTCCGTGGTGACGCTAGAAGTGATCTTATTACTATAGGTATTGCTGCTGAAAATGATTGGGGTCGCTTTGATTGGGGTTTTGATACTGCACATAACTTTGGTCACCAAAGAGTTTGTGGGTGGGATCGTAACGTTATTAGACCTGAAAATAGAGCGGGAACTGCGGTTATTGTGAACAGTAGAGTTCGCCAGGCGCCCCCTGGAGAGGAACCGACGCTGAAGTCGCCTCTTGCTTTAAATGTTCCAGAAAACCAAGATATTATTGATGTATCTCCTGAAACCCAGCTTGACAATGGGAAAGTGATTGGGGTAAACAGTCTGGGTATACTTATTAACGATAGAGATCGGTTTAGTGATGGGTATACTAATAAGTTCCATGGCTCTATGTTTGTGTTCGATATGGGCTATCTTGTATGTAAGCCAGATCTTAAGGTCTGTGCTGGCCTTGGGTATGCAAGCGGTGGTCCAAACCCTAATAAAGATCATATCAAGCGTGGTGACCATATTCGAGATGAGGTCTATGAAGGGTTTATTGGCCTTCAAGAGGTCTATTCAGGAACGCGCGTAAAAAGCGCCTACTTGTTGAGTGGCCAGGGACGCATTCCTCGACCGCTAGCTTTCCCCTCTGAAGATGTGCGCAACCAATTTGCAACAGTTGTTTCCCGATTTACGAACTTAGTGTTTGTGGGTACCGGTTGCATGTATCGACCATGTTGGTCAACCCGTAAATGGAGTTTTAACCCCAATGTTTTGTGGTTCTGGAATGATTTTGCAACACCATTTCATGACCTAAAAACGCATCAACAATCAGTTAGTAGATTTGCTCGTACGTTCCTTGGTGTTGAGCTTAATATATTTATAGATGCTGAACTTCTTCCCGACCTAAAATTCTATTCGGTCAGTGCTCTATTCTTTCCGGGAAGCCATTATAAAGATATTAAAGGACGACCACTGAATCGAGCTCAAAAAGACTTTATCGAAAACATTGGCAAGACCGGTATCGTAAATGATAAGGTTCCCTTGCTTGGTGACGATACGTCATACTTCTTTAATGTGGGCTTACAGTATAGTTTCTAGGAATTCAGCACTAGGTGTATAGTTAAAATACACCTAGTGCTATCTTTAATCTTCTTAACGCTACGCATTTCAATTCATTTGATGCATCAATCCTTGATTTCATAGGCTCCAGATTGCTATGTTAGAACTAAGGGGGGATCATGTATTGTAAGCTGGTAAGATTAGGGTTCTTGTGTATTTTCTATAGTTTTTCTTTGCAGGCGGTGGTTCAACAAGAGCAACCGCAGTCAAATATTTTTGTTCGTGCGTTATCGGGCATTTATACAGGTATTACTGATGCCCTTAAATATCCATTTAAAGCCATGGGCTCAGCTACAGTTGACGGAGCGTTGGAGAATATTCAACAGCGGTTGCAACCGAGGCAACAGGTACTTCCGGGTGGGTTGGTAAATCCTGAGGTTAAGAGCCAGGACGCTCAGATGAAAGAGATAGTTAATACCTTTTTTAAAGCGCTGAGCGCGGCAACCGATTCTAAAGATAAAGAAGCAGCAGGCGCACAGTTCATGAAAAATTTATTTAAAAATGGTGCAATTGCGCTAGGCGACTTATATAATCCCGATGGTGAAGGACGCGAAGCTCTGAGAAAAATAATTAATACACTCAAGGATTATATTAATGAAGATGGTGTGATGAAAGCACTGATTGAAGATATGCGAAACCTTGCTGTTGATGAGGTACGTATACTTTTTGAACACTTTGAAGCATTAAATCTGGATGGCGGAGCAGCTCATAGAGCTGTGAGAGCAGCCGCACAGAATGTGCGTGGCGGAGTGGAAGAGGTTGGCGATGCTCTTGATGATACCTCCCAAAAGGTTGTGAGAAATGTGCTTATAGGTGGAGTGCTCCTTATAAGTTCATGGTTTCTTTGGAGGCACATTGATAGAAATTTAAGGACACCCGCTTTAGTACTTGAAACCTCGCATAAAAATTATCTGCAGCGCTTCTTGTGTTACCTTTGGGGCAGCACTAAAAAAGAAAAACCACGGATGATATGTTCACCTGAGCTTACAGAGCGCCTAGATTCTGTTGCCCTTGCAGCGCGGATGATACATGAAAAGATTATTGCAGGCCAAAAAAATATTCGCTACAGGAATCTTCTTCTGTGGGGTCCTCCCGGCACCGGTAAAACTATGTTTGCCCGTATTTTAGCTGAGCATTCGGACATGGACTATGTTATTATGTCAGGCGCATCTTTTTCACAATATCGGGGTCGGGGAGAAGGTATTAGTCATATGAACAAGCTTTTTGAATGGGCACAAAATACTCCTACAGGTGGGCTTATACTTTTTATAGATGAGGCCGAAGCGTTCTTAGGGGGCAGGTTGGGTGCGGATATTTCTTCAGAGTCGTATCAATTGCTTACTAACTTTCTTAATCTTACCGGTGAGCGTAGTAACAAGGTTATGTTGGTGTTTGGAACAAACCATCCAGAAGTACTTGATGAGGCAATGAAAAGACGTATTGATGATTCTATAGAGATACCCCTTCCTGCGGAGCATGAACGTTTAGGTATCCTTGCCTTATATCGTGATAAACTGATGCTGGATCCTATTGAGAATAGCCCTGAATTCATTGAATCTGTCCAAAAGAACTTGTCAGACACTGTCCTTTCGGATCTTGCCTACAAGACGGATGGACTCTCAGGAGGCGAGATTGAAGGCATTATCAATAGCCTTATATCAGATGCCTCTATTCGTGAAGATGGTCTTATTACTCCTGAGCTTATTGTAGTTGCAGTAGATTTTGCTATGCAAAAACATGTTGCTTTTGAGCAAGGTTTTAATCATTAGTCCCAATCAACTTTTTTTAAGGCAGGCTTTGCTATGCGAAAGGTCTAGTGCTCTCGTGAGACCTGTGGCGAATCTTCTCTGGAATGCTATACTGTTTCTAGTATAAGAAAAAATGTCTCTAAACGGGTGAGGATATGAAACACTATACAAACTATGTACTTCTAGCTCTTTTACTGGGTGGAGCGGGTTCTTGTCAGAGTCTTCATGCTGCTGCAGTAACACTACCGTCTGCCAGGTCGATTACGGAATTTTTATCTAGATGGCGATTAGAATCTGCTGGTGAGGGGATTCTCGCAGCATCTCAGGTATTTTCTAATAAAGCTATGATCATTGCCTTAACTGTTGGGATTGTTGGATTGGTGTTATGTGCATCATCGCGGCCATCCGCTGGTATGAGAAGATTATTCCATGATATGAATCATATAGCTGCCGGGGGTGGACTCCATGGCATTGCTCAGCAAGTAGCGCTGGGGCTGGGTGGTGCATTAGGCAATGGTGAAGTCGCTGCAGGTTAATAGAAACCTTGGTTGGATCAATATGCCCTCCACACCATAATGAGTTGTGTAAGCCTATTGTCTGCAGCCAAAGAACAATAGTTTAGTATCCATATTCAGGATAAGTCGGGAAGGCAGATTATTCGATCTACCTCATGAAACTCTTTCCAAAGAAGGCTCTGCTATGCTAAGGTGAGGTGGTTTTGAAAGAATCTATACTCTTGGAGGCTGTGGCAAAATTTCTTAGGTACGCTATACTGGTACGAGTATAAGATAAAAGAAGCTCTATAACGTAGGACTAATGGCAATGAAACAATATGCAAACTATGTATTTCTAGCTCTTTTACTGGGCGGAGCAGGATCTTCTTCGACGAATCTTTATGCTGCCGCAGTAGCACCAACAGAAGGTAAAAAAGAAGAAGTTAAGCAAAAAGAAAATAAAAAAGAAAAATCTGGGTGGCAGGAGTACTTTGTAAATAATGGGGTAGCTCTTGCTGCTGGTGCAGGGACTGGTCTATCTCTTTATCATGTACCTTCTGTAGCCGTCCCTTACGTAGCTGCCGGTGCAGCTGTTACATTAGGGATAAAACTTCTTGAGAAGATACGTGAGAGCAAAGGTATACGAAGGCTATGGAGTGATGCGAATACTATAGCTGAAAACGATGGATTGAACGGTCTTTGGAAAGCAGGTGGCAAGGCAGCTGCTGCAGGGATAGGGGAGGGTATGAAGGAAAACTTGGTTGATCCAACGGGTAAGCAAATAAAAAACTGGATGGATGAAAACTTTAAGCCGATAGCATTTACTGTTTTAGGGGTAGGGGCTGGACTTATTGGTCTTTGGTATGGCGCAAAAATTCTGAATAACTATTTTGAAAAGCATATAAATAAGCCTCGACTTGATGTGATAATAAAAAAGGCTTCCTCTCAGGGAATGTTGGGTACGCTTACCAGACAAATCGTTGTCGATGACCCGACCCGTATCCGATTCAATCTTTTCCTGCATACGAATTTTAAGGTGAAACAATCAATTATAAGTGGCAATGAAGATGCTCGATTTAGAACAGCACTTCTTTGGGGACCTTCTGGGTGTGGTAAGCGTATGTTTGCCCAAGAAATGGCACATTTCGCAGGTATGGATTACTATGAGATACCGTGGTCTTCATTCCAGAAATTCAAAGAAGCTGATGCAAGTCGTGCTATAGAGGAATTTTTCAAACGTGAAGTAACGAAATCTACAAATGGTGCAGTTATCTATATTGATAATGCACAGATGCTCTTTACTCCTATGCTCTCAACGGGTGCGACTCCATCACCCTATGCCTTGATTAGAAGTGCTCTTATTGAAAACATTGAGGGGCGCAGTTCTAGGTTCTCAGTTATCTTTGGGATGACGGGTAAGCCAGTTCTTGCTCAGGATACTGCTCTGATGATTGATGATATCATAGAAGTGTCATTACCTAAAGTTGCTGAAAGAAAACGGCTTCTTAAAACGTATAGAGATCTTTACTTTATGACACCTAATATATCTGAGGAAACGCAACAAGCAGTTCAGCGCATGTTAGATGATCAGACACTTGAAAACATAGCAAAACGATTAGATAAGGCTTCTGCTTCTGAGCTTGCCTCATTTATGAGCACCCTAAAAATTGAAGCAACACTTCCTACTTCAGAAGGCCTGACGCCGAGTTTAGTATCTCAGCTGATTGCAAGAGCTGAGCACCGTTTTGAAGAGGCTATTGCTTAGCTATTACTCAGAAAAGAATATCTATAACCCAGCAAGGTACGCATCTTGCTGGGTTATTTGCGGCCGATAGTAAAGTTGCATGCTTTGGGTAATTTGTTTAGAATAGATAACGGAAATATCTATTGATCGAGAGTTTGGTGCATAAGAAAGTTAAGAACCATGAATTATTATGAACGTACCGTTGGCTGCGGCCAGGTGCACGGCGATCTTGTAGGAAAAACGATTTCACTTTCAGGATGGGTTAACAAACGGCGCGATCATGGGACTATTATTTTTGTGGATCTACGTGATCGTACAGGTCTTATGCAGCTCGTTTTTAGTCCGGATTATTCGGCAACGGCTCATGAATTAGCCGATCAATTGCGTTCTGAATATGTTATTTCTGTAAAAGGAACGGTAGTTCACCGAGCTGCTGGAACGATTAATCTTGAGATTCCAACAGGTAAATATGAATTACAAGTGCATGAGGTGGTGCTTTTAAACAAAGCAAAAGCACTTCCATTCCAACTTGATGAAGCAGCTCACGTGGATGAAGAGATTCGTTTAAAATATCGGTATCTTGATTTGCGAACTCCTGAAATGCAGCACCATCTAGCAATGCGCCATAAGATCATCTATGCTATGCGGCAGTATTTTAATGAGCAAAATTTCTATGAGATTGAGACTCCTATTCTTACAAAAAATACTGCTGAAGGTGCACGGGAATTTCTTGTGCCCTCTCGTCAATATCACGGCTCATTCTACGCACTTCCTCAATCACCACAGATTTATAAGCAACTTCTCATGGCTGGTGGACTTGAGCGCTATATGCAAATTGCACGGTGCTTTAGAGATGAAGATCTTCGTGCTGATAGGCAGCCAGAGTTTACTCAGCTTGATGTTGAGATGTCATTTATTTCTGAAGCTGATATTCAATCGTGCATTGAAGGACTGTTAGCACATATTTTTGGTACGATAATGAACCATCAGATTTCTCTTCCTTTGCCTCGGATGACCTATGACAAGGCAATGAGCACCTATGGTTCTGATAAGCCTGATTTAAGATTTGATTTGCCTATTACTGAGCTGACGTCTCTTTTTCAGGGAACATCACTTGCCTTTCTAAAAGCAGTGCTTGATAAAGGTGGTAGAATTGGCGCCCTCCATGTAGCTAAGCATGCCTTTACTCGTTCCGAGCTTGAAGGATGGGTAAGCAAGGCTTTAACTAATGGAGCAAAGGGGCTCGTTTGGATACGATTTAAAGAAAACGGAGAGTTTGAGGCTCCTATTGCCAAGTTCCTTCCTGCAGATTTTTTTAAACAGGTCAAGGCCTTGATCCCTTCTTTAGAGGAAGGTGATACCCTTTTCCTCATCGCCGGCAAATACCAGGATGCTTGGACACAATTAGGTCGTTTACGCGTACAGCTTGGTGAGGCGCTTGGTCTTATAGACCACAAAGAAGTAAATCTTTTGTGGGTGACCGATTTCCCTCTACTTGAATATGATGATGCTCGTGGACAATGGAGCTCTGTACATCATCCCTTTACCTCACCTCAAGAAGGTTGGGAAAAGTTGCAACCAGGGGAAATGAAGGCCCGTGCCTATGATATTGTATTTAATGGGATTGAACTTGGTGGAGGTTCCATTCGAATTCACAACCCAGAAGTGCAGCGCAAAGTATTTGATTATCTAGGGTTAGACAAAGATGATATGGAATCCCATTTTTCATTCTTGCTTGAAGCCCAAGAACTTGGTTTTCCTCCTCATGGTGGGATTGCCTTAGGTATAGATCGTTTTGTTATGCTTCTTGCTCACTGTAAGTCAATTAGGGATGTGATAGCCTTTCCAAAGACACAAAGTGGATATGACCCTCTTATGCAGGCTCCGACTCCAGTCGCTTCGAAGAAGCTAGAGGAGTATGGCCTTAGGGTTGTGAAGAAGGAAGCGGGCTCATAAGCCTCGAAATATAACTAGATAAGATCAACGTCTTCAAGTTTGTATTTGAGCAAATTTAGTGCTGCTTTTGTTCGCGTATGCTAAAGATGCGAATACTAGCATACGAGGTAAAATACATTTCTACTGCAACCCATTAGTTCTCTTTTTAATTAAGAACTTGTTGTTGGCTGCAATACCATCCATTGCGCATCCCCTGCATTCGATCAGGGATTCCGCCTCTGATGTCAATACCGCTCCGTGCTGGCGGTTGGGAATGATAAAAACATTGACAATCACTTTGTTTTGCACCTTCACATTGTTCCTTAGAACCATAAGGTCCTTCAATTGCATTTAGATCCATTGCTCCTAATAGGAACGATAAGGAAATGAATAGTTTTTGAAGTTTCATTTTTTTCCCTTTTCTCCATTGTGTGTATATTAGTTATATTATTGTTACTTGGCATTGACATCAAAGTAAGCACCAATTACCTCCTGAAAATATCTTAGTGGTATCTAGAGTCATCTCGAGTTCTCTTATTAATTAACACAGACCCATCCGTGAAGCTCTTGGGGCTTAAAGCAGGAGTTTTTACCACAGCTTTTTTCACACGCCTCTTTGGTTGGATATCCTCCGCCCTCACCAATCCTTATATTCTTCAACTGTATATTTGCGGCTTGTATATTTATGGCTCCAAATACGCATAATATAAAGAGGGATAGTTTTTGAAGTTTCATGTTTTTCTCCATGTTATTATTTCACTTTTTTTATTTACGTTGCATCAAGGTCACACTGAGAAGATTTCTTTACGAGATCCAACATCTCTATGTTGGAGTCAATGAGCTCTCTTAATTAATGTATTCGCAATACCACCCAGGTTCCCTGTGTATTCCGATGTCGACTCTGAATGGATCCTTTTGGGGTGGCGTTGGCCTAGAATAAAAACAACCGCCTCCTACTCCTGAGCAGTTTTTTTCACACGCCTCCTTAGAAGGATAATTTCCTTGAGGTCCCATAGCTTCTATCGTTGCCCCTAATAGGCAGGATACAAAGAAGAATAGTTTTTGAAGTTTCATGTTGGTTTCTCCATGTTAGGCGTGTTATCTGTAGGCACCTTTTTTTGTTGATATTAAGTAAGTAAGGAAGCAAAATCACAACCTTGAAAACTGCAGTCAATGCATTTTCTTTTAATTAAGCTGAGATTTAGGATCTGGTTCGCAGATCCAATCAGACCACCCAGTCGGTTTTGGCTCAGGAAAACATTTGGTTTTACAGTTTTTTTGGCACCCCTCTTCAGAATGAGTATATTTTCGAGAATAGTATCCGTCTTCTTGGCAAACATACCATCCAGTAGGCACTGGATTAGGAATACATTTTCTTGTACAAGTTTTTTCACATGCCTCCTTAGAAGACATAGCTTTTGTATTCATTACTCCTCCTAATAGGCATACTACAAAGAAGAATAGTTTTTGAAGTTTCATGTTTTTTTCCTTTTATCCATGTTGGTGGTCTATTTTTTTGATTGAAGTAGAAGTAGGGGCGAGTAGTTGTCTCACCCCTTTAGATTAGTTACTTCGTAAAATTCCTTAGTAGATATCTTCTTCCGAGTCTTCAATATCAGTTTCGATGCTTGTTTTTTGACAAACAGCAGCTATACCGGGTTGTAGGCATGCTTTAAAGCATTCTTCCTTCGTATCAAATTCAACAGTTGTAAGTCCGCCAAACGAACAGATATACTTGGTCTTTTCTTCAGCACTCGCTTGGAACGCTGTACCAAGTGCACATAGTGCAAGTAAAGCTACAATACATTTCATGATGACTCCTTTTAATGAGATATTTTCACATTGTTACTTATAGTATATTTAAAATCAGAATTAAATTGCAATAGTTTCTATAAGAATTGTTGGGGGTGGGTGAAAATACTCTTAGATGATCTGCCAAAAGGGCTATCCCTAATTGATGGAGGGAACTCAATTATGAGTCCGCCAGACTTAAGTAAAAAAAGACTACTGTTTTAGTAGAGAATCGAGAATTTGGTTGATGAGC
Source organism: Candidatus Babelota bacterium (assembly GCA_013288045.1). Classification (GTDB taxonomy): domain Bacteria; phylum Babelota; class Babeliae; order Babelales; family Babelaceae; genus PRDV01. Next base: position 151,308 of record JABDCP010000001.1, read on the forward strand.
TGAGGGTTTCCTTTACCTTGAGTCTTTTTCATAACCTCACCAACGAAGAATCCGCGCAAGCGGTCTCGGCCTTCTTTAAGCTCTGCAGCTTTATCAGGATATTCTTTGATAAGGTTTTGGACCATGAGCTCAAGCTCTTTTGTATCCCCCATCTGTTGCAGACCCTTTTTCTCCATAATGGTATGTGGATCTTGCCCAGTAGTAGCCATATCTGAAAAGATTTCTTGGGCAGCCCGATTGTTAATGGCACCGCTGTCGAGCATTTCGACTAACTTGGCGAGCATTTCGGGAGTGATTTTGCAGGTTGATGGTTCTAGCTTTTCTTGTTTAAGTAGCCCAAGAAAATCTCGAAGAACCCAGTTGATAAGATGTTTGCTTTTCGTGTAAGAACGTGCTTTTTCATAAAACTGAGCTATTGAAAGATCAGTAATAAGGATATCGGCTTCGTATTCAGAAAGACCATCATTCATGTAACGGGTCAGCCTCTCAAAAGGAAGCTCCGGCATCTGAGTTTTAATTTGGGCAATAAATTCTGCATCAAGATCAATTGAGGGAAGGTCTGGGTCTGTAAGATAGCGATAATCTACTGCTTCTTCTTTTGAGCGCATAACTTTGGTGACACCCTCTTTAGTATCCCAAAGCCTTGTTTCTTGAAAGAGTTTTTTTCCTGCTTCCAAGGTAGTAATATGCCGCTCGATTTCATATTCAATGGCATCTGAAATGTACTTAAATGAATTTATATTCTTAAGTTCGCATCGGGTACCAAATTCTTTAGCGCCTTTTTTGCGCACCGATATGTTGGTGTCAGCTCTAAATGCGCCTTCTTCCATATTGCCCGTGCCGATCTGTAAGTATTGCACAATAAGACGAAGGTTCTTCAGATATTCTCGCGTTTCGTAGGCGCTTGAAAGATCAGGATGGCTTACTACTTCTAATAGAGGAGTTCCTGCTCGATTAAAATCAACAAAGCTTTCATGGCCTAAGGAGCTATGTACATTCTTCCCCGCATCTTCCTCAATATGAATGCGAGCAAGACGTATTTTTTTGGTAGATCCATCTGGAAGTTTTATCGCAAGATGCCCATTGAGGCAGATAGGAAAGTCAGTTTGAGTAATCTGGTAGTCTTTTGGAAGATCAGGATAAAAATAGTGCTTTCTTGCAAATATAGAGCGTAGCTGAATATCACAGTTGAGTGCAAGCCCTGCTTTGACTCCAGCTATGACAACTTGCTTATTTAAAACAGGAAGGACTCCAGGCTGTCCAGTACAGATCTGGCAAATATGAACATTAGGAATGTCGGTAATTGCATTAGAACTACTACAGAAGAGCTTGGTGTTCGTGATGAGCTGAACATGCACTTCCATACCGATTGTTACTTCATAATCAGGATATTTATCCAAGATAGATGGGTTTTCTTTCACTGCAGGTCCTTAAGGCGTATCAAGTAATGTATTGTGAGAAAGTATATCAAAAAAGAGAGGGTTCATCTATGTGGTTTCATGGGTGACGTTAGTATGATGGGGAGTGGCACGATGAGTGAGGGGCGAATAGAAAATGAGTGGTAATATGAGTGATTTGGGGAGCGGAAGAAAACATGAAAGCCTGAAGCAGATCGAAGGTAGAGAATTCAAAGACCTCTCCGAAATGTATAGAAAAAATAATTTTAAAAACCCTTGAAATTCTGTATGAAAATTTGGTAGAGTAACAGATATACTTATTGTTAAAATATTAAAAAAGGAGTATCTATGAAAGCAGCACATATAGCTATTGTTCTCGCACTTTTGAGTCTTC
>JABDCP010000002.1 GCA_013288045.1 Candidatus Babelota bacterium
CAACCAAATATCACCCAGCCCACCCCATTTAGAGAGAGCATGATATTTCCTAATGCAGCACCTTGCGCAACCATCATAAAGTTGACGCAAATTGCTACACATGCTATATATGTAGCTGTTATTCGTAAAAAAACTAGACCACCATCCACTCGCGTGAGATTGTCTCAAAGAAGAGAAAGGATCATATATGGCACCCAAGGGACGTTTATTAGGCTTACTTCTTGCGCTTGTAAGCGCAGAAACTTCCCTATGTGGCATGTTTCCAAATTTGACCCAAAATGATCCATTGCCGCTCTTTAGCACTGTCTTTCCTAATGATTTCCTTGCCACTCGGCAAAAAGCAAATCTCATGCGCTATGATTATACCTACGCTCCTGCACGATTTCGAGTAAGCGTGAGTGCTTACCGGCAGTACGCTAATCGTGCAAAAGACCAAGAACGGCAGACTATCTATCCGGGAGACATACATGGTCGCTGGAATATGCTTGCATTCTTCTATGATCCTATAATGAACAATGTGCTTACGCAAGCACTTGAGTTGCCAACGCCCGATGCAGACTGTGTCCCATTCTTAACGAAACCTCGGTATTCCGATCCACGACAAGAATTTGGCTTTTTCTCTATCCCTCTTCTGTATAGAAAGTATGGCGTTCGATTTGAAAGCGAGCTTCTCTTAGTCGATCGCTGCTTCTATGCCGTAGGAATTATGGCTCAATGGGGCATAAACGACATACGTCAAACCGTTCTCAATTTTAACGATATGACCTGCCAGGCATTAGGAACGGCCTGCCCAACGGCAACTGTTCCTCAAGGTGTAACAGCAGCTCCGCCAAGTTGTCCAAAACCCAATCCTGCAGAACCAATTGCAATTGCGCCACCTTTTGTTGATCCATCTACCGTACCACCGTGCCCACAACCCGCATGCAACCCGGATGGTCAGGCAGCATGCGTGATCCCCTTACAGCCCTTTCAGTCCGTGTGTGATACAACGCTTAATTTTGGGTTTCCATCAGACTGTAAACAGTATGTTATTAATAATATCATGAACCAAAGAAGTAGAATGCTTCATGTTCTTGGCCTTGAGGACTGTAACTATCATAAGGTTGGAATGGATGACATTCGACTCAGTATGTATTGGCGCCAGCTTTTTGTTATCAATGAAGATAATGAGCGCTATCCGCGAGTCGTCTTTATGCCTTTTGCCCAAGTAGGGGTCGGTATCCCTATGATGAAAGAGATTGATAACCGTGAGATCTTTGCGCTCCCCAATGGCAATAATCGCCATACCTTTGTAGGCGGCCGTGCAGGGTGTACTATTGATTTTCTTGATACTATCGATATCTATGCGGTAGGAGGATTTTCATACTTTTTTGAGCGCGAATATTGTAACCTCGGTTTGCCAACCAATTCAAAGGAAAGTGGTATATTCCCCTATTCAGCTGACGTCACTATTCGGCCTGGGCCTACCTGGAACTTTAATTTCGGTATGAACGCCTATCACTTTTTAGACAATCTCTCCGTCTGGGTTGAATATGCAATTGTTTCTCATACTCCTGATAAGATCAAAGTATGTCGTTCATTTATTCCTCAAAACTCGCGTTATTTTGAGAGTGGCTTTCAGATAGATCGTGCAGAATGTGCAAGCAAATGGGAAGTGCATCTAGTCAATGTGGGGTTCAACTATGATCTCTTTGATTGTCTCTCCATCGGGTTACTCTGGCAAGCTCCTGCTAAGCAACGTAACGCCTATCGATCAGGAATGGTCATGGGCACAGTAACCTTCGTCTATTGAGCAACGGTGGACAAGTAAGAAATATCCGCGTATACTAATAAGAACTTGAAAGGATCAAATTCTTTATGGCAAAAAAAACAAACATCTCAATAAGCGTTCACGATAACGTAGAACGCGCCTTAAAACAGCTCAAGAAAAAAATCGAACGCGAAGGCGTTGTACGCGATATGAAGCGTATAGTCTATTATGAACCACCTACCCAAAAGCGCCGCAAGAAATTGCTTCGCGCAATCAAACAAAACTGGATACGGCTTTCCTCACAAGGTCCGCAGTAACATTCTATGAATTCATCTTTGGGACATGTACGGCGTGCACAAAAGGAATCGCTTCTCTTTAGAGAGGTCTCCAAGTTATTTCTTGAAGCCAGCCTTGATGATCCAAAACTTCAAGCAATTACGATCAACCGAGTTGCTCTTTCGCCCGATAAAAGCATATGCACCGTCTATTTCTATACACCTGAAGGGCAGGCATATTTTGAGAAAGAGTTGCTACCTATTATTACTCAGTATAAAGTTTCGCTTCGACGAGCTCTTGCATCTCGTGTTCAGTCACGCTATACACCTGACCTGGTTTTTGCTTATGATATACAGTTGGAAAAGCAACTGCGTCTTGAGATGCTCCTTGAGGAGGTTAAGTCAGAGGATACCGAATGATTTTTGCCTATCTTCTGGAATTTATACTCTTTCTCTGCTGGGGCTCATTTTTAAATGTGGTGGGATACAGAATCATTAGAGGATATTCTTTTTTTGGGCGCTCATATTGCCCTCACTGTCGAACTCAGTTAGCATGGTATGATACAATTCCGTTGATTTCATTTATACTTCTTAAAGGCCGATGCCGATCGTGTCAAAATATCATTTCTCCATTATACCCCGCTATTGAGTTTTTGACTGCACTCATGCTTACCCTCATGCTCATATATATCGATCAAAAGTACTGGTTTGGCTACTTCCTCTTTATCTCAGCTGGGATCGTAACGATTCGCACTGATTTTGAGAAAATGCTTATCTCTCGCTATGTAACCTGGGGCCTCATCCCTGTCGCTTTTATCCTAAGTTATATGCACCTTCTTCCCTTGAGTCTCATGGAAAGCATCCGCGGTGCTCTTTTTGGCTATTTGGTTCTCTGGATCGTTGCCCATCTTTTTCATGCGATCCGCAATATCGAAGGAATGGGTGAAGGGGATATAGATCTATTAGCAATGATCGGCTCATTTACAGGCATTACTGGTGCCTGGACGTCCTTACTTCTCGGATCCTTCTTGGGCATCATTTCATGCATTGTCCAGATGGCACTCAGTAAGCGCGCCCACCCCAAAATAGCCTTTGGGCCTTGGCTTGTACTTGGATCCTTTATCTATATTTTCTTACAGCAGCAGATTCATGAACTCATTGAGCCCTTTTTCTAAATTACTGGAGAGCATCGTTCACCAGAGCAATTTCTCCCTGCTCATTTATAGTAAGAATATCTAACTGCTCTCCGTAGATTCTACCAGCAGCCGCTATAATAAAGGTTGAATCACCAATCTTACCGACAGATAAGGCCGATACAGGGGTTTTTAATGCTCCTACAAAATGGCCTACCCCCTCAGGTGTCCCAGGAAACCCATAGGTATAGTTGAAAGCACCTTCAGGCCTCCATCCAAGACCACCCTTGCCATTAAGGGTAGTAGTGTAGGCACCATACTCAGCATAGTGCACCTTTTGAGCCTGAGCTATCGTACGCAAGTAAAGGTAGGCCTCGGAGCGCTTCGCTTTAGCAAGTACTTTCATAAGGTTGGGTACCGCAAGCATTGATAAAAAGGCTATAAGAGCAACAACAATCATCAGCTCAATGAGGGTAAACCCATTGCGAGAGTGTATCATAACAGGATCCTACGGGTGAGAAGAAGGTTTTCAGAAAGAAATGGTCTAACAAAAGAAAAAAGGCGGTCAAAATAACGCTTCCAGCCACTTTTAATATTATTAGAATATTTTAAAAAGACTTTTTAAGTGAACCTATATAATCAAATTTACCGTTAAAAGTCAAGGTCGGCTCTTTTCCTCGAAGCCCAGCGCCTCTTATTCAGCATGAAGAGCTTATTGCACGCCAGACAGCATGTTTTTATTTTTTTGTCAATTAATCAGCCCCCCAATATGCAAGGATTGTATATTTTGACATAAATAAAAAAATAGGGTAAGCTTGAGACAAAATAAAGAAAAAATACTTTATTAAACAACTTTTACGACATCTTACCTTACGGAGCATTATGACTATTCGTAAACAGATTCAATCGAACGTATCGGTCCCCCCAAAAAAGATACGTAGTTATCAAGAAATCGTTCAATACCTTAATGAGCACTGGGATACCCCACAGACTAAAAGTCTTGCCCGGATTAAGGAACTTGATGCTGCTCTGCAAAACCCATCAAAAAAGGTTGCTGCTCTCCTTGTTGCAGGAACCAATGGAAAGAGTATTACGATTGGCTTGTCAGCTAAACTGTTACGAGAAGAAGGACTTAAGGTAGGAACCTTTACCTCTCCGCATATCTTAACCTATAATGAGCGATTCTCCACAAACTTAGAAACTATTGGCAATACCCAGTTTACCGAGGTAGGTAACAAGGTTATTAATATTGCAGAAACTTTGGAAATTAAGGCCCACAGCGATGAACTCCTCACGATGATGGCGCTCCTCTATTTTGTGGAAAACAAAGTGGATGTTGCGCTCCTTGAAGTAAGTGAAGGGGGTAGCTATAATCCCGTTAATATTTGTCAGGCTCTCGTTGCTACTGTTACCCGAGTAACCCCACGTGATACAACAATAAGCGAAGACGAACTCGCTCCTATAGTTGCAGACACTATGGGCATCATTAAAAAGGGAACCTGGATCGTATCGGGTGACCAAAATAAAGCAAACTTAGAATTGATGCACAAACTTACGGTTGAACAGGGCGGCAATTGGGCAATGCCTATCAGAAAGCTCGCTCCTCTTGCGTATCCATTTGAGCAACTTCATGGTCGTTGTGCTGCGCTAGCTGAACGTATCGCCCACATGTTCATAGAAAATTATTTTAATAAAGATGCCACCGTTACGGCAGATAGCTTACTCAGTCGCAAACCGGTAAAACGTGGTCGCCCTACCTTGGAAGATAAACGTAAGGCAGAGCTTAAACCTCAAAAGTCTCTTGAAGAATTCTGGAAAACTGAAAAAAATGAACTGCCAGGCAGATTCGAGCTCGTTGCTAAAGAAGAGCCGGGCGTACTTCTTGATACTTCTTCAAATCTTGATGCCTTTAAAAATCTCCTTCTTGGTATCCGTCTTCTTCACTACAGCCAGCCTCATAAAGGCTTTGCACTTGTCATGGCAGCGTCGGAGAAAAGTATGCACAATGAAGAGTTCCTCAAACTGGTGCGCTATTTCTTTAAAAAGACATCCGGCCAGCTCTTTATTTTCCCTATAGAAGTATCACTTCCTGGGGTTCATGAAGATACATCTTGGAATCCTGAAAAAGTTGCTAACGATATCAAGAGCATGAAAGTTAAGGCTCGCGCCTTTTCAAGCTTTAAAGAAGCTTTCGAAGCCGCGAAGCAAAGCGTTAATGAACGCCAAGGCTTAATATGCGTAACTGGATCACATTCTGCAGTAGCAGCTTATTGGCGCTATAAAGGCATCAACAAGTTTTAAATAATGAATAATGAATAGTATTTTCACCTATATTGCTTCACTCGCCATAGGGGTATGTGCAGGTTCTTTGTCAGGCTATCACTTGATACGGCAAGTATCTGCATATAACTCAGGTTCATCGCGGTATATCCCTGTTTTAGCCTTACTGCGTTTAGGAAGTCTTGGCCTCATAGCCTGGTATCTATTGCATTGGGGACCCGTTCCCTTTATACTCTTTGGAGGCAGCATGATGATAGCCAAATGGGTCGCTATCCTTTGCCTAAACGAATAGTAAAAAATGCAAAATGGCCTTGAACATGAAATTATATGGTATCCCCTTAAAAGTTTTGGGGTAGATAATCAATTTTTTGCTCTTTCAGGAACTACCATTATCAGCACCTGGATCGCCTTAGCAATCATACTAGCCCTCTGCTTACTCGCACGTTCTATATTCCTTCGCACTCACAGTGAAAATCATGAATATCAAAAGCTGCTTCTGCCGCCAGAATTTACATTTTTAACCTATGGCAAATATGTTGCAACATCGGTCATCAGAAGTTTTATGTCCCTCGTAGAACAATCTACTGGAGCTTTTGTGCATCGCTATTTTAATTTTATTGCAGCACTTTTTATCTTTATTCTCATCTGCAACTGGGTTGCGCTTATTCCCTATGTAGAAGAGCCAACTAAAAATCTTAATACAACCCTTGCCCTGGGAACAATAGCACTCCTCTATATACAAAAAGAGATCATTAAGGTCCATGGCTTTGCACACTATCTCAAAGAATATTTCCTACCAGTCTCAACCTTCTTTCCTCTTAACCTTATCATCGGTCTTTTCTTCGCTCCCTTTAAAATACTCGGCGAGTTAGCAACGGTTATCTCCCTTTCCTTCAGGCTCTTTGGCAATATATTTGGCGGAGCAATTATTATGCAGATCTGGCACAATGGTATAGCAAGTTCTCTTATATGGCAGCTCATCAGTACTATTGGCGTTCATTTGGGATTGGTGGCATTTTTCGTCATCTTTGAGGGCGGTCTACAGGCCTTTGTATTTACGATTCTTACGCTTACTAATATTAGTATGGCAACCGCAATTGAAGAAGGAAAGCACTAATGGTCGCACTTGCTCAGCTCATACATTTTTTCTCCATTGCCTTTTGCACCGTTGCCACTGCACATGGAGTTTCCCGTAGCCATGGGAAAACTGCTGCAGCCTCCTTTGAGGCGATAGAAAGACAGCCTGCTATGCAGGGAGAAATTACGGGAGCAACGATTTTAGCCTTAGCACTTATTGAGACCGCAGCAATCCTTGGATTCCTTATGTCTTTTTTCTTATTCTTTAAGCCTCCAACGACATTTCCATCAGCTTTGGGAGAGCTTGGTATAGCTTTTTCTATGGGAATACCCGGCCTAGTTATAGGATGGGCTTCTGCAGATCCTGCATCTAACGCTCTTGGTGCAATAGCACGGCAACCATTTGTATCCCGTCGCATGAGAAATTTTATGCTTCTGGTACTTTCACTTCTTCAAACGCCTTTAATCTTTGGACTTATTATGGCATTCGTTATTCATGGTATGCTACCAGGTATCACCACCGTCGCTCAAGCACTCATACTTATAGGAGCTGGTATCGCTATTGGTCTTGGTTCCGTAGGGCCTGTGCTTGGCAGTTGCCTATTTACCAAAATAGCTTGTAAAAGCGCGGGCCGTAATAGAGCTGCTTTCTCAAAATTGTTCACTTTTACCTTTATTAGCCAAGCAATGATTGAAACACCTGTAGTTTTTGCCATTATCATTTCGCTCATGCTTATCAACCAAGCATCAATCACCTATGAAAATCCGCTCATCGGTCTTGCATACCTTGCCTTTGGAGCAACGATGGGAATCGGAACATTTGGTACTGGGATAAGTTCTGGACGTGCAGCAGCCGCAGCTGCCGACCAAATTGCTTACAATCCAGCAGCCTACACCGTACTCTCTCGTGCAAGTATGATGGCTCAAGGGCTTATCGATACCATTGCTATCTATGCCTTTATTATTTCCATCTGGCTTATCCTTACGCCACTCGTGGGCTAAACCACCTCTTAGAATTTCAACAGAAAGTTCAGTGTTAGCAACTGACGCATCTTTATAAACACAACCTAGAATAGATCAACTAAAGCACTCAAAACTCTTGCAAAATTCCGAATATTAGGTAAAAATCTATGCAGGTTTTGCTCTGTGCCCTTTTTTGTTTTGGTGATTAATAAAAGGGCATAGGGCAAAGCCCTTACCAAGGGAGCTTCATGGATAACTATTATTTGAGTGCATTTGTCGGATACTTTGCTTTTTTTCTTTGTTTAAGTATCTTTTTTTATCGGCGAAATACTTCTACAAGCTCATTCGTGCTCGGCAATAGATCGTTGAACTATTGGGTAACAGCGCTCAGGACTCAAGCAAGCGATATGAGCGATTGGCTCTTCATGGCCTATCCCGGGCTCATCTATGGGTTAGGACTCTTTAATCTCTGGGTTGCTATAGGTCTTATCCTGTTCATGTTTTTAAACTGGCAATTTATAGCTCCACGACTTCGCACTGCTACAGAAAAATATGAAAGTCTCACGTTAGCATCATTTTTTGAACGACATTTTCGTGATACGTCTGGGCTTATTCGACTGCTAAGCGTTTTTTTTACCACCTATTTTCTCGTGTATTATATAGGCGCTGAACTTGTTGGTCTTGGCCGTCTTTTTGAATCAACCTTCGGAATACCCTATACTATCGGCATTAGCATTAGTGGCACCCTAGTTGTGGTAAACATAATTATCGGTGGCTTTATTGCAGCTGCATGGAGTGATGCTATTCGAGGAATATTCTTAGCCGCCATGATCTGCATTGTCCCTATTGTGGCACTATCAGCCGTTCCTGTTAATCCACTTGAGTACGTAAGCTTTGCCGGTTTTTTCCATGCTCTCGTTCCAGACTATTCTTGGCAAACACTTTCTCAAATTTTACTGCTCTCGATGGGATGGGGTCTTGGCTATTTTGGGTCTCCCCATATTCTGATTAATTTTATGTCGATACATGATGTACACCAGATGCATAAAGCTAAATACGTCGGCATTTCTTGGATGACGCTTGTTCTTGGAGCAGCAACAGCTGCAGGACTAGTCGGTCTTCTTTATTTTGCAGCACCTCTTGCAAATAGAGAGCTCGTCTTTATAGAGATGGTTAAAGATCTCTTTCATCCTTTCTTTGCTGGTTTAATTTTATGTGCCATTCTAGCCGCAACCATGTCGGTCATGACCGGACAAATCTTGGCAACGGCATCCATAATTACGGAAGATTTCTTTAAGCCGATTCTTGGCCCTACGCTGAGCACTGCACACTATCTCCTGATTGTACGCGGATGTATTATCGCACTCCCTATCCTTTCGTATCTTGTAAGCTATACGAGTACTCAGCCAATTAATGATCTTATTGCCTATGCCTGGTCAGGACTTGGACTTGCATTCGCACCCACCGTTATTGCAGCACTGTTTATTCCCTGGGCTCGAAAAGCCGGCGTGCAAGTTGCAATGCTTCTTGGTGGAATAATGGGCATGGTGTGGAATTCTCTTGGATTCACCTTTATGCCGCTCCTACCAGGATTTATCATCTGCTTATCAGTGCTCCTCATTATTTCACGTCTTACTAAACCGGAGGTCGCATGATCTCGTATGATGACTTTTTAAAAGTAGATATTCGTGTCGGCACCATTATTGCTGCAGAGACCTTCAAGGAGGCACGTAATCCTGCCTACAAGCTCGTGATAGACTTTGGTGAACTCGGCACTAAAAAGAGCTCCGCACAAATTACCAAGAACTATGTACCAGAGGCATTAGTTGGTAAACAGGTACTTGCTGTGGTAAACTTTGCTCCGAAGCAGATTGGACCTTTCATTTCTGAGGTTCTTACCTTAGGCCTGACAAACGATGATGGTTCAATTGTACTCATAGAACCTGACAAAACCGTACCTAAAGGCGCTCGCCTTCATTGACGACATCTGGTTATTCTCAGCATAGAGCAAAATGAATACGTAGCAAAACTCACCTTACAGAGCTTTCTTAATGTGCTGCACGGTTTTTTGGGGGGAAAGAAGAAGAGGGAAAAGGGGTTTAGCCTACTCACCCGATACTGTAGCTTTCCTAAAGGTATTAAGCACTTACGTCAAGATCCAAATTGAGAAAAAGCTTGACAGAAAAGACAATTTAGATGACAATTAATATATTAAATTCAAAGAAAGATAATGTCGCAAACTCCTTGGAGGTTATGCCCATGTTCCAGGTCTTATTACTTGCATTGTGCGTAGGTTCATCATATATGTTTGCATCCGAATCTATTCAAATGAAGACTAAAGTTCCCGAGCTCAAGAACGCATTTCATATGCTTCTTGATGACCAGCTTGTTGAATTCAAGAACATTATAATGAGCCAATACACGCCCTCTACAGATCCACAAGCCTCAAATGTGCCTGCTCAAAAAATTCAAGAGCTTGAATCTATAAGGCAAATACTAAAGACCGATGATTTTAACAATGCCTTTTCTTTGCTCATGAACACACAGGCTTCACATGAGGCAACCAACAATCCTCATTTTCGTGATGCGTATATATTAGTTGAATCAGTAAATCAGCAAATTGCTGAATTCGCTGAGCGTTTTCTCAACCTTCGCTCAGAGCAAGTCAGAAAGGCTGCTGTCAGACTCATTGCCACTGCGTTGAGCTCTTATAGAATGTCATTTTCTCTTCAAGACCATTATGGACGAACTATATTACATCGAGCTGCACTAGCACTTAAGACGGCAATGCCTCTATTTTTTAACGAGAACCTAGTTGACGCGACCTTAAAAGATATCGAAGGGTATACGGCACTTCATTATGTTGTTGAAGGTGATCTTGTAGAGTGTATACCATTGTTAAAAACAACATTAGAAATACCCTGTGCCGATAGCTCAACGGCGCTTATTATAGCTGCAGCCGGTGGTAAAACAAAGAGCCTTATAGCGTTACTTGAACAAGGCGCACATATCAACGCACAAAATAATGATGGTGAAACGGCCCTACATGCTGCCATAAAGAAAGGCCATATCGACTGCGTTAGGGAACTCATCAGAAGAGGTGCAAAACTTCAAATTCGAAACAATAATGGAAATATGCCCCTACACTGCGCAGCTTATTGTGATGATGACTCAATTTTTAAGGCAGTACTTGAAGCTCATAATACCGCAGGGATACACCTTGATGAAAAAAATAATGATAAAGATACCCCACTTATGTATGCCGCATATTATGGGCAAGCATCACATGTAGAATTACTTCTCAAAGCTGGTGCAAATAAAAATTGTGCGTGTAATAATGGCTCAACCCCACTCATAGCGGCCGCATTTGAAGGAAACATAGAATGCCTCAAGATATTACTGCATGCTCGTGCTCACCTAGATAAAAAAAATCTAGAGGGATACAGCGCACTTCTTACAGCCGCCGAAAAGGAAGATTCGAGCTGTGTAAATGCACTTATAGAAGCTGGCGCAGATATCGCAATCAAGGATAGTGTCGATGATACTGCCTTACATAAAGCTGCCATGGGAGGCCATCTTCAAAACGTCCGTCTCTTACTTAAAAAAGGAGCTCCAAAAAATGCTCGAAACGCAGTTGGAAGAACGCCACTTTTATGTGCTGCTATGGAAGGCCACCTCTTGGTGATAGAAGAGCTTCTTTCTCATGATGTCGATGTAACCATTACCAGCGTGGATGGCTATACTGCTCTTCATGAGGCTGCTTATTTTGGGCATGCAGACTGCGTAAGACGGCTACTTAAGACTCGTATAGACAAAAATGCCGTTGATAAAGATAAAAAATCAGCTCTTTTAAAGGCAGTGGAACGAAACCATCCCGAATGTGTTAAAGCTCTTGTTGAGGCTAACGTAAACCTTGAGCTTAAAGTGACCAAAGAGGGCTATACCGCACTTCATGAAGCAGCATTTGAAGGTTTTGAAGAATGTCTGGAAATCCTTTTAAGTGCAGGAGCACATGTAAACACTCCTGACAAGAATAATTTGACCGCATTACATAAAGCCGTTAGTCGGGGGCATGTCAGATGTGCTCGTGCTCTTCTTAAGAAGAAGGCTTCTACAAATCTTACTGGTAAGAATCAACCAATATTACTTGCAACAGCTGCAGCAATGGGAAATGTCGAGCTTATTGCTTTGCTCCTTGAACATAACGCAGATCCAAACCTTCAAAGTGCGGGGGAGAACTCTGATAGGGAGAGCCCAATGCACAGTGCACTTGTAAAAGATCGTGCTGAATGTCTTGAGCTTCTCATACGTGGAGGAGGAGATATCGAGATCGAATGCGCCCCAAAAACTACGTTACTGATGATGGCTGCATATTATGGCAGTCTCAAGTCCCTTAAAGTTCTACTTGCACACGGCGCAGATACTGACAAACGTAATGGAAATAATATGACAGCATATGATGCAGCAGTGAAACAAGGTCATACAGCATGTGCAGAAGCGATAAGACTTCATAAAAAAAGTTTCCCTAAGGTAGGTACCTGTTCTTGTGCCTGTTCATCACCAGAAGTTCACAATGAAACTGCTGATACTCAAGCTCTTATGGCGGCATGTGCACAAGGTGACAGTACGGGAGTAAGCAACCTACTTGCCAGTAGGAAAATTAATAGTAATGGGATTCTTGCTGGTGGAAATACTGTGCTCCATATGGCAAGTCTTCTAGGTAAAGACGCCATTGTGAAGCTTCTTTTAGAGTATAAACCACTCAACCCACAGCATGCAGCAGACGTCAATCTAACGAATTCAAAAGGTGCCGCAGCACTTAGTTTAGCCCTCTTGAAAAAACACTATCTCATAGCACACATGCTTTTAGCTGCCCTATGCCAGAAATTCCCTGAACTAAAGAAAACTCCTCTTCATTTTGCCGCGGAGATAGGTAACTTAGAATTTATCTCCTTTTTACTCAAGAACGGGGAAGCCGTTAATGGCTGCTCAGCAGAGGGATATACGCCTTTGCATTGCGCCGTAGCAACAGATAATGCCCAAGAGCTGGTTATAAGAGCTCTTATTCAAGGGGGCGCAGACATCTTTGCGAAAGCGGCGAATGGCGAAATGGCTTTAGATATAGCTCTACGTAAGGGGAATAAAGAGATTGTAGCACTATTCGATGAAGCGCGAACTAACGCTTCGTCTAATAAGGAGATATGCTCTGTGTGTGGAGCTCATCGTAATATTTTCTGCGGATTTTGCCTAAAAGTAAGGTATTGCAGTGAAAGCTGCAAACAAAAAGATTGGAAACGGTATCACCAGAAACGTTGTCCTGGAAATAATAAAAGCATCATTGAAGAGATTGATTAAGATACTTGCCAATATACTGGGGCTTTTTAGAATTCAAATAACACATAACTTCTCCGGCATCCCCCAACTGTAGCAACCCACTCTTTGATCGTTATCCGATAATTGGATATAAAGATCCCTTGCCAACCCATTTAATACAATTTGACAAAAACCTGGCTTTAGATATACTTTTCTAAAGTAGACAGACCATGGCATATTTGAAGGAACAATCTCATGCAATATATGGAAAATACGCTATTATATGCATCAATATTACTTATGAGCACAGCAACTCACCTGCATGCAGCAGAGGATCTGGTAAAAGCTCTATCTTTAGAAGATGAAATATCTGCGTTAGAGGATCAATATGCGCAGATCAAAGTTAATAAAACCTGCTCACCAAATAAAGCTCGTGTAAAAGAGGATTTAGATGCTCTGGCAGAAATCGACTTTATAAAAGATTGCAAACCCACTGATAGAGCACCTTTAACTATTCCGATTATGCGTGCTTCCCCAGCTTCATCGATGTTACCGCCATTATTGAAGGCGGATGGATCACTCAATAACAAGACGCCTATAAACGTATCCAGCAGATCAGTACCCCCTAAAATGCTCTTAATCGATAACGGTCCCAAAATACTCTTAATTGAAAATGGCCCTGCCAACAACACTAGTGATACTTCACTTCCACAGACTATCAGTATAAGTGAAGACTCAAAAGCAGCATTGGATGATATGCAAAGAACCAGACAATTCGCAAAATATGCTTATGACAAAAATAGCCAAATACTAGGTGAAGCATTCGGAAGATTGCCTGATAAGCTGGCTACATTTGAAGAACCAAGCCGATGGCATTGGTATCGCACTGGGGTGCCAATCGTTATTTTGCAAGGTCAAAAAGCATCCTGCAGGCCGAATATGAATACAGATCAATCTGATCAATTATCTACAAGTACAAACTCAGCACAAATTGAAAAGGAATAATCTCATGAAACTTACTAACAACAGACTATTGCAGGCGACAATACTACTAGCAACAGCAACAACGCATCTGTATGCAGCAGACTCCGATGTAAAGGCTAAATCTTTAGATGACGAAATACCAGCTTTGGAGCACGTGGCTGCAGAAATCAAGGACAATCAAACTACTGCACCTCTTCTTAATAATCAAAATGAAACTGATGCCAATTGGTATCTAGAAGCCCTCAGGGAACTTGACAACTCTAAAGACCCTAAAGACTTACTCGCTCAGGCCCTTGTTGCTCTTAGTAATACTCGTTATTCTGATAATCCACATTATAGAATCAATTGGGAGCTAGAAGCTCTCAGGGTTCACGATGATGAAAAAGAAGAAATATCCAAAGTTCTACGTTACATACGTCAAAGATATGCTCAAGAAGAAGAGACTGCATCAGGAGATCAAAGGCAAAAAGCGGAGTCAATAACAGCCTTAGTCTTAGGTAGTGGTGACTTTAGAGCTTCCTACCAAGGGTCAGGCAAAGCAAAATTAGATGCCATGTTTGCTGAAGCAAAAGACTACCAATTAAATCCTTCTAAATATCAATTATCTAAAGGAGCTAATACGGCACGAGAATTGATTTAGACGCATACTACAGAGACTTAACGGCGTGCGATCCGTAATAGTACATCGATAAATTCTTGCGCACGGGCATAGGTGGTTTCTATCACCTATGCATCTTGCCATCGCCAGTCATCCTCGCCTAATATTAGATTCAACTCTCCTATATATACTGGTTAATTCACTGTCAGAAGACACCGAATAATGCATCCACTCCATCCTCAACTCATGTAAGAGAATCGCAAATATTTTTTGGGCTCTCTATGTCCCCAATCTTCTTAGGGCCAATTGCCTAAATTCCCGGACAATCGCCCATTCAGAATTAAAGCTCATCCTTTCCCAGTTGATAATATGCCCCACAATACGTACTTTAAAAATCAAAAAGAAAGACCCTATAAGTCTCTCACTAAATGGTATTTTCAATGATTCTCATCGGATATTTTTTGATTAGCGTAGCTATTTTGTTATACTTAGTGATAAATAATCACTTACCGGAGATGGCTCATGCTTCATGACACTATACTTTCAGCTATCGGCAATACCCCTCTTGTGCGTATCCCTTTTCCTTCCCAAGGACGCATTTACGCAAAGCTTGAATACTTAAACCCTAGTGGTAGCGTTAAAGACCGCTCTGCGTACTATATGATTAAAGAAGCTGAACGTACGGGCAAGCTAAAGCCTGGTGGGACCATCATTGAAGCATCATCAGGAAACCAAGGTATTGCGGTTGCAATGATAGGCGCGGCCCTTGGCTATAAGGTTATTATCACCGTCTTTGAAAAGATTAGTGATGAAAAGTATAAAACACTCAAAGCTTATGGTGCAGAGGTCGTAAAATGTCCTGCAACTGAGTTTGTAGAAGATCCTAGAAGCTACCATAGCCAAGCCGTAGCAATCCAAAAGAATACTCCCAATTCTCATATGCTCAATCAGTATTATAATCCTGCAAATCCAGCTGCTCATTATACCTTACTCGGACCTGAAATCTGGAAACAGACCGAAGGTAAAATTACTCATTACTTTGCCGCTGCAGGAACCTGTGGAACACTTTGTGGCGTAGGTAAATATCTTAAGGAGCAAAACCCTAACATCAAAATACTCGCTGTAGATGCCGCTAACTCATTTAGAGCAACCAAAGGACATCCAAAGCCCTACAAAATGGAAGGAATTGGCATCGACTTTGATAATGGACTTCTTGATTATAATCTCGTTGATGAGTTTCTTGAGGTGACCGATGAGCAAGGGTTTGGGATGCTTAAGCCACTTGCTTCACAGTATGGATTTCTCGCAGGCTTAAGTAGCGGCGCAGTTGCCTATGCAACTCAAGAATATGCTAAAAAACATATGGGGCCACAGGACATTGGGATCATGATCTTTGGTGATTCAGGACGTGCCTATCTGAGTAAAGCATTCGCTGTTGAAACAGTTAACGATTTTGCTCAGAAAGATCCTGTAGCTGTGGCTGTACAACGGGTTGCTCGGCGGATAGAGCTATGAGAGGTTGCTCCTCAAAACGTTGCCCCACTTTCAAAACGACTAACTGCTTTTCTAATGAAAGCTGCTGATCTCTCCACCATGAGACAATCCGTTCATAAGGTGCTTCGTGAACATCTGTTCCAAAGCTAAAGGTACCCCAGTGCATCGGAAAGAACTTCTGTGCGTTAAGATCAAGAAACCCTTGACCTGCTTCCTCGGCATTAATGTGACTCGCTTTCATCCATTTGCGCGGCTCACAGGGACCAATAGGCATCAGCGCATGGGTTATTTGAGAAAACTCTTGTGCTATTGCAGCGAAGTGTTTTGAATAAGCAGTATCTCCAGCGAAATAGACTGAATGGGCACCAATTGAGATCATCCAGCTGCCCCATAGACTTTTATTAAAATCACGTAGCCCGCGCTGGGACCAATGCAACGCCGGCAGAAAACTAAACTCTATCTTCGTGTCGCCATGCGTAAAAATCTCACGGTCCCACCAAGTATATTCCCGCACTCGAGTAAAACCCCGCTTCTCAAACCATTCCTTATCCCCTTGAGGCACCAGGAAGGTACACGGATGATTTTTGAAGAACGTAAGTGCAGCTGCATCCATATGATCAGGATGGTTATGAGATATTAGGACGTAATCAAGAGGAGGGATCCTTTGAAGTTCAATCCCAGGTTTTATTTGGCGCGAAAAAAAGGGAAGAGATCCGAAAATAGGATCCGTAATAATATTAATACCCTCAACCTGTATTAAATAGGTTGAATGACCGATCCACGTAAGCAAAAGATTTTTGGTGCGATCAATAGGTTCAACTGGATTATACCACGTACTATTATCACAGCCTCCACGCTTTATGAGATTCCAGTACCAATCTAAAAGCATGATCATAGAGGGGAGAATCATAGAGCTATGCTTTTCATCAGCATGGTTATAGAAACGGCCCTGATGCCTGTAAGGATGAAACTCTTTTTTATGCGGCATATCAGCTCTAAAAACACTCCCATCCTGACAAGGTACGTCAAGGACAGGAGAAAATGGAGGTTATCAAGATTTCGACTATTAAAGTATAGCAAGTTTTTCTGTATAAATCAAAATGAGAGCGGCTTTCTCATAACGGATCCTCTCCCTACCAATTACAGCATATCGAGGTTTTGCAAGATTCGCTGGAGCTTTTTTGGGGAGGTGAAATGAATTCCCGAAATATTGCAGCGAGCAGCTGCTGAAAGATTCTTTTTCAAATCATCGATAAAAACTATCTGCTTTCCCTCATGCCCGTCATTGTTCACAAACTGTTTGAATCCCTCATAGAATTCAGGATGAGGCTTATGAACATAGTTATTTACAGCCGTTGCCGTATACGCACCGTTAAAATATTCTTGAAGTTCAGGAAATACTTCAGAAAGCTCTTGGAACGTATCTTGGCCAATATTAGAGAGAATATAGAGGCTAAAACCTCTCTCTTTCAATCCCTTGATCATATTCATAACAGCCGGTATCGGTCTTTGAGAGTTGGTGAGTCGAATAAAATCTCCCCTAAATCGTGCAAGGCCAGGATACTCAAGAGACATCTTTTGAAAAATATCCT
This sequence comes from Candidatus Babelota bacterium, assembly GCA_013288045.1. Taxonomy (GTDB): domain Bacteria; phylum Babelota; class Babeliae; order Babelales; family Babelaceae; genus PRDV01. The sequence continues at coordinate 17,460 of JABDCP010000002.1, forward strand.
CGGCGACATCAGATTGGGATCTTATTTTATAGAAGCGATACCACAATCTCGGACTGAAGGTATAGCGCCAGGTTCCCTGAGGAAGTAGTCTAATTCCTTGCATCACAATTTTACGAGTCTGCTTTTTAAACACCACATTATGCAGATCAAAGGCAATAATAGTCGTTTGTGGGGTAACGACCTGTACTAAACCTGCTAAATAGGTATTCTTTTTTCTTCGTCGCAGCATAGGGAAGCTCAATAATAGGATGTTGTACTAAGTTTACACCCATGCGAAGGCAATGCAAGTGTTCTTACCAATTACTATACACGGCGAACGTACCTGCCCAAGGCAGAATTCATTTTATAAAAAAAAGTAAGCAAACTATTGCGTTCAAAAAAAAAATCGTACACTCTAGGTACTAAGCAACTTTAAGGAGCAGCATATATTCGACACAGGTTAATCGAAAAACGAAAAGATGGTAGCATTAATACGAAACTATGATGCAATAAGCAGTACACATACACCTCATTAGAAAGGAGATTCTATGAAATTCATTACAAAACGCACTATAAGCGCCCTGGTTCTGTGCCTCTTGGCATCTGCGCTGGTTGCGATAGATAATAAAAAGAAGATACACTGGGAAGACCAAGTAGACCCGGCTGTTTTTGAGGTCTCGAATACCAATTCATTTGGACCAGGTTCACTTCAACGAGCAATCGAAAAAGCAGGTCGATCAGAACTTCCTACCGAAATTAAGTTTATTTTAAGTACTACTGATTCTGGCTATAATCCGGAAACGGGCACCTGGTTAATCCAACTTGAAAAACCACTCGAAGTCCCTTCAAATACTTTCATTGATGGTTTTTCCCAAAAAGGATCTTCTGAAAATACGCAGGACCTAGAGCATCCAGATAATTCAGTTCTCAAAATTGAAATTCAACGTAAATCACCCGAAACAATCCGCGCAGAAAGATTAGCCACTCAGCTTGCGGAAGAGGCCCTTAAACTGGCGGCAGCTCTTAAGGCTGAAGCTGAACAACGTGCTGCTGAGGAAGCTGCTCTTGCTGCAAAACGTGAAGCTGATGAAGCTGCTCTTAAACTGGAGGAGGCTCTTAAGGCTGAAGCCGAATTTAAACGTGCCGTTGAAGAAGCTGCACTTAATGCAGCGAATCAACTTGTAGAAGAAAATCAGAACTCTGCTGATTTCACCAGCGAAATTAGATCACCAGAAGCATCTTTTGAAAATCTGGATGAAGCCCTTCTCAACATTGAAATTCAACCTACGGTAGTCGCAGCAAATGCTATGAGCGAATCTGAGATTTCTCCAGACACGATTGTATTTGTAAAAGGATCTACTGGCTCACGCCTAAGAGGGCTTATTATACATGGATCTCCTTTTGTAGCACGAGATGGCCAGGGAGAAGCATTGTATCCTGCTGCAATCCGCGTCCTTGGCGATGAGCATGTTATTGAGGGGTGTTATGTAGGGGTTGATGCATCTGGCGAAAATTCTGATTCAACTGTTGTCGCCCTTGCTGTAGAAGGAAATCATAACGTAATTGGCGATAGAAGGTTTGCATCACAAAAATCAAAGGGCAAACCGCACCCAGCATCAAGAGTAATTCTTGGAGGGTTAGGGGTAACGTCACAAGATAAGGATGTTCCTGCAGTGCTTTTCACCGGAAAGTATAATCGAGTAGTTAATGGACAATTCGGTATCAAAAAAAGTGGCACTGAGCTCCTTAATGCGATCGCCTCCACTGGGATCCAAGCAATAATTCCAGTTGCTGCCTCTGCAGATGCCGCAAAAGTATCTGACCTTTCTTTTGATACATTCGCAGCCGCAGGTTCAAAACGAATGGTTCTAAGCCTTACGAGTTTTAATAATGCAGATTTTACAAATGTTTCTGTAGGTACTAACTCCTCAAAAACCGCCGCTTTAGGTGGAGGTATCGGTCTCTCAGCTTTAAATAGCCTTGAGAAGACTCCTCAGGGGAACCTCGTAATCACCGGATCAGTATTTTCGGGACTTTCAACAGGACTAGTTCTTGGTACCAAACTAAGCGACATATCTGCCTCTTCAGTGCCTCTGCTGAATTCCGTTACGGTGCAAAACTGTTTCATCGGCAGCAATGGAACTGGTACAAAAGCTATCCCGAATGCCAACGGGGCCGTAACCCGCAATATCCTTGCGCTCACGGTAACCGGTAACACGATCTCAGGAAATCAGAAAATTGGCTGGCAACACGGAGCACAAAATGTGGCTACCACCAGTGCTCAGAAGAACGTCAATTTCGACTCAAACTATTTTGGAATAGCAACGCCGCCTTCGCAGCAGCCCCTTCCAAATACAATCGGGTTGAGCCTTGTCGAGCCAGCGCTACTGAAGGGAAATATTCTTAAATTTAATGGTTATGGTATAGTCACTAGCAAAGCTATAAAAATCAATGCTCGGGCCAATACCAATATTAGCAACACCAAAGCAAACACCCAGTTTGCTAATAAAGTGGAAATGGCGAAATAACCACTTGGTAGAGTTAAGAATTCAGGGAGTAGGAACACATTCCTACTCCCTTTTTTAGTAGTTCCACCCCAAAACCCATGCCTCAGCCCCTCACTAGCACTTTCTAAAAGTTTCTCCCTTCTTTGAAAAAATGGTATACTTATACAGCGGGTTGCAAGAAAGCTCCCCGACAAGATACTGCTCTTTTTAAAGACGCGAGATACCTATGTGGCCAGCTTATAAACAGATTTTGCTACTTGCTTATGCCCTTGTTCTGAAACTGCTTTCGAAAATTTCTCTCCTTCCTATCTTGGGCACAGCACGATTATATGGCGTAGGAACCGTCTGCGCTCCCCTTATTGGCTTCTTTTGCGGAGTTTCATCCTGTGCCTTTGTGTATTGCGTCCGAACTGCTCTCTCTTTTTCTCTAGGAACCTATGGAGGAAGCTTTCTGGTACATTTGCCGACATTTGCAGGTAGTCTCGTACTTTCTTCAGGATCACGCCATGCACCCCCCCTCATCGCAGCCCTCTGCATCGGCACTTTCATTGCCCATCCTGTGGGGGCGGAAAGCTTTATATATACGATCTATTGGCTAATACCGATTGGCATAAGCTTCTTGCCGGCTCCCTCTATTTTCTTACGCAGCCTTATGAGCACATTTATTACTCATGCTGTAGGCTCAACCATTTTTATCTATACGCACGAAACCACCGCTCTCTTTTGGGAAATGCTCTTTCCTCAGGTATGGTTTGAACGTTTGACCTCTGCTTTGATCCTCACCGCCTGTTATTACGCGGTTACCAGAACTATACATCTTATAAACCGGCTTGGATTCGAAAGTAACCCATGTCAAAACCGATAAGCTTTTTTATAGCATTATTACTCATTCCCGTTTTCATAAGGATCTATGCAGCTATGCATACTGTACATGCTGTAAATTCCTGTCCTATTAAGCATCTTGCTATTATTATGGACGGTAATAGGCGTTGGGCAAAGCAAAGAAAACTTATGAGCTCAGTTGGACATAAACAAGGGGCTGAAACGGTAAAGACACTCGTGAAGTTCTGCTTATCGCGAAAAATTGAAATCGTCTCGGTCTACGCGTTTTCCCTTGAGAACTATAACCGATCGCCTGAGGAGGTACAGGCCATCTTCGACATTATCATCGACCATACAGAAACTTCCCTTCCAAGCTTTATTGAGCAGGGTATACGAGTACGCTTTATCGGTGCTACAAAGACCGCCCCCGCACACGTTCAAGACTCCATCGCGCGTATTGAATCAAGTACAAGCCACTGTTCGAAACTTCTTTTAAATGTCCTTTTTTGTTATGGTGGTCGTCAAGAAATTCTGCAAGCGATTGAGCATATAATCGATGACGTAAAACAGGGCAAACTCACTGAAGCACCTACCGAAGAAATCTTCAAAACATACCTCTGGACAAGCGCACTTCCGGACCCCGATCTTATCATTCGAACTGGCGGAGTACAACGCTTAAGCGGATTTCTAACCTATCAAACCACCTATAGCGAGCTCTACTTTACTGATAGGCTCTGGCCTGATTTAACCATACAAGATCTCGAGCATGCCGTTGAAACGTATAATTTACGTAGCCGAAATTTTGGTAAATAACACTCATGCAGATCACCGTACTTGGCGATGGCACTTTTGGAACAGCTCTTGCACAAACGTTAGCAAGCAACGGACATCATATCCTACTGTGGTGCTATAGCCCTGAAGTCGCCCACTCAATTGAGCAAACCGGTTATAATGCTGTATATATGCCTGAAGTAAAGCTTCATCCAACCATTATTCCTACAACCTCACTAGAAGAAGCTCTTACGACACCAAACTCGTTGGTCATTGAAGCGATTCCGGTAGCCTACCTTCGTTCAGTGCTTACTCAATGTAAGCCCTTCGTAGACCCCACCACTGCATGGGTAGTAACCAGCAAAGGAATCGAAGCCCCGAAAGTACTTCTACCTACTGAAATCCTCAAGGATGTCCTTGGAAATGAGCTTTCTACCGTTGTGCTTTCTGGGCCAAGTTTTGCTCAAGAGTTAATCATTAAACAACCAACAGCCCTTACTCTTGCAAGTACGTATCATGAACTGGCAGAGGCAGTTAAAGTTCTCCTTCAAAATGACGCTCTCCTTATTGAGACTTCTCTTGATGAGGTAGGAGTCCAATGGTGTGGTGCTCTTAAGAATGTCATAGCAGTTGCCCTAGGTATCGTAGAAGGAGCAGGCTATGGCACTAATAGTCAAGCCCTTGTGTGTACAAAGATGATTCATGAGCTTAAACAGATCATCATGTTGTATGGAGGTGATCCTCAGACTGTTCTTTCCTTTGCAGGCATTGGAGATATCATGCTCACCTCCTATAGCTCCCAAAGCAGAAATAGGGAAACAGGACGAGCTCTTGGGAAAAAAGAAATCGCTCCTCATCAGCTTCCGTATACCGAAGGGATTAACAGCTTACAGGCGATACCTTCAATTACAAATCTTATTGAGATACCTGTATTTGAAGCAGTCTATGAGATCGTATACAACCAAGCGGATGTAGAATCCCTTTTTACTGCCTGCAAAAAAATATGAGCCCTCTTTCAAGAGCTCATACCATATTTTCTCAATGTTACTTAATAGCCAATGCGTGTCTTACATACCCTGGGAAATATTCCCAACCAAGTTTAGAGCCCGCATAGAGTAGTCCAAATGTTGCAGCACAGCCACCGATAAGCTCATTCCAATTATTCCAGGCATCCTTATTATATGCAAAGAATGATTTGCCAGCCCTAAGCACATCTGCAGTCGAGCGGGCGGCCACATAGCTACCAATCAGCATATGTACTGCACCAATTCCCGTTACTCCAGCTTTTACTCCAGAGACGACGCGATATTGGCTCAACTGTGTCCACGTATCAGACAAGTCCTGAGCATGAAGAGAACCGGTAACAAATACAAATACCATTAAAACACGTTTCATAGAAACTCCTTAGGCTTGTTGTTTTTTCTCATCCTGTTTTTCATCTTCGACGAGATCTTTCATAGCCTCCAGAGTATATAATCCACTTAGGTAAGTCAAATATCCTAATCCAATAAACGTAAAGGTATCGCTTGTTAAACGTCTTTGGTTGTCTTCTATAAAGTTCTCCGTCTGTACATACCGCTTATAATCGGTAGTCATATCTTTATATAACCTCCATAAGGCATACCCAAAGCCAGCCGCCGCGGCAGCACCTAAGCTTACTTTAGCATACGTTACTATCGTATCATTCTGATTTTGTGCTCTCATTGAGCCGCCCATAGTAAAGCATAACCCAAGTGTAAGTAGATATGAAAATTTCATACTGTGTCCCTCCTTCTTTTAGTATAGAAAAAGGGATACCAAGACTTCAAGGATTTGATGTGTTAACCAGGTGAGCAAATGACATGCACCGTCAACGGCTTACGAATGTCGACCAGCGTACCTGCTCGTGGTTGTTGTTCCTTGATGATATCAGCTCGATTACCTTGAACATTGACCGTACCCGAATATACGGCAAAAAAAGCCGAAACCTCATCGACAGTCCTACCTTTCAAATCAGGAAAAATCCGTAAGGGGGTAGATCCTTCTGAGCAATAAATCATAAAAGACTTATGCCTAACCTCTTGCTGGGGAAGGACACTTTGACCAATAACCCGATCTTTTGGGAATGTGCTTTCAAGCGATGTGCTGGTAAGAGTAATACCAACCTGAGTAGCCTTGGTTTGTGCTTGCTCACAGGTCAACCCTCTTAATTGAGGAGCACAAACTTTTGGTGGTTTTTTAGTAACCACTAGGAAAATAGATTGATGGGTTTTAACAAGTTGTCCAGCCTCTGGATTTTGGCTTAGAATAGTTCCTTCGTCGAGCTCAGAATCTTCTTTTTCTGCAAGGATTCGCACATTCAAAAGATCGGCGGACAATATCTTTATAGCCTCATTCATATGAAGGCCAATCAACGAAGGAACTCTGACCGTTTCTGTATGGGTCAGTACTCGTATGAGCTGGTAGCCCCCCAAAAATGAGAGAAAGGGCATCAGCCAAAGTAAGGAGAAGAATATATCACGAAGTTTTGTAGTCATAGTAGGTAGTCAATAAGCCGGATTCTGTATCGCATATAACGATTGGCAACCATCTATCTTTGCGACATACCCGCATGTTTAAATCGGAACGAATCACCGAACATGCCTATTTTGTCTTGCTCCAGGTAGGGTTTACCCCTGCATGCTATTGCTAGACTGCATCGGGTGCTCTTACCACCCGTTTTCACCCTTACCGATATCAGATATCGGCGGTTATTTTCTGTGGCACTGATCCATAGGCTTACGCCTCCCTTAGTTGCCTAAGGTACCTTATTCGTTTGGAGTCCGGACTTTCCTCTCACAAACGTGAGCGATTGCCTTGACTACCTACATGTAAGTATACCACACTTATCGAACCAATCAAAGCAAAAATGGGCATGGTCAAAAGAGGTACTTGTGCCATCAGCCCTTCGAGCAAAAAACTATGCACCATGACCGTACAAAAGACAGTTCCCATCAGTCCCCACAAGGGGATATAAGCTATAGAGTGGACATAATGCAAGAAGCTCCCCAAACATACAATTATGCCCAGGTCAGTTCCCATACTATCTGCCAAAAAGAAGAAGGGCCAGAGAGCCGGGACAAGGGCAATCATGAGTATTTCTAGTGGAGCCTGGGTACCAATAAGGGTATAGAGAACCGCCCGCGAACAATAGGGAAAGGGGCTCTGCAAAAGTCCCCACAGTGCAAGGTCGATGAAACCCCCAAAAAAAATCAGTCCTAACGCACGGTAGATCATGAACGTCCCACAAGTAGAAAAAGTATGCAATTTTGCTATACTGAGCTAAGAATATACTACTCCAATGAGATAAAAAAATATATGATCTCTCGCCTACTGTTTATCCTCTTTCTTGGAACAACTCTTCTAATAAGTGCCGGTCTTGGAATTGTGTTCTATGCTTCAGAACACCCTTGGGTAGACTTTTCGGTACTTGAACACTATAATCCGGGAAAGCCCTCCATTCTTCTTGATGATCAGGGGAATGAATGGGGACGTTACGAACTTGATAAACGACAGGTAAGAAAGCTTAGCCAGATACCACCCTGTGTTATCCAAGCTTTCGTTGCAGCTGAAGACTGGCAGTTTTTCTCACATGGAGGCCTTTCCTACAAGGGCATCATACGTTCTTCCTTGGTCAACTTGGTCAATTTAAGAAAAGCACAAGGAGCCAGTACGATTACCCAGCAGCTGGTGCGTCTGCTATTCTTTGAGAATAGAAAAAGCTACCTGAGAAAAATCAAAGAACAGATTCTTGCATTAGTCGTAGAGAAGCAATTTACCAAAGAACAGATTCTTGAAACGTATCTCAACCATATCTATCTTGGCGCTGGAATTTACGGCGTAGAAGCAGCATGTCAACGTTTCTGGGGAAAGCCGGTCACCGCATGTACCCTCGACGAAGCTGCGGTCCTTGCCTCCATAGTTCGCTATCCTCGCAAATATTGTCCTCTTTATCACCCTGAATCAACAATCCATCGGCGCAATCTTATTCTAAAAAATATGACTTCGCTTGGATATATCTCTCAAAAGGACTATGAAGAAGCACGTGCCAAGCCCGTTACCTGTATTGCAGCCCAACAGGGCATACTCGGCTCACATCTTAAGGAGTCATTGCGCCTCTTTCTTGAAGAATCGTTTGGTAAAAAGCAACTTTATACGGGTGGGCTCAGAATCCAAACAACGTTAAATAGCGCTATGCAAAGAACTGCTGAACGTGTTTTTAAAGAACATTTTAAAAATCTCCATGCTGAGCATTCTCCGCAACTTGAGGGAGCCCTTGTCTGCATCGAAGGATCAACGGGAGCTATTAAGGCACTGGTTGGAGGCTGCAATTTTTCTTCTTCTCAATTCAATCGAGCTTTTAATGCCCGCCGCCAAATAGGGTCTACCTTCAAGCCACTTGTCTATGCACAAGCACTCAAGATCGGAAAGTCCTTTAGCGATGTGGATATCGATGAACCCTTTACCTTAACCCAGGGTTCGCAAGAATGGTCTCCTACAAATGCAAGTCGTAAGTTTAAGGGCCAGATGACCCTAGCGTCAGCCTTATCAAGCTCCAACAATATCATCGCTATCAAAACTTTTTTAAGCTCCGGCCCAGAAGAGATCGTCAACCTTGCTAAAGCATGTGAGCTCATGCCGACACATGCATTCCCTTCTTTGGCTCTGGGATGCCTTGAAGCAAGCCCTCTTGAAACTGCTGCTATGATGAATATCTTTGCCCAAAAAGGCACGTATATAAAGCCCTTCTCGCTTCTGTGGGTAAAGGATGAATGGGGAACCAAGCTCTATAAAACAACTACAACAAAAAGGCAGGTCCTTCCCCCAGTACTGAATGACCAGATAGCAAAAGTACTAACCTCTCGCATTGAACGTGCACGTCAACAAACTCCAGAACTCTTTCCACTCTGCGATGCGCTTGGAAAAAGCGGAACAACTAACGATGCCCGAACCTGCTGGTTTGTAGGAGCAACACCTCGGTACACAACTGCTGTATATATCGGATTTGATGATAATCGCTCACTGGGTAAATATGCGTTTGGATCACGGACGGCATTTCCTCTCTGGAGATCATTCAATCAAGCTATTGACCAACCAAACGAATCTTTTACCTACGATTCCCATCTTGAAGAAATACCTATTAATGGGATTACGGGCGCGCCATGTGACCAAAATGATCCTCAAGCAATGACAATTTTAGTGCCGAAGCGTCCCAACTAACTCATGAGGAATTCCTTGATACGAGCAGCAGCTCGTGCGCGAGGTGATTCTGTGGAAATACCCAATTTGGTAAGCTCAGCTAAGGTCTTTTCTGAATGTTGGGGCATAAAAAGTACTCGAAAAGAAAAACCCTGAATTGGACTGCCTTTTGGCTCAAGCGCAATCGACCCTGAACATTCTCCAAGAGTGCCCCATGTTTCTCCCGAGGGCCACGCTAGAGCTATATACGTAACATCTTGAGCCTGTCTTTGACCTGCGGGGACATGAGCCATTTTTTTAAGAAGGAAAGATACTTTTTCTTCATCGGTAGCATCAGGACCCGCATACTCTTTTGTGCGCACTCCAGGTTCACCATGCAATGCTTTCACTTCAATGCCTGAATCATCAGCGAGAGTAAGCAACCCTGATAAGCGGCTATATATTTTTGCTTTCAGTACTGCGTTCTCTTGAAATGTCGTACCAGTCTCTTCAACATCATAGTCTATGCCGACATCGGCAAGAGATACTACTGTATAGGGAATTTCTTCGAGCAGCTCTTTCATTTCCAAAAATTTTGTTCTGTTATGGGTAGCAATGAGCAACTTCTTTTCAGCCATAGAAAACTTACTCCAGTTTAGTGAAGCAACACATCCCTAATAAGTCCAACCGCTTTTGTCCGAGGAGTCTCTATAGGAAGTCCTTCTTCAAGGAGCTCAGCTAATGTCCTATCTGCGTTGGTGGGAATAAAAATTACTCGATAAGGGAACTTCTTAATCATCTTCCCTTTTGGTTCAAGCGCAATCGATCCGGTATAATGGGCAACGATTACCTTCGTTTCACCCGAAGGCCATGCTAAAGCCATATATACCGTGAATTGAGCCTGTCTTTGACCTATGGGGATGTGAGCCATTTTCTTAAGAAGAAACTGGACCTTGTCCTCATCCGTTGCATGCGGACCAGCATAGCGGTTTGAGTGGATTCCCGGCTCACCATTCAATGCTTTTACTTCAAGACCAGAATCATCCGCTAGAGTAAGCAACCCTGACATGCGGCTATAGGTTTTTGCTTTCAGCACAGCATTCTCTTCAAAGGTCGTACCGGTCTCTTCAACATCATAGTCGATACCGACATCAGCAAGAGAAACTACCTTATAGGGAATTTCTCCCAAGAGCTCGTGCATTTCAGTAAGTTTTGCACTGTTATGGGTCGCAATGAGCACCGTCTTTTCAGCCATAGATTCCTCTTGTATATGAAACCCTTTGATTACTGGTGGAGAATATTGCTCACAAGGCTCATCAAAAGAAGGGGATCTTTCTCTACCTGTTTTTGTCGAGCAAGATACAATAACGCAGGATGCTGCTTTACCATAGATTCTGCATTCTCAAGTTGATGTGCCTCTGCAGATACTTCCAGGGGGATAAGAATCGATTTCTTCTTAAAAAAGACTAGTTCAAATAAGCTCCCTGCGCCCGCTCGAGAAATCACCAGATCAGCTGCAGAATAAGCTATATTCAACTCATGAGTATATGCAAACACAACCGCCTCTATCCCTCGTTGCTTATAAAAAGCTTCAAACTCTTTCTGCGGATCACCCTGTGCACCGCCCGTCTGATGAATAACCGCAAGGTCCTTCTCATGAGTAGTTTCAAAGAACTTCTTTGCCAGCGCATTCAGTGCTTGAGACCCTTGAGAACCACCGAGTATAAGAATCACTTTCTTATGAGCACTCATACCGAGCCGCGCTCGAGCTTCAGCCAAAGAGATAACATCTTTGACGGTAAAACGAAGAGGATATGTGACCAGCCTCACCTTAGCAGAATCAAAGAATGCTGCAGCTTCAGGGAAGCAGACAAAAATGGTCTCTGCAAAGGGCGCTAACCAACGTATTGCTTTACCAGGGACCGCATTTAATTCAAATAGGTGCACAGGTATGCGAAGTGTTCGTGAAGCAAGACATACAGGTACTGAGATAAAGCCTCCCATACTTACTACTCTTTGCGGTGTATTACGCCAAAGCGCCACAAGACTTATAAAAAATGACTGTATAGTTCGGTAGAAGAATAAGGGATAGCGCCAGAATCTCTTTCCAGGAACGGGAATTACCGGCAAAGAATAATGGACAAAGGTTGTAGGATAGTGCCCTAGGATTGATCGATCAAAACGAGAATTGGTAGAAAAGAAAAGCACCTGCGCATCTTCTTGTTGAGCAGATGATTGCAGGAGAATAATGCCAGGAATAATATGCCCACCTGAAGCACCGGCCACTCCGCAGAGAATTTTTTTCTTATTCATCCCTTCTCCTGGAACATCGTGCAGCGTGCCCAAAAATCGCTTAACGCATTTCTGAGAGCTTCATCTTTGATACGGCTTAAAGCCTGGACTTGACTTGTATTCAATGGCGCACTTTCAGGACGCTTCATTTTTTTTGGGTAGAGTACGCGCACATTTTTTGTTCTTTCTTCAACAAGCTTGAAACGCACATGCTTAATATGCGGCACCTGAAGCATGCTATTTATTAAGTCTTTAATATCGGACGATAGCAAATAAAGTTCTTGCATCCAGTGTGATTCATAGACACCAATAACCACCGTATCATCATATATTTTTTCAAGACAGGTCCGCGTTGCTAACGTCCCCACAATTAAGTGCCACTCACGCGCTAAGGAATTGCGCCAATCAGTCTTGCTTGCAAGGACCAGGGGGATTACATCTTTAACTGCTTTTACCATAGTCTTTTACCTGGGTAGATCTTTATCGATAGTTTACACCAATGGGCGAGGTAATGATAGGTTGGGGAAATGCTCCATTCTTTAACGTTCCTGACTAAGCAGCCGAGCAACGAGACCGCCTCGTTGCTCGAAGACTCCCATGCCTCACCTTTCATGAGAGTCTTAACGCTGCTTATTAGTTGAGTTATCACATGACATTCAATTTGAAACTTCTATGTGGACAACATATTGTTTTTTTTTATCTATACTGGTTTACATGTCAATTGTTAAGTACTTTATACGAGTTACTTTTTTTTGTAAACAGTTTTTTAACATTCTCAAAACGTCCTTTTAATGAGATGAAATGAGACTACACATAATACAACCAGGCAACATAAAATTCGAAAACCCTGAACAAATCGATATCACCTATAAGAATTTCTAGCTTATTAAAAATTTACTAAAGATTTTTCTTGTAACTTTCTCAAAACTTTTGTAAGGTTAACTCCCAGCAACACATGCCTCACGTACCCATAAAGGGGTTCCTATGAACAAACTGTTGAGGCCTTTCATCTGCATCTTTCTTTTTTGCCCCTCCCTATCTGCAAGTCATGCGCTCTCAACAACAGGAATAAATGTTATAAGAGGGATGGGAAAAGTCTCACTGGTGCCCTTTTATATTGCACAGCTCCCCTTTGCAATAGCTGCAGAGCTTCTGTTTAATAAGAAAATTGGTGAGTCCACGGAGACCATTCAGGCAGCGCCAAAAGAAGAAGGCTCTCAAGAAATTGTTCAATCTTCTCCCAAAGTACATACTATTATTCAGACCGCCGAACCTTCGGTTTCTATCCCCCAGGTACTTGGCGAAGTCATGGCAGGACTCCCCAAGGAAAACGGTCAACCGGTTTTTATCAACGTCAACGTTAATACCCAACAAGCTGCACAAACTTCTACTGCCGATTCGAGCCCCCAAACTGTTACCCCCATTCCTAAACCTTCTATTTTAGCTACCTCTCAAGTTTCAGGCTTTCTATCAAACATACTCAAATGGGTACGTGAACATAAAATTAAATCTGCACTATCGTGTGGAGCTTTCATCTATGGTGGACTCCATCTGTACCTTTGGTACGCATCTCATGCGCTCTCAAAAGCTACCTGGTCACAATGGAAATCTCTATGCTCACTGTCCGATCTGTATCAAATGAACCAAAACGAACTTCTTAAAAGTCTCCTATCTTCATTAGAGGAGACCTATCAGAACAAAAACCCTTTTTTGAATGCTCAGCGCTTTATCAAAGAAGCCACCTTTGAGCTTAAGCTCCTTTCGAGCTATGCAGGTATCGTAAATTTCATCGATAGGTGGTACCTACGAAGATTTTTCTTTGTTAATCGTTCTTCTTTGGCATCAATTCCTGAACGCATGCAGCGTCTTGAATTTCTTAAAAATACTACTGCGGGATGGAGCAACGAACATCAAAAAAACTACAATTACGACAATCTTTTTAAGTAGAACACTCGGTAACATATCCTCCCGGAGATCTCTCATGATTTTCATACTCATTTTTTTCCTTCTCAGTCTCTTTTTCGCATGCACAGGTAATGACGTACCTCTTACCGTCAAGGCGATCTTACAACCACCCTCCTTGAGTTGCATCCAGAAGGCCTTCGTAGCTCATGGGTTCACCTTTACAGAAGCTTATGGAAAGCATATTCAAGAGCTCATTGAAGAGATCCTCAAAGGAAACTCCCTCCTTGCTCACGAGATGTCGACTTCTCAAAACTCATTGTTTTCGACACCTGTCTTAGTCTGCAAACCATTCATGCCCTCGCCCCTATCAAGCAATATTAATAAGGGGCCATCACTGTATGGCCATCTTATAAAACAGTTTATAGAGGCTTGCCAGTCGGCCCATATCTCTATCGCGGCTCAAAAAGAGGTCATCGCACAACAGGACAAAGAAATCGAATCATCGCCTATTCTACGCACAGCACATGATTTTGCCCTTGAACGGGTTATGCGATTACTCTTTCTCATGGCATGCCCACAAGCCCATCCACATGAAAGGACGCTCGCTCTGTATATTTTGAATGTAGTGCGGCTGGACGGCTCAAGAGGTGTTGCTCTAGAAAGATACCGAGAGCGGGCAAATAGATTCTATTTTACCTATGACGGCATCTTGCGAAACTATGATCCATCAAAAACAACCGCGTATAATCCTAAACATGTTAAAGCTCTCGACCATTTTGTAAAAGCGGTCTCCCTCACCAAAACTCACTATCTTCATCTTCTTACTCTTGGGATAAGTTATGGAATAAATCTTCTGCAACCCTATCGAGAAAGGGCTTCTCAGGATCATTGGTCTGCAACACCGCCAAACTTTATGTGGCGCTATGCAGCATGTGTATTTAAACAAATTACTACTATTGATGTTATAGATATTCGAACGGTTACACCCGAAAAAATATTTGCTCACAAAGTAAATAAAGATTTTTTAGCGGTGATGCTTCACTGTACCTTAGGGTCAGGACCGAGTAGAGAAGAGTCCCTTAAAGAAGCTTACTCGCTTATCAGCCTTTATAAGAATTCGCCCGATAAAAGTGACATGTTAAGCATCATGGAAAGATATTATCAAGAATCGTGTAGAAGATCATAACAAGCACCCCTTTCAACCCGGCGGGTGATACAGCAACAAAGTATCACCCGCTATCCACATTCGTACCGCAATCAGGACGAGTCGCTCAACGAAACATGCTCATTGGTTTCTCCATCAACATCCGCTCATCTTAGAGGTGCAAAAAAGATCTTGTGAAATCACTGCATCTTTCAGTCTTTTTTAACCAAAGTATTTTTTCACAGACGGATAGATTAGAAAACTAATTTATCCGTCTGTGAAAAGGAATCGCATTGGTAGACGGATAAAGCAGGTAGGATGAATTCGTCTAACACATGGGGGCAACTAAGCAGCGAGGTTCGGCAAATCCCCTTAGAAAATGTCCCCAAGCCCACATCGCCGACAAGTCCGCTTGGGCACCTTTATTCGAGGGGTGTGATTTTTTTAACAAATAGATGAATTCATCTGAATCTTCATTAGATAGGGCCGTATTATAGCTGTTTTGATGTGTTAAAGGCAGCGAAGAGATAAGATGATGATGTGAAGGATTTCAGATCAGAATCACTAGCACTCATTTTTCTTTAATTTCGGTAATTTGCAGTTTCGCCAAGATCCCATTCGTGAGCCGAGTCATCACGTAATCTCACATTAGCTCTTGAGTCATCAGCGCTAAAGTAGACCGCCATAACGGGGCCACCAAACTCGCGCGATTCAAGAAGACGCCCGGATGATTTATCCCACACTTTAACAACACCCGCATCCGATCCAGTAATAATCTTTGCACCATCTGAACTTAATGCTGCCGCATTTAAGGCTATCTCTTCAGTTAATCTAGGAAGACGAACGGCCACTGCTACTTGCGATTCCACCTTACAGCTCATATGTATACAGGTCACACTCATCAATAAAAGTAGAAGTCGTTTGTAATTCATGCATGCTCCGTTTTCATCTTTTTTATTGTTATGTTCATGGTTTATAAGGTCAGATCCTGCCTCTTCCCCTGTAAAAAGACACTTGGATCATTCTTCAGGTCGCTGCCAAGCTCTATTTAGGAATTAGGAGCTTTTTTTCAGCATGCTAATCATGGTACTCATTACCGCCTTGCGGCCAAGTATTTCTTTTTGAAGTTGAGCAACACGCTGCTCTAGTAATACAAGTTGAGCTTTGTCCGCTTCAGAAAGACTTTCTGGGGCTGCCGACTTTAACCGATCAAAATCAGCGCGTGCAATTGACAGCTCCTGGTACAATTGCATTAAGGCATTTTTGATTGAATCTATTTTTAAGGGTGAAGGCATAGTAGATTGTGCTGCAATTCCTGTACTCTGGCTAGATGTATTCATCGCCAGTAAAGAGAGGCTGAAGCCCAGACATACGATGCTACATGCTAATAATTTCTTGTTCATATTCATCCTTTGATTATTAGGGGTATTTGCTCTACATTCTAATCATATATTGCATTTGGGGGCACTAACACATCAATACTTCCCGATTAACTCAATCCACACCCCGCGACTCATGCATTGCAATCTTTATGTAAGTAAGTCTCTAGTTTTGAGGGTCTTCTTCAAAAACCAAATGACCTGGTACTTCCTCAGGTGTAGAATGCAGTTGCCTTATGCGATGCTCCGTAAGCATTGCTTTGAAGTTTGCTTCTACGCGGCGAATTGCCTTATCTGAGAGGAGAAAATTTCTATCTGCCTCGGTAAGACTTTCAGGGTTTTTTGCCCTTAATTTTTCCGCATCTGCATGAAATTTTTGTGCGTGATCTTTAAGCGTGGCCAGCAGCTTGCGCTCATCCTGTGATATTGGCACATTCTTCTCTATATAGATAATCTCTTCCTTGGACATCGCCTGCAAAGAAAGATTTAGGCTCAAGCATACCATGCCAAAGGCTAGTAATTTTATGTTCATAGAACATCCCTATCGTTAATAGTAGTATCTACATTAAATCATACACAATTTTAAATAAAAAAGTCAATAATATTTTCAATATGAAAACATTGCCCCGTCTCTATACCTGCGGTTTTTGCTTCAGTAGCACTGTAAGACATACTACCATGGAATGAAACTTCTTTCATCCTTGTTAAGTTCAGCCTAAAAAACTGTATCCAACCACATTTGAAGAATTCTATTTGAAGTTTAAACAATGCCAATCAATCTTTTGCATAAGGCCATCAAAGCTAGGCCCCATCCACAAAGTGTCATCATTAGTTCAAAAAAAAGAATCTCCACAATCCTTGATAGAATCCTTAGGAATATGCTACGCTTCAACAAATCTTCAAGGAGATAGTATGAATAAAGAGTATGAAATAGTTCCCCATACGGCCGACCTCAAGATCTATGCATACGGCATTACTCTCACTGAGGTCTTTCGTAATGCATTGCGTGGGATGTTTGCAAGTATTAAACCACAAAGTACCCATATTAGGTATGAACACGATGAGCTTAAGGTATCTACCTATACCTCTGAAAGAAAAGTCGTTGTTCATTCTCCCGATAGAGAAACGCTCTTGGTCGACTTTTTATCAGAGGCTCTCTATTTATCGGATATTCATAATGAAGCCTTTCTAGATGCTCGATTTTCAGACTTCTCAGATACTGAGCTTGAAGCAGTACTTTTCGGAGTCGCCATTACAGGCTTTGAAGTTGTTGAGATCAAAGCCGTAACCTATCATGATCTCACCTTTGAGCACCTCGATGGCATCTGGCGGGCGACTATTGTTTTCGATATTTGAAAAGGGAACCCTTGATGGAAGAATCGACATTTAGTAAAGAGCAACTCATCAAAGTAACCAACTCTCTCTATGAAGTTCCAAAGTTCTATCGCTCTGATATGCGTGTACCAGCCCATATATTTATTAATGATGCCATGCTTGATGAGGTACTTCATGACACATCGTTACAACAAATTGTAAATGTTGCTACCTTGCCGGGTATTGTTAACTATGCTCTTGCTATGCCCGACATCCATCAAGGCTATGGATTTCCTATAGGGGGAGTTGCTGCTTTTGACATTGCTAACCAAGGTATCATTTCTCCCGGCGGCATCGGCTATGATATTAATTGCGGCGTTCGCCTCATAGGCGTTAATATGTTTGCGCAAGAGCTTAAACCCTATCTTGAAGAGCTTGCTACGGCCTTATATCATGCAGTACCATCTGGGGTTGGGCGCGGTGGTAAGTTAAAACTTTCTCTAAAAGAGCTCGATACTATATTGCGAAAAGGCGCTCCCCATATGCTCAAGATGGGGTACGGAACTCCCGGAGATATTGAACATTGCGAAGAGGGCGGCAGTATGTCAGAAGCAGATCCTGACTATGTATCTGAAAAAGCAAAGCACCGAGGTCATGATCAGCTGGGTACACTCGGCTCAGGAAATCACTTTCTTGAAGTCCAAGAAATTGTAGAAATCTACGATGAAAAGATAGCACAGGTTTTTGGCCTTACTCAAGGCATGGTGACCGTCATGATCCATTGTGGATCTCGTGGTCTTGGTCATCAGAATTGCACCGATTATGTACGTGCCATGTTACCCAAGCTTGATTCATGGGGCATTGTTCTTCCAGACAGAGAGCTTGCCTGTGCTCCTTTCACTTCTCAAGAAGGACAAGCCTATTATGCATCAATGTGTGCTTCAGCAAACTTTGCATGGGCAAACCGACATCTCATTGGACATTGGGTACGCGAATGCTTTGAGAAAATAATCGGCCAAACGGTCCTTCTCAGAACGATCTATGATCTTTCGCATAATATGGGCAAAAAAGAAACTCATCTTGTAAATGGAAAGCACAAAGAACTTATCGTACACCGGAAAGGTGCTACACGTGCATTTCCAAAAGGTAGGAGGGAGCTGCCCTCAGCATATGCTCAAACAGGACATCCTGTACTTATTCCAGGGACTATGGGAACCTCATCCTATGTACTTGTAGGCACTGAAACAGGTTTGGAAAAAGCATTCGGCTCATGCTGCCATGGAGCTGGGCGCCGCATGTCTCGCATAAAAGCCAAGAAGTCTGTGCGTGGCAGCACCCTACGCCAAGAGCTTGAGCGGCAGGGTATTATTATTCGCTGCGAATCAGACCCCGGCCTTGCCGAAGAGGCTCCAATTGCTTATAAAGATGTGGACGATGTCGTCCAAGTCGTTGAGCATGCAGGGCTTGCAAGACGTGTGGCTCGAGTAAAACCGATCGCTGTTATAAAAGGCGGATAAATCCATGCGATACTTCATCGGGATAGAGCTTCCTCCGCTAGTAAGCCTTGAGCTGCTACGTATCCAACAAATCATTTCAGAAGCTCAAGTCTGTACTGCTTCTTGGGTGAAACCTGATAATCTCCATTGCACTCTGCTCTTTTTAGGGAACCTCACAGAGCAGAAACTCACCGCACTCATCAGCCCACTTTCCACCATACAGTATCCACCATTTTTCACCGAGCTTGAGCAGCTTGAAGTTCCGCGCTGGTCATCGCCCCACCTTATCTGGGTGACTCTGTCAAATAATGGGCTATCAGATCTGTATGCTACCCTTTGCAAGGAGCTACCTAACTATCAAGAAACCCGATCATTTACCGGACATTGTACTATAGCCCGCCTTAAGAAAGTACCCAAGCAAGGCGCGCTCAAAGAGCTCATAGAAAGTATTGAGATAGCACCACTTTCATGGGAAGTTACCTCATTTTCATTGTACTCTTCACGCACTGAGCAAATGGGTGCAGAATATACCCTCATAAAACGATATATCCTAAAATCTTAGTTTCAGCTCGTATCTGCTAAAGCGCATTTCCGAATTTTAGAACCCACAAAAAAAAGCAACCATGCCCAAGAAAAAAGGTCCATTGGCATGGACCTTTCGACAACGCGATACTTAAAAACAATTACAGAGGTTTACTTACCACAATATTTAGTTTGGATGTAGTTCGCAATACTATTATTATTCGTACTCTCTACAGCTGAAAGACTTGCGACACAACTCAAACCGATAAGGGTTAATATCAGATACATTGTTTTCATGGAGTTTCCTTTTTTTATATAGTTAGGTTGGTTTTTCCGCACAACCAACAATTATCTACTTTTTTAAAGTAGCACATTTGACAAATATAAAGCAAGGGTTGTCGAGAAAAAATTTGAACCACGGGTTATTTATAACGTAGACCATTTCGTGTGGGATGTTCGCTCATCCAACTACCACGCATTAGCCTGGCCTTCTGCCATTCTTGAATCAGATCCGATCGTATAAAAGCGAATGCGAGAATCATCGCCAGCTTCATAAGGCTTATTTTCAACATAGCATCTTAATAACCGTACAAAAATAGGCCGCAGCGGTATTACCTCTTGGGACGTAGTACCCTGGAGATTCACTACGGTTGCAGGAACAGTCACCCCCGAATTGCTTGAAGATGATTGTACTGCCTGCTCAAAATCAGAGAGCTTCACTAAAGCAAGCGCATCCTTTTCCTTTTC
This sequence comes from Candidatus Babelota bacterium, assembly GCA_013288045.1. Classification (GTDB taxonomy): domain Bacteria; phylum Babelota; class Babeliae; order Babelales; family Babelaceae; genus PRDV01. The sequence continues at coordinate 37,534 of JABDCP010000002.1, forward strand.
ATGATGATGATGAGCTTTCACCCTCGCTGCAGGAAAGTTCTTTATAAGCATTTGAATACTATCCTGAGAAAACCGAGTAATGTACGTTACCGTACGCGCATGGTATTTAAGATCATGGATAGCAAGAATGTCCAACGTGTTTCCTTGAGCAAGTTCTAGGTAGTGCTTAACTTCATGATGTGACATGCCAAGAGTTTCATGGGAGAGAGCCTCTTCAGCAAACTCTCGCGCAGCAGTATCAATACAATGTTTCTCTTCAGCGCGATCTCTTTTACCCCCAAAAGCATCGTAAGTCCCTGCATCATTGCCAAAAGCTTCTCTTCCAAGGATGATATAATCAGCTGGTGACGTCTTGCTATCGGATATAAAAGCTATGGGTAAAACCCATGCAGCCCCATAATCAAAATGGGATAAAGAGGTAGCTTCGCAAAAAGCAGCAATACTCAAACATATGCTTAAGGCCCCTAATATTCTTTTCATAGATTCTCCTTATGAGATTTTGTGAGGACACCGAGGTAGTATATGCGATAGCCTAGCATTCTGCAGTGCCGTTTCGCAAGAACTACTGGTTTTAGTTTCCCTGGGTAATGTGCGCTTTTTTGTATTCTGGTTTCTGGTACTTCACAGAGTTATCGATAAAAACAAGTTCTTTAAGAAAAGCTTCGAGCTACCGGGCATGGGCATCTTTTCCCGAGCTCTTTCAATAATATCCCTAACAGCACCAGCTTTTTGAGCCATAGGGGAATCTCCTTTTTTAAGAGCTTCAACAAAACGGTCATGCCAATACATCATGCACCCATCAAGAAGATAGGCTATCTCATGCTCAGGTACCCGTTCTTTTTCAATTTCCTTGATAAGCTCACCAGCCACGGAAACACTAAGCTGCGTAAAATAGGGTAACAATCTATGAGCCGTACTTGATGTCCGTGAGGTTGTTTCATCCTTTACACATCGAGAAGCAATAGTCGGTAATATCCCCTCAGTGCGAGGAGCCAATAGAATGAAATGATACCCTTGAGGCGGCTCTTCAAGAGATTTAAGAAGGCTATTAGCGCAGGCAGTAGTAAGAAGATCTGCCCGTTCAATGATAATAATATGCTTTTCTTGAGGATCTAAGGCAAAGCTTATCACATGAAACAACGGTTCAAGCTGCTTAAGTGTATAATAATTCTCAGGCACGAGCCATGTTATACCGTAATGGCGCTTTTCAATAATAGCCTTACAAGTATGACAGGATCTGCACCCTTCTTGGGCACAGAATATCCTTTGGACAAATGAAATAGTCTTTAGACGCAGCTCTTCCTCTGCACCTATCCACAAATACGCCTGATGCTGAATAGTCATAACAACCCACGTTGTGTAAGATACTGCTCTATGAGCCTAATAATTTCGGTATGTACCTGTTCTTGCTCCTGGTGCCCATCGACTCTCATAATAATACTTTCAGGTGAGCGTAATGCAAATGCAGCCTCAAAACCTTGTGCAACACGTTCAAAAAATTCTTCTTGCTCGCGCTCAAATACTGTTTTTTGTTCATTTCTGGTCCCTAAACGTTTACGTGCTTCCGCATAGGAAATCATAACATAGACTGTAACATCTGGCTCGCGTCCCTGCATAGCCCACTGGTTAATCGCATGAATCATGGCTGGAGTCACTCCCCGTCCATACCCTTGATATGCATAAGAAGAATCCGCCATACGATCTGATATGACTATCTTCCCTTCGTTCAATGCAGGCAGTACCAGCTCTTGCATATGTTGCGTACGATCAGCAGCAAATAAGAGGTATTCGGCCTTTGGATCAAGTTCAAATGTTCGCCCCTGCAAGAGAGTACGAAGAATCTTCCCAAACTCAGTACCTCCAGGCTCCCGGGTAAGAATGGCAGGGCAGCGTCCTTTTAAATAGGTATATAAAGCATGAGCAGCAGAAGTTTTCCCTGAACCGTCAATCCCTTCAAAGGTGACCAGAATCCCTTGTGAAGAATAAGTGTGCATAACCTCTACCGTTGTTTGTTGATTCTTAGTATACTGCTATCACCTAAGGAGAAACTTTGGGTAACCCTTTTGCATAAGGCTAGCTGTTAAGGATCGAGAGGTCAACTTGAAAACTGCTAAACCTATCCTCCGACCATCAATTGAACCAGGCTGTATAGCCTGTGGTTCCTGCCAATTTATTGCGCCGGAAATATTTGAGGTAACTGATCAATCAAGGGTCAATCCATCTGGTGACTTTGAGGCGCATCAAGAACGTATAAAAAAAGCAGCTGCTGCATGCCCGGTGCAGGTCATAAAACTTACCGAGACACTATGACAGAACAACAAAGGTTTGAAAAACTCTATGCATCCTTTTCTGTTGATGGGAAGCTCATTCATGCGTATGATCTGCTTAAGCGAGCCGCTCATTTATGGCCACAACGTACTATGGTCATCTGTGATGATGATTCTTTAACCTATAGAGAAGTCTATCTTCGGTCAAAGCTCCTTGCCCATAAGCTACGAGAATATGGTGTCCGTAAAGATGAGCGGGTCATTCTCTACTATGAAAACTCTGTTTCATTTTATATAGCCTACTTTGCCGTCTGGCATGCAGGCGGTATCGTTATCCCCTTAAATGTGTTTCTCAGTGAAAAGGAACTATTCCAAATCATAGCAGAAGCACAACCAAAAATTCTCATCGTATCACCCACGCTTCTTGAGAAACTCGAAAAGTACCCCAATGGACCACTTCCTCCTCTCATAAGCGACATTGATACAACGAGCCCTTTACCAAAAGCCGTTGATCCTTTTGATACTGAAGAAGAGCCGCAGTCCTTATCAGGAGATGATATTGTTGCTATCTTATATACCTCAGGAACAACTGGGTTTCCTAAAGGAGTGATGGTCTCCTCAAAGAATATCGTCACGAACACACTCCAAGGGGTATCAGCATTTGAAGTTGCAAAAAACGAACGAGTATTTTGTCCGTTACCACTCTTTCATAGCCTTCCTCAAAATATTTGTGTCTGGGCAATCATGGTCGTTGGTGCTACGGCAATTATCGTCCCTAAAATCGATCGCCGTTCTCTTATCAAAGGTATCGAACATAAGCCAACGCTCATCATCGCAGTTCCTGCGCTCTTTGGCCTTTTTTGCATACTTAAGAATTTGCAGTTTCCCGATGTAAAATATTTTGTGTCAGGAGGAGATGCTCTCTCTGATAAAATTCGTGGCTTCTTTGGCCTCATCTATGGCAGAAAAATTGGTAATGGCTACGGACTTACAGAAACCTCTCCTTTCATTTCGGTCGATCTTGATGATGTTACCACCCCCGTAGGATGTGTGGGCAAAGCATTGCCGGGAATTACTTGTGCAATTAAAGACGAACGGGGAGCCACGCTTCCTGTAGGAGAAATCGGTACGCTCTGGGTTTCTGGTGATAACCTTATGAAGGGATACTATAATGCTCCGGAAGCAACGGCACATATTATAGAACAGGGATGGCTTAATACGGGTGACCTGGCCTACCTTACCAAAGAGGGGAAAATTGTCTTAGCCGGACGTGAGCGTGAGCTTATAAGTAACAAAGGCCTGAAGATCTATCCACAAGAGGTGGAGAATGTGCTTCTTTCCTATCCTGCAGTGTTGCAAGCCGGAGTCATCGGCATTAAAAATAATGATGAAGAGATTCCTATTGCCTTCATAGGTACCAAAGAACCTGAAGCCAACTATGAAGAGATCATTACAGCTCTCAGAAGCCTGTGCCAAAGGAACCTCGCCCCCTATAAAATACCGCGCCAGTTTTATCTTCAAAGGGATCTTCCTGTAACCTCAACAGGCAAGGTCAATAAGAAAGAACTGCTCGCCCAGCACAGCACCAAAGATACCTGATACGTGTGCACTCGCCAAAGAGAGCTTGAGAGAAGTGTCCAGCAATCTTGTTTATTTTTTGACACCCTTAGTAAGCGGATGGACAGAAATAAGAATATGGTACGCCTCGTGAATATCATCAGTTAGCGTAAATAGATCTGCATCCTCTTGAGGCACCAGGTCAAGCTTTACTGCTGAATCAGATATCCAGGTGACTACTGACTGCCAGTACTCACGCCCTATTAATATAATCGGCACCTTGAGATGAAGCTTAGTTTCAATAAGCGTCAGGACCTCTGAGAACTCATTCAGTGTTCCATATCCCCCGGGAAATACAACGTATCCTATCGAATATTCAATAAGCAACCATTTTCGAGCTGCATAATTATTTATTATGATAACGTCAGGGCTACAGGAATATGGCAGGTTTTCTTCATTCAAACCGGGTACCGTAATGCCCAGAGCAGTAATCACATGTTGCTTTGTTTCCATAGCGCCACAACTTGCCGCTTCCATAATGCCTGGACCCCCACCTGTAAGAACGGGAATTCCTGACTCAGCAAGCATATGCGCAAGCTCACTTGCCTTCTTCATATAGATGCTTTCAGGGTGCAACCGCGATCCCCCAAAGATCGTTACAGGCTGATGTTCAAGACGTGAAATCCTCCAGATTCCCTTAAGAACTGAAAAGAATATCCCAAACATGTACCCAAGAATCCGTATAATGCCGCTTACTGAGCGCCAACAAAGAGTGAGGGTATTCTTCATAGCAGTCCCTTTTTGTTAAGACTACGACACCTACCTCCAAGAATACAAGAGTTTATCAGCATTTATTACAATTGCAAAATTACATAAATCTCTTTACCATAATTAAATTATATTTGTATAATATAAATAAGAATCCAGGGGGGACAATGAAAGCAGTCTATGCGCTTTTAGGTATAACTTTTATCATTTCTACGCATGCACAGGAAAGGGAACAATGGGTTACCATCCTTGTGCATGGCACTATAGGCCTTGGAGTGAACTTCAACGGTAGAACCTTCAACCTCATTAAGAAAGATCGTATCGAGGGGTCTCTCTATGAACGCAATGTGATAAAGCATAGACAGAACCCTTACGCAAATACGCTCCAGCCCCTTGGGCCGTTTGGTTTACACGCAGTTTCGCTGAATAATCAGTCAGTAGATGGAGCGGCAATTTTCAGCGAACTCTATACCGCAATGGCTGAGCAATTTGGTTATAATGAAAAAAATGAGTTCTACACCTTTGGATGGTCAGGCCTTATCAGCGAAAAGGAACGAGTACGAACCGCGCGAGCCTTTTACCAAGAGCTACGAACCCTCATCAAAGAGAAAACGAAAGCTAACGAACGGCTTAAGGTCCGCCTTATCGGTTATAGTCATGGAGGAACAATGTTTTCAAACTTTGCTCGGTTGCGCGCAACGGAGTTTTGCAACGATACGTTTTGTATAGATGAAACTATCCTCATCGGGGTCCCTCTCAGCAAAAACTTGATGAGGGCCTTTGCATGCCCTCCCTTTTGCCGTATCTACAACCTGTATTCGCTTGCTGATGCAATACAACGCATCGATATCTTTACCAGTCAATATTTTCTTTCTGAGCGAACATTCAAGGGCAAGGAAGAGTTCCCTCTTTTAACACAAATCGAGTTTTGTTATACAGCCCCATTACGACCGCTCCCAAATAAGATTCTTCCTCAGGGAATGCGCGGTATCGTTACCCAATCTCCTGGGCACGTTGAATGGTGGTCTTTTGGCTGGGCAAAGTCTATGTACCGAAAAAACCTGGATATGTACCCATTGTCTGCAGCAGTGTTTGTTCCTTTTCTTCTCTACGCTTCAAAGCAGGTGAAAAGAAGTCATATACAAGTTGACCTTCGTCCAGAAGAACAACAGGCTTATATCCAGCCAATCTGCCTAACATGTGAAGAGACCATCTGTATACCTTTTATGACGCAAGAAGCTTACCAAGCCTTTCTTGATAAAGCTCTTTTATATCATCCGTACTATTCTAACAAATGCGAAGCTTTCAAGAAATTAGAAGCAACTGTAGGGAATGATTCGTATCAGTATGCTAGCTAAGTACCTTCCACAATTCCAGTAAGTCGTCCATGCCCATCTGCTGTGCCCTCAAGAGAAGCGTCGCCTCCTTGACTCGAGAAAGGTCGTAATGGAATGGCTGAAGGTTGTTTTTGAGAGTTCGGCGTGGTTGCTGAAAGCACCGCTTTATAAAAATCCAGAACTCCTTTTCATCAGGAATTGGCCGAGGATCGGTAATCGGAGCAAAATAGAGCAGCCTCGATTGCACTTTTGGTGGAGGATAAAAAGATGCAGGAGGAACTTTATCAAGGGCGCGCCATATAAAATAACGTTGGAAATATAACGAAGCAAAGCCATAGCCACGCCCCGAAGTCTTCAGTATTTTTTGGGCTACCTCCTCCTGAACCATAATCACCCCTTCTTGTAAGATAGTTCTGTGCTCAGCCAATCGGTACAAAATAGGAAAGGTAATCTGGTAAGGCAAGTTAGCAAGTAAAACCCAGGGCTTATCAGCTCCAAATCGAGAAAAGTCGGTTTCTAAGATATTTTCAGTAAAGATGGTCATTCTCGCGTCAGGATACGTTTTACCTACATGTTCTGCCCATGATTCATCGATTTCAAATACCCATAATTGTTTGAGAGGGGTCTTCAATAGTGAACGCGTTAGGAACCCATCACCACATCCAATTTCAAAAACCGAAGACTTTTCAGTAAGGTCTACTGCATCAATCATATGGTCGACGAAGATTTGCTCACGTAAAAAGTGCTGTCCGTATCGTTTTTTAAGCGAAATGCCATGTGAAGAACCATGAGCTTTGTTCGCCATAGTTCCAGCCTATTGAGCAGCGTCAATAGGAAAGTCTTTAGGCAGCTCATAGTCATGAGCCCATTTTGTGCCTTCATGGCAAGGGCAAGGGTAAACAACCTTTACCGCACCACCCCACCATGACGTTGCCTTTTTATGAGCATATTTTGCGACAAACTCCCCAAAACACTTTGGATGGTAATAGTTGATTTCCTGCACGCAATCCACGTTAAGAAGCCCTTCAGGAAACCCACTAAATGAAGTTGTAATAGTCTGAGGGTTATCGATTTCAACATGTTTATTGCACACGGCACAAGAGAACTCCACACCCGCAGGCTTGAAACCTGGCAAAAGGGCAAGATCTATTTCTAGATCGGATTCTGGGTTCCATACGCCATGGTCATGATCATAAGGACAATTAAAGACAACCTTGCCCGTTTCCTTACCGTAGAGCTTCTGCTTATGGGCATTTACTTCAGCATAAGGTTTCAGACACTCTTCATGGAAATTATGCTCTTCTCTATGCCAGCTAAAAGCCCGATAATTACAGGTGTAGCTAGACCTTTTTTGATCAGGCATTATCGCTCTATGACAATGGTCGCATCTATTTTTATCTCGTATGGCAGAGGGCGCAAGAATCAACTTTTTTTCAATTTGATTGGCTGGTATAACTTTGCAAAGCGGCACTTTAAGATCAGTCTTTGAAGTGTTGGAACCCTTTTTATGAAGGACTGGGCAATGAAAGGTGATATCTGCGTTTTTTAGATCTTGCGTAGCCTTATCTGAGTAACGGGCAGCCGTTACCGCAAAGGGTACTATACACTCACTATGAAAGACATGGTGCTCACGCTCCCAACCCCAACACCTATAATCACAATCATATTCGCAAGAAGGCTGCCACTCATAAATCGTTTCATTGCATACGGCACACATTTTATAAGCGATTACCTTCCTACATACCGGACAATCTCCCTGCTTCGAGACATTTTCCCAGCTTTTGATACATTCAACACCAAAAACATGATTGCATTCAAGAACTATTTCTTTTTCTCCCTTTTGCCTATGGTTTTCAAGACAAATAGCACAACTTACCTTACAGTCATTGCAATTTTTGGGGCATTTTTGGCATTTCTCTTCGCAGATAGTACAATAAGTATGGTTGGCATGACATTTTCGAACTTTACAGGTTACGCATGTCTTCGGTTTGCAGGGTATACAAGCACCTTGCTTACCCTCGACTTTATAGAGGTCCAATAACGATTTTTGATAAATTTTTTTCCGAGCTACAAGAACATCAGACGCTGCATTGATGGATGGTAGGACCCCTTGTATACAGAGAATCCCTAAAATAAGTCTGCGCATAACTATTTGGTTAACGAAATTTGTGTATTTCATAGATCTACCCTCGAGACTACATTACTAAGACCGTAAGCCACTACAGGTATCTGTAGAATAATATTCCTGGAAAAAAATTACAAGTTATTTGTTTATCTATCGCGCCTACATGCGACACACTACTCATAAAAACTTCCTGCGGAGTAAAGAGGTAAGGACCAATAGTCGCTCAAAGTCCACCAGTATTCTAAAGATGCTTCTTCTGCATCACTATTTTTGTGACCACAGTCATCCAATACTTTGCACCTGAAGGCCTCGTGTGAAAAACTATTTTGTGAGCGTATCCCTAAAGAAATCAAGCTCTTCAAGAATCTTGCCACATCCTTCCACCACGGCAAAGAGTGCGTTCTTCGCAACACGCACTGGAAGTCCCGTTTCTTGAGCAATAAGACGATCAAGGCCTCGCAAAAGAGCTCCTCCACCAGCAAGCATAATGCCGGTATCAACAAGGTCTGAAGATAACTCAGGGGGAGTATTTTCAAGTGCTTCTCGAATCGCTTGCACAATCATCGACACTGGTTCACGTAAAGACTCTTGGACTTCCGCACTGGTCAGTTTGATAGTTTTAGGAACTCCAGTCATCAGGTCACGTCCTTTAACTTCTACCGCTTCACCATCACCCTCCTGCATAACCGTACCTATCTTAATTTTGATCATTTCAGCAGTACGCTCTCCAATAAGAAGATTGTATTTCCGTTTCACATAGGTCACAATGGCACGATCAAGCTCATCACCACCGACTCGAATGGAGCGGCAAAAAACCACATCTTTCAAACTTATAACGGCAACTTCGGTGGTACCCCCTCCAATATCTACTATCATGCTCCCTGAAGGGTCGTGTACTGGAAGGCCTGATCCTATCGCAGCGGCCATCGGCTCAATAACGGTATAGACTTCTCGGGCACCAGCTTGCTTTGCTGCATCTTCGACAGCACGACGCTCAACCTGAGTAATACCCGAAGGAATACCAATAACCATACGCGGTCTGACTAAGGTTCTACGATTATCGTGCACTACTCGAATAAAATAGCGCAACATGCTTTCAGTAAGCTCAAAGTTAGCAATTACCCCATCCCTCAAAGGCCGACAGGCAACGATGCTTTCTGGAGTTTTTCCAAGCATTTCTTTTGCCAGCCTTCCTGCAGCAAGAACGTGATTGGTTCTAAGTTTAACGGCCACTACAGATGGTTCATTCAGTACAATACCCTTTTTCGGCACATAAATTAGAGTATTTGCTGTCCCTAAGTCGATCGCTAAATCATTGGAGAAAAAGCTAAAAAGCTTACGAGCTGGCATAAATTTTAAGAAAGGGTTATTCATACGATCTCCTAGAAATCAAGTTCAAACATTAAGGAAACACTCGTAGTCTTAGCTGCACGCTTACTGACCAACCAATTTACCGGGATATCCCAATAGAGGGAAATTTTTGGATAGAGTGAAGGGCACTCGTACACTTTTTCAAAGTCATAGTAGGCACCTATCGTAATGTATTCGGCACCCCAGGAAGAATCATGCTTTACGAGATTACCTGGAAATTTCTTTCGAAAGTCAGTCGGTCGACAGTCAGAGTAGGTATCTTTCAAATGTGCAACCAAGGTGTAACCTGCCTTCAAACCCAATCCACGACGTAAATGAGCGGTATCAACCGAAGGATTAAAAACGAAGGTCCAGCCCGGGTCAACCTCCACAGGTCCTACAAGGACGCCATACTCTTGAGGTTCCGTAAGCAAGGGTATTCGTAACTGCTGTGTTTTCTTAAGTCGCTTAATAGCACGAAACATAAGGCCTATGGATAAATCTTCCTTTAACTCCCACTCACTTTCAAACCCACCATATACGCCCCAATGTTTATCACCTCCCAAAGGAATTGCAGCCGGATTATCAAGATCGCGCGCTGTAGCTGAGGGAACATATACCCCAAACTTTACGCTCGCATCAATTCGTCTAAACTTAAGGGTATAGTCCCAAATACTTCCAAACCTAAGGTATAAATCAACATCACCAAACAGCGTCTTTGAAAAAAGAGCTGGACGAAGACCAAGCTGCTGGTGCATCGCTTCTTTTGCTTGCAACAGATATTCCTTATCCCCAGGAGGAAGCTGCTCTTCAGCGCCTGACAAGGCGAATTGATGGCGCATAGCAACGTGAGCGAATGCCATATCTACCCCTGCTGACAACCAGGGAGTCAGTGACTGCTCATAGAGAAAGGCGATACCTTGAGCATCAAGGCGGCCGTGACGAGCCCAGGGAATGCAGGTCCGCAGTCTAAAGTCAGAGCGCAATGACTGAGGATGTCCTGTATCCACTAATGCTTGTGCAAGAACTCGCTGATCATATAATCCATTAATATCAGGAATGGACATATCTATATCTGAAAAAGCCCTATCGGCATGCATAAAAAATGGCTGCACTCTCACATGTGACAACGCATCGCACCGTCTGGTAAATGGTTTTAAATAGAGAAGCAGAAATCGGTTATCAAATACCATCGCCTGCGAGGTTCCTGCGATGCCCAGAACTAGTAAAAGACGTTTTATCATGAATCTATTTCCTAAGTCTTCGTGGTGGAGAGAGAGGGATTCGAACCCCCGATTCCGAGTATATACGGAATAACCGCTTTCGAGGCGGCCGCTTTCGTCCGCTCAGCCATCTCTCCGATTAGCAAAAAGTTACTCCTGGCCTGCATCGCACCTCTCATTTTTTTATAGGACGTTGTACCTGGTGAACCACTCTTTATTTCGTACTTCGGTTCTGCAACGTTTAGACGTAAGTTTATATAGCTATTATAACGGTTTTTCCAGTTTTTTGAAGTTTTTTCACCTCTATTAAGATCTTTGGTCTCACTTCGCACCTTGCCTAATGATTTGCATAGTACCTTTCAAGAAGAAATTGCTAAATCTACAAGTTCCTATTACACTTTTTAGTATCTGTTTTTGGCTGCAACATAAGAGGTTTTTCCATGCCCACTCGCACTCAAGCAATTGTATTAGCAGCAGGAAGATCATCCCGGTTTAACACATCCGCAATAAAACTGAGCTTTACTCTCTGCGGCCAGGAAATGATTCGCTATCCACTTAACGTCCTTAAAGCCCTCAAGATAAAAACTCTTGTCGTCGTGGGTTATCAGCAAGAGATCATTCGAGGCATTCTTGATAAATATAGCTATCCTGTTGAATGCGTTGAACAAACTATTCAGAAAGGTACTGGCCATGCCCTTCTTTGTACAAGACCGTACTGGACAGAAGATACGCTTCTTATTTTAAATGGCGATGTACCTCTGATCACAGAAGCACACATTGCCGAACTTATGAAGCGCCACCGTTCAACAGCTGCAACTATTTCTTTTATCGCTTCGTATAATGCTGATCCTTCCGTCATTGGCTATGGTCGAGTCATCGATAACGGAGAACAAGTTTCTATCGTAGAACAACGAGAATTCACGGGAGATCCTGCTCGCGAATGCCGCTTAAATGCAGGAGTGTATCTTATTGAGCGAGCATTCCTTGAAGACACCCTACCTTCTTTAGAAACTCACCCAAGTGGCGAAATCTTTATTACCGATCTCATTCATAAAGCCAGTGAACAGAAGAAAAAGATCGAGATCGTTGATATACCCTTTGATCATGTTCGGGGTATTAATACCCTCAAGGAGCTCTGGGTTGCTGAGCGACTCGTGCGATCAGATATTATCAATAGCTGGATGGCACAAGGAGTAAGATTTATAGCACCAGAATCGGTTGTCATAGATTATGATGTTACACTAAGTCCTGATACGGTTATTGGCTATGGAGTACAACTACTCAAGGGTACCCAAGTCGGCAGGAAAGTTACCATTGATGCCTTTTCAGTGCTTGATGGTGCCATCATTGGCGATTCTGCAATCATTCATTCTCATAGCGTCATCTCACATGCATCAGTTCATGGTATGGCACAGGTTGGACCTTTTGCTCGAGTTCACCAGCATAGTACCCTGCATGCAGAAAGCGTTGTAGGGAACTTTGTGGAAGTAAGCAAAACAACCCTTGGCCACAAGAGCAAGGCCAAACATCTTACATACCTAGGACAAGCTCAGATAGGGAAAGAAGCAAATATCGGTGCAGGAACTATTACCTGTAACTATAATGGGGTGAGCAAGCATGCAACTATCATAGAAGATGGGGCATTTATTGGAAGCAACAGTGCACTCCTTGCACCGGTAACCATTGGAAAAGAAGCTATTGTTGCGGCCGGCTCAACCATAACAGAATCTGTTCCCGCGCAGGCCTTGGCCATTGCACGACAGCGGCAAACAACTAAATTACATTATGCACCGCTTATCAAAGGTAAACACGCTCAAGCTCCTGATAAGCTCAAATTAAAGCTTGCAACACAAGGCTCGTAAGGAATACTGTGGTTCGCTTTATCCATACTGCAGACATACATTTTGGTATGGAAAATTATGGTCGGATAGATCCTAAAAGGGGCATCCATTCACGTCTGATAGATTTTGAGAAAGCACTTTCCTTCTGCATCGATTTTGCCCTTGAACAGGAGGTCGACTTTTTTTTATTCTCAGGTGATGCCTATAAAACTGCACACCCGACACCAACTCATCAGCGTTTACTCATGAATTGCTTTTTACGCCTGTATCAGGCCAAGATCCCGGTCGTCATTATTATTGGTAACCATGACAATCCCCTAAGTCACGGGAAAGCTCACGCATTAGACATTTTTGGACAGATACCTCTCGAGGGGTTTCATGTGATAAGTAAACCAACTGCATTGCGTCTTGAAACGAAGAATGGGCCAGTTCAGATTGTAGGCATACCTTGGCCCACCAGAAATACCTTAGCGTTGCACAATGAACATCAGCATCTTTCTGCAACAGAAATTACGGAATATATAAGCACCGGTGTCACCAAAATTATCGCTTCTCTTGCTGCCGATCTTGATCAATCATTACCATCAGTTCTTGCGGGCCATTTAACGGTAAGTAATGGTATATTCTCAGGTTCAGAAAAACGGGCTGTGTACGGTACCGATCCTCTATTTATGCCATCTCAGCTTGGCATTGTTCCTTTTGATTACGTAGCACTTGGCCATTTGCATCGCTTTCAAAATGTAAACGGGTCTCAATTTCCTCCCATCGTATACTCAGGCTCTATCGAACGGATCGACTTTGGTGAACGCAAAGAGGACAAAGGGTTTTGTTATGTGACCATTCATGAGAAAGAGATGACGTCTTTTGAGTTCATTAAAACTCCCACAAGACCGTTCATACAAATCGATGCTCGCCTCTATGATCCCGATCACCAAACAGAGCTCCTTCTTGAAGAAATTCAAAAGCATGAGTTAGAAGGCGCCATTGTAAAGATCTTGTACCACCTTCCCCCTCATACTAAAGATCGAGTAGATTTGAGCGCTGTACAGAAAGCCTGTGCCAACGCATGGTATCTTGTAGGCATCTTTCCAGTAAGAGCTCTTGAAACGCGAGAACGTCGAGCGGTTCTAAAGGTTGATATGGATCTTGAGCAGCTTCTTCAGGCCTACTTTGATACAAAACCGGAGCATCGGGCACAGAAAACTGATCTCATCAAAAAGTCCCTCGAGCTGAGTAATAAAGCTGCCTCTCTTGAACATGAAGCAACCTAACTCGAGTTTTTTGGTTTGTCCTAAATAGATGGACATTTAGGCAAGCAGCCTATGAAGCTCACTGATAAGATAGAATGGCATAGATCGTAACTCGTAATTAATCTCACGCGACTGAGCATCTTTTACTGACACCTGAGTTATCTGAGGAGGTCCTGAGCAAAAACGTACTGCAGTCGATAGTCCTTTGATCTGCATAAAGAAATGGAGCGATTTTAATTTACCTGAACTGCCTGCTTTCACTTCTATGGGGACCACGGTAGTGCCATGCTGGATAACATAGTCTATCTCAGCTTCTGCGCTTCGCTCAATGCGAGTCCAATAATAAAGCGCTGGCTCGACATACCATGGTTCTATGGTACGCAGCAGTTGTCCAACAACTTGCTCTGCAATCCCACCTTTGTTAACCATATCAAGTTCATCACTATCCTCCAATTGTCCCAACTGCAAACCAAGCAATGCAGAACATAACCCAACATCAAGAAGAATCATCTTGTTGAACTTTTCATTAATCTCAGCACCCAAGGGAACACCATTTGCAGCAGTAGATCTCACTTTATGAACCACACGAGCTCGGTTTAGTAACTGCACCGACGCCTTAATTTTCGCAACCGGGGCATCCGTTTCCACGTGGCTATAAATAAACTTTTTGGCTAAAGAAAGTGGTATAGTATCTATGACCTCATTCAAGATTTCAGGAGAAATTCGACCACTATATTTACTAAAATCTGATCTATACGAGCCTAATAAGTCATTGTGCACTTCATTGATTTTTGCTAGAGATCGTCCTTCAATCCATTCAGATACGGCCCCAGGAAGACCTCCAACATATACATACTCCTTAAATAGCCTCATGAGCTCTGCATGCACAACCTTATTAATTTCCTTGTTCCACGTGTATGACTGTATTAGATCAACAAGTCGGTCTTTGTGTTGAGCTTGAAGAAATTCAATGAATGACAAAGGCTCCAAGTATGCAAAGCTCACTCGCCCTACAGGCATCTTGAGGGCATGCACACCTAAAACAAATTCTAACAGGGACCCTGCGGCAATAACTGCCAGTTGCGGCATATCTTCATAAAACCATCGCAGTTTTTCAATAAGCTCAGGTTTTGCTTGGATCAACCTGGATAGCAAACCGTTGCTCTATACGTAATATGATTTCCTTTGGATCATTCGATTCAAAGAGTTCAGCACGCTCAGGATTCTTTTCAAAATTGAACTCAATGAGTTTCATACCCTTTAACTCGGCAAGATGTCTCACTATCCAAGTTTTGCCAACCTGTCGAGCTCCTCGAATAATAAGCGGTTTGCGCTTGGGCGCTATAAGCCATTCTTTCAGAAAAGCTATGCAGGTACGATTCATTGACGCCCTCCTATGAACTAATCACTCAATTAAACTCAGTCTCAGCTAAAAAGAGCCGGCTCTTTTTCTAAGCTAGAGAATAAAAGAACCGGCTCTTTTTAGCAAGTTTTATATAAAAGAACCGGCTCTTTTTTAAACTGATTACATGAAGATCTCTGGGTGGATAAAAAAACGGTATTTTTTCTCTTCAGGCATAAAGCCTTCAGGTGAGAATTTGGCGAAACATCAACACAAAAATTGTCATAGGATCAATACTATGGACGCACTGCTTTATCACTATAACGAATATTAGCTTCCTGAAAGAGCTTATCGAAGTATGCTTTTTGTGTTTGAATATACCGCTCTTGGGTAAGCATATTAGCAATATCGTTTTTACGCTCCTCAAGGGGAGTTATCTTCTTAGCGATAAACTTTAGTAAGGTAAATTCCTCATCAGACTCGTCACTTATAATGACAGTACCCACAGGAAGATCCTTAATATAGGCCTTTTCCGTAGAAAAGTCTTTTTCAGCAATAGCACCGATATCTGCCCAATCGACCGAATGTTCAATATTTCCTGATGCTATCTCTTGCTCTATAAGAGCTCTCCTAAGTGCTTTTGAACTGCCACCCAGAGGCACCACTGCTTGACGGAAGCTATATCTAACAATAGGATGATCATTATGATACTGCTCAATAGCTTTGTTAGAGACCTGAGCCTTCGTCTTAACTCGAGAATCTATGACATTTTCAACGATAAGACCTCTTTCGAGCTCTTTTTTTGCTTCCTCAAGTGTCAGGCCTTGCTCTTTAAAAAATGCAATGAGCCCTTCCCTGGTCATCCCAAGCTGTTCCTGGGCACGAGAAAGTGCCTTCTCAACCTCTTCCTCCATAGAACCCATATTGAGCATTTTAGCCTTAGCGAGTGTTTTCCCATCGAGAATAATCAGCTCTTTAATAATCGCATCACGTAAGGAAGGGGCTTGGCCACTTAGACCGGAACGCAAGTCAGACTGACGTATGAGAACGATCCCCTCAGGATGATAAATGGTTGCAAGGACACAATCCTCAATTTTGCGCTTCGGTTGAGCTATTTCTAGGGGGATACTTACCGCTGGCTTTTTAACTGGCCTCGATTTACCCTGTTTTGCTGAAGTTGCAGGGACCGGGGAAACCCCAAATACCGCACCCAGAATCACAAACCACATAACACGTATCGCATAGTTCATAGAAAGCTCCTCGTAACTAAGAAAGGGGACCGCCCTCGTAACTAAGAAAGGGGACCGCAATGATCCCCTTTCTTTCTATCATATCAGTGCTTTGATTAGCCTGCAACTACACCTTGTGGTTTAGCTACTTGAGCTGGAGCCTCGGCTTCAGGCTTTGCCCCTCTTTTATTTTTTGAGCGAAAGCTTCCCAAATCTTTTCTTTTTCCTTTTACTTCGCTCTATCGCTGCCTCATGGGTTATAGCCAATCCACATGCTCTAGAAGTCAGTACAGTCTCTCTAAGAATAGCACGCTCTACACGAGCGAGTGCCTCTTCAACTGCTTCATCGGTATAACCATTTTTAGTTAGCCTAAGTTTAGCCATCGTTTTCCCATCAAGAATAATCCACCTTTTAATAGAAGCATCAAGGGAGGTAGGAACTCGACCACCCATAATCAAAGACGCGAGAACTCGACCACCAGGTTGGGTCTGTTGAGTTACTATAGTACCCAGCGCCACCAGCAAGAAAATACGCATCGCATAGTTCATAAAAAAGCTCCTCGCAACTAAGAAAGGGGATCGTGATGATCCCCTTTCTTTCTATCATATCAGTGCTTTGATTAGCCTGCAACTACGCCCTGTGGTTTAGCTGCTTGAGTTGGAGCCTCGGCTTCAGGCTGTGCTCCCTCTTGCTCTTGCATTTTTTGAGCGAAAGCTTCTCGAAGTTTTTCTTCTTCTTCTTTTTGTTTCGCTTCTGCTTCTTCAAAATATTTGAGGTTTTCATCTATTTTGAACTCATTCTTATACTCTTCAACACGTTTAAGGAATGCAGGCTCAAGCTCAACACTTCTCTTAAATTGAGCAAGCATCTCTGTCATTTGAGGCATAGCTTTCAATTCACTAAATTCCGCATATTGTGAAGGGGACTTAGCACCAGCTTTAATAACAAAGAACTTCTTATCACCCGAAGCCACAAGCTCAACAGCATTAGGAGCTAGTGTACGAGCTTTTAATCGAATTGCAAAGTCAACATTTTGAGATTGGGCAGAGACTTTTCCAAGATCCTTGACCGAGAGATTGGCAGCACGTGCCGCACCTGCAAAATCAGATTTTGCTTTCTTAAGAAACTCTTCAGCAGCTTTTTTATCAGTAAATTCAACTGACTGGACGCTTACGCTTTCCGGATTCTTAAGGAATGGTGGGCGATCAAAGGCAGGATTTTTGCCTTTCGCCTCATTATAGAAGCTTTCGATCGCAGCGTCAGAAGTATCTATAGTCTTTTTAAGTTCCTCTGCAAGTATTTGGGAGTTAACGCCCCATTTTGCCAAATTAAAGGCACGACGAAATTCTTTTTGATATTCAGGATCTTTGTCCTTGCCTTCTTTGATCATTTTATGATCAAGGAGTACCATAGTCTTCAAAGTATCATAGGCATCTTTCCTCGAAAGAGCCCCATAAGGTCCTGAATTCGCAGATGCTGTAGCATAAAATTCTTCAAATTCTTGTTTGGTAATCGCGGGAACACCATCGATAGACAATATAACGTCTTCTGGTTTAGCAGTTTCTGTGCTAGGCCCGCATGCTGGACATGATGCTCGCTTAAAAACGTCACATCCGGTAAGAACCGCTAATGATGAGACCAATAAGGCACCACTCAGAAAGTAACGGAATCGTGTCTTTTGCATAGAATACATCCTTTTTAAAAGAAAAAAGTAATAAAATGTTTTAAGTAAGGACATGCTATCACAAAGCGAGCAAAGTTGCAAAATTATTCACCTCAATAGATGTAGTGAAATACTTTGATAGCTTCTTCTAAACTTTTAAAAGCCGAAAAGTTTTTTTCAACCAGATCTAATCAAACTAGGAAAGAGCTCAAATCTCTAAATACTTAGAAGGAACTGCAAGCAACTATCGACCTTAGGCACGCTGGCTTAAAGGGAATCACTGTGCGAGCTACCTCCTGCAAGGTCGCGCCCGTAGTCATCATATCATCTACGAGAATACAATTTTTACCCGCAAGGGCCTCTCCATTAATCATTTTAAAAGCTCCCTTCACATTATCATAACGCTCAAACATGCGGCATTGAGATTGTTGTCTCGTGTTTCGAGTTCGTACAATACAATCAAGTATAGGTATCCCACTGTAGCGGCTCAACTGCTCCGCAATAACACGTGCCTGATTATACCCACGAAGAGCTGCTCTTTGAGAATGTAAAGGAACAGGAATGAGGAAGTCTGCTCGCATTGAAGGCATAACCGAATGGCACCATATAAGAGTCCCTAGGTGTTGACTCGCTTCATACCCATTATACTGTTTTGCAAGGATGAGTGTTTTCAGGGGCTCTTCATAAGCGCTTACGGCATAAACTTGAAGATATTCATCCCCTGTTATTTGAAGCCTTGATGAAAGAGTTGGATTGATAAGTATCGTGCAGGTAGGACATAAAGGCTCGTCTGAGGACAGCGAACATCTGCAATAGCTACAATGGTAAGGTACTACAAATGATTGCAGCACCTTACAAAACTCATAAAAACGTTGATTCAAACGACCTATTCGTTTCGGGTGAGATAACTAAAAAACATGATGCCAACACCACACACGATGGCCATATCTGCAAGATTAAAAACTGGCCACACATAGTCGTGCCAATGCACCACAATAAAATCGATTACTCCTTTTTGAAAGCATCGATCAATAATGTTGGAACATGAACCTGAAACCACTAAGAGCTCTCCATAAACTGAATATCCTTGCTTATACCTGCGAAACGCATACACAGCTAATCCAAAGGTTAAGAGAAGAATGCAAAAAGAGATCGCCAGGAAAAGCAGTGTGTTGGTCTCAGCTGATGAAAGCAGTCCCCATGAAATACCTCGATTGATCGTCACCCTAAAGCTTAAAAAACTGGTGACTAGATACCCATCGTACCAGTAGTTGACGGCTATCCATTTAGTTAGCTGATCTGCAAGGATGATCAACATTCCCGCAATGAGATATCCTATCGTTTTTCTTTTCATCGAACCTCCCCGCCAAGATCTTGTACTGCACGCTGCACATGTTGTGCAATGGTCTCTATTGCTTCTTTAGTAAGCGTACCTTCTTTGTCTGCAGCAGTATACCTAAAAGTTAATGACTTCTTATCTGGCCAATCAGGTTTTTCGAAGCTATCAACAAGCTGTACCTTCATGATGCGTATATCTGCTCGACCAATAGCATTCTCTAGACCTGCAACAGTTACTGAACGAGAGACTAAGATACTAATATCCTGCTCAGTTACGGGATACTTAGCAAGAGGCACATACTGTGCCTGCTCTATCCGCGCATTCAGTATAAAAATTGCATCGAGCTCAAAAATGAATGCATCCCCCTCAAGGACATGTCCAAGAAAAGAGGACGAGCACTTGCCCGCACGACCAATTACTCGCTTACCGCACCGCAATTCTGCTGACTGATAACTATCGTACCAAGGAGCAAGAGCCTTGGCAGGCTTGAGCCAATGAATGGTAAGTCCGAGCGCAGACATCATCTGCTCAACAAGAGCCTTACCATCATAAAAGTCTATCGGTGATTTTTTTTCGTACCAGATGCCCCCACATTCTTGCGATTCAGTGTGGTAGATGCCCTCACACTCTTGCACTTCAATAGGCCCGGCTGCGAGGTGCCATACACGATTGATTTCAAAAAAGCGCAAGCTGTCTTGCACTGCTTGATTGGTTATGACACATCCTATAAGGTTGGGCACTAACGAGGTTACTAAACGCTGCCAATGCTCAGATAAGGGATTAGCAATACGTAGTGCATCAAGTGGATCATAGGAAAGTTTTTTGAGCAGCGCTTCATCATAAAATGCATATGTTTGCACCTCATGCATCGAAAGACCATATGCAAGAATATGTTTCAATCGTTTTTTACGTTCAATCCTGCGCGTATTGAATGCCATTACTTTTCGCTCAGGAAGGACTGGAGCAATCTTGCTATATCCCACAAAGCGCGCTACTTCTTCAACAATATCTTCAGGAATAGTCACATCTTTAATCGCGCGGAACGTAGGTACTGTCACGATAAATCTCTCATGCTCGTATACCACTCCAAAGTCGAGATTCTTAAGAATAGATATAATCTTCTCTATAGAAACCTCCATGCCGATCTTGCTCAGAATAAGCTCATAAGATACTTCTATGACTTTCTCGTGCCATAAGGGCCCTAATGATGTTATGGCTTCTTCAGCTTCATAAGGAATCTGAGCATCTTGAAGAAGTTTAAGGTAGCGCAATATTCCCTGAGTGTTTTGATTTGGGTCAATATTCTTTTCGTAACGAGTTGATGACTCAGTACGTTTTTTTATACGAGTTGCAGTAAGGCGAATCGGTATCGGTTCAAAATTAGCAGATTCTAAGAACAGGGATTTTGTTGTTTTGTTTACTGAAGTTGCAAAGCCTCCCATTACTCCAGCTACTGAAACTGCACTATCACCAGCTGAAATGACACAATCGGATGGTTCAAGAGTTACTTCTTCACCATCAAGCAATCGTAGCTTCTCACCTGTACGAGCACAGCGTACCTGTATATGTTTACTTGGTAACCGTTCAGCATCAAAAGCATGCATCGGTTGGCCGATATCGCACATTACATAATTGGTCATATCGACAAGAGCATCAATTGGCCTCATATCAATTCGTGCTAACCTAAAGGCCATCCACGGCAATGAAGCACGATAGGTCACTTGAGGAACTGCTAATCCCGAGAATCTCCTACAGGTACTTCCACAAGCTTCATCATCAAGAGAAAGTGCAAAAGATTGCCCTGCTTGAGCAGGAGCCTTTCTGTCATAATGCTTAATCATGGTATCTGCAAGAAGATGCTCTTCCTGAATAAGCATCTTACCAGCTAAGGCAGCCATCTCACGAGCACATCCTCGATGACCCCACAAATCTGGCCTATTGGTGATCGCTTTATTGTCGATCGTGATAATCGTATCTTCCTGCTCAACAGTATCTCGCCAGGAACCTTGAGCTTCCCTGTCGCTCATATACAGACTTACCATAAGGCCATCTTTTGACGAGCCCACATCTGCAAGCGTGGCCCAGCGAACTTCTGATCCATCTTTTTTAACAAGGTACCAGAAGCCTTTCTCACGCGATGGATCTTTTCGCTGAGGCAGATTAAATGACGTACCAAGTTCTTCGCAGGATACCACTACCGCCTGATCGAGAATCTCAGTAATGTTTACTGCATAGAGATAAGCAAGATCGGTAACAATATGCTCGGTAGCATCAATCTCTGCTGTTTTTGCATTAAATTGCTTAACAAGATCAGGAAGAGCAATATCATTCTTTGTTGCCGCAATATGGTCAAGAATCCAAGAAATGGAAAGTTTCATAAGAGTTGTATCCCGGAAGGATTTTTTTATACATGTTTCATGCCTCCCCAGTATAGGAAAAAACGGGATAAGGAGCAATCTCATGGCATGAGTTCTTAACAAAACTTAACAACCATCCAAGTAGTAGCCCGATCATGGGCTTTGCATGTTGATTCTTTCTTACTTTATCATCTAATTTGGCAAACCTCCTACCTACGCAAAAAAACGAACCTGATATTTATTTGCTGCACAGTTATTACTATGGCATACTCGTATTCTATCCTCCTAAGAAACGTGCCCAGGATGTGCTAGTTCGACAAGTCTCACTCCATCGCTTATTCAACTATGTCTAAAACAAGAATAGAAAACAAGTACAATAATGCAAGGCTAGAAGCACTTTTAATTAAAGAAGTGCACAGAGCACCGCTCGCACAAAACATTCAGAAAGAATACAACAAATTAGTCACCACACTAGCACAGGTAGATAAAGAAACCAGACAAGCAAAGAAGATTAGTGGCACTGGGGGACTTATATCTGTCAGTGATCTCGTTGCCTACCAGATTGGTTGGGTGAGAAGAGTCATTGAATGGTATGAAAGTGGCGTGAGAGGACAACCAATGATTATGCCCGGCGATGGATTCACTACCTGGAGCTATACTGAAATGGCAAAGCAATTCTACGAAACTTACCACTTAGATGGTTGGACAGAACAGGATAAAGAATTCCATCGAGTTACCAGGCGAGTCCTTGAGATTGTCGAGGAAGCATACCAAAACAACACTCTTGACAAAAAAGAAGTCTGGCCCTGGCAGCAGTTAAAATCTGGCGTTTGGTGGCCTCTTTCAAAGTGGGTCCAAGTTAATACTGTAGCTCCCTTTAAAAAAGCCACCGCATCTGTAAACAGTATCCTTTCGCAATTACCTTGATTGCCTGAGGATTACCTACTCACTGTTCTTAATGACACCTGTTTTTTGCCTTTGTTCAGTCGTCGCACAAAGGCTTCCTAAGATAATTAGCGGAGAAAGTAATTGTATTCTTAATGAGACATTTTTCTTGTCGCTCAATCCGGAATTTTAACCCTACATTTCTTTTTCTAAGTCAGGTATCCGTACATAGTTTTTTAAATGGTTGTTGTAGCGATCAAAGTTATCTTCAAGAATTTCGCGTCTTGTATCTTTGCTTATCGCGCCTTTAAAGTCTTGAGCAACTTTCCGCATTAGGCTCAAACTGACTATGGATATGACATCATTGCCTAGAAAGGGTCGCATAAAATGCTCAAGTTTTGAAATGAGAAGAGCCTGTTTTTGTGGATCTTTTTCTATACACCTCATGGTTTGTTCCCACAGGGGACGAAGCGTATTGCCATTACATCTATAGAGATAGATCACCTCAAGATCTCTTTTTAATGCCGTAGTCCATTCTGGCGCAATCAGTTCTCCTTGCTCATTATGCTGTTCAGCCGTTGCAAATAAAAGTAGCTCATAGATAACGTAAGGTGGAAGATTACATTTAATGCCAAAGATATAGATGAGGAATGCAACATTCTGAAGAGCAATTTTGGCTTGATGCTTTGTCGGTGCATACCTTCGTAAACTTGCTTCTAAGAGCGTGGTAACTATCTTTTGTGTAGTGGTATCATCCATGTTCGCTATGCTATGATCCCGAAAAGTGCGGGCAAGTAATGGTAGGTTATTATCTGCAACAGTAGCGCCAGCTTCAAGAAGAAGCTTTGCTGCTCCAGTCTGCAAGGTAACCACGCCACCTATATAAAGAGGTGACGCTTGAAGTATGTCTCTGGTGTTCATTTGGGCCCCTGCACGTAGCAGTAGTTTTACAGCACGTAAATTCTCATACTTTGATGCAAAGTGAAGAGCTTGCCTTTTCGCTTCATCAATACTTGCGTTCACATTTGCACCTTCATCTATCAGAGCTTTCAGTAGTTCGTCATCATATATTACCCCAGTAAACAAGCAATGATCTAGGCATGTTTGTTTATCAAGCATCCCTTCCTCTCCTGCCTCAACGTCGTTAGTCATCTGTTGTGCTCCTGCAGCCACTAGTGAGAGATGTAATGAAGTATTATGCGATGAATACAAACTAAGCAGTGTGTTGCGTGCAAGCTGGGACTCTAACTCCCCTAAAAGGTTACTAAGCAAATCGGTAATAGCTCCCTCTGAATAAAGGCTTCCAATAACAGTTCCCTCTGAATGAAGTTTTTTCATATACACTTCAAGCTTCTTAACACATTTTACAAGCCCATCTAAGCTGCTTATGTCTCTTTTGAAAAGTGGAAGAATCGCGTGGCGCCTTTTTTTAACTTCTTCCAGAGCTTTATACGCATAGTTATCTGGATGCCCAGGGTCATCATGTTTGAGCTCTCTACGTTCGAAATTATTTTCAAGTTCATCGAGTAAAACATTGAGTGTATCAGTGTCCCCACGTGCTGCTGCTACATAAAATGAAGGATAGTCACAATTGGTACTTATTGCAGCACCCCTTTTTAGAAGTTCTGTAACCAGCCATTTGTCGCCAGCTTCTAAAGCCCTTTCAAGTTGGTTGTCACAATCGGTAACTATCGAAGCTCCTCTTTTAAGAAGATCTCTGACAAGGCGTGTGTCACCGGCTTTTGCGGCCCTGATAAGTTGGCGGTCTAGCCTCTTTTGTTCAACTTCTTGGCGCTTGCCTATAATCCCCCTCTTAAGCTGAGCAAGAAATAATCCGTCACGCTTCGTTATCAAAGATCCATCCCTTTTATCCATTTCAAAAATGTCCCCTTCAATCTGGAAGAATTTTTCAAGCATATCGAGAAAGACATGCATGACTTCACGAGGCACTTTTATATGATCAAAACGAAAAAATCCATAGTCTTGGGTATCTCTTAAAACGCCCTTGTTAAGAAGCTCTCTTATACGATCCCAATCACTAGCATTTACTGCATCGACAAGTTGAAGATTCAATTCTGATTGTTCTTGTTTGGTAAGTGTACCTATTTTTTCACTTTGTGCTGCACTGAGGCTTCCTGAGATCATCAGCAGACTGCTGAGTGCGAGTAATTGTATTTTCATAAGGCCCCATGCTATGGTCATTAATTTGTTTTATGCTTGTACTATTGAGCATATATAATTTTAACAAATTGTAAATATGTAGCGAAAAAACCAAAGCAAAAATTGCTCATTTTTGCAACTATTTTTTTGATAGGCAGTAAAACAATGCTTTTGGTAGCAATAACTATGATGCCTAATGACCCAAAGACCCTTTTGGACATATTACATGCATATAAGCACCATACATAGTACTCACCTTCAATAATTCCAAGCCCACAGTGGTCGCCTATTGCCATTTTTTTAAATTCTGATAGAATAGAAAACGTGCTAGATTAACAAAAAACCAAGCAACCCATTATAATCGATGGACACTATCGTAGCACACAACCAAATGTGCCACCAGTAAAACAACCACAAAGATATGACCAAAAGGACAATATGAAATTACGCATACTGATTTTGACCCTTATAATGGGCGTTTCCTCGATGAATGCCATGGTTCTTTCTGAAGGAAAGTGGAGCCAATACTTAGATGAGCCATTAACCGATTGGAGCAACAATACGTCTATTTATGACAATGCCTATCAAGGAGCTACCTACGACTATTCAGTAAGCTCTAAAGAAGCATTCGAGAACACTCTCAAAACACTTCCCCAAGAGGAACAGTGGGTCATCCAGGACTGGATATACGCCGTCAAACAAGTTGAAAAGAGTCTCCTTAAAAAACCTTTTGAGACGTGGACTTTTGATGATATTTCACAACTCGCTGCATGGCTCTTGCGATCATCACATAAGGATCCTCGAACCATAAGGACAGAGCCGGTACGCTGGACTTTTCGTAAGATATCAAAAGAAGAAACTGAAAAATTCGACACATTACTCTTTAGAAAAGTCGTTAATACCCCATCAGGAAGCAAATACATCGGCAATCCTCAGGAACGCCCGAACGCACTATTACAACCCTTAACAGCCCAAGAAGAAGCATACTTACATGAAACTGTCTACGTTTTTCCTCTAGGTGATGATGTAAAAAAAGAGCTCATTGAAGCTTTCGAATCACTCAAGCAAGAACTAGCGAAAGCCAGGGCTCTTCCTTGGGAACAACGACAACAAAAAGCATTTTCACTCGGATGTCAGTTCCATTTTGACATCATAAGAGTGCATCCTTTCAAAGCGGCTGCAAAAAGATTGGGCCGACTAGGTATGTTTATTATACATTCCCAGAATGGCATAATGCCACTCTGTGTTATCAACGCTGAAGCATATACGCAGTCTTTGTTAGCTAGCTTAAAAGAGGGTACTCATAGGCCCTTTGAAAAATTCTATAAGACTCATGTTGATCGCTACGATAATCTTCTCAAAAGCACTGCCCAGGCAGCGGGCCCTCAGAAGAGAATCTCTGCCGAGGAACACCTACGGCTCATGTTATTGAACTTTGCAGCTCATGAACAAAGCACCGATCAAACAAGCTTAGCCAGCAGTTCAAGCTGCGCTAGCTGCGGAAAACAAGACCCAAAACAACGCTGCAGTATATGCAAAGCTGTTTATTATTGTGGCCAGGAATGCCAAACAAAAGATTGGAAGGCTGGCCACAAAAAGCAATGTGCCAAAATTGCAGAAAAGCAAAAGGTATAAGAGCATGCCTATTAAAAAAATTACGATCATCCTTATGAGCCTTGCATCACCATTGGTGCATGGCATGGTTCTCCAAGAAAAACAGAGCTTATATCAAGATGCTCCGCTAACGCAATGGCCTAAGGCAGTTACTACGATGGCCTATGCAGGAGCACGCTATGATACGGACATTGTTGCAGCTAAAGCAAAAGCATTATCTGAAAAAAAAGAAGAATGGGACGAAGAAACCTGCACAATTATGGGCTGGTCTAAGGCTATTGAAGAGACTCAAAAAGAGCTGCTAACCAAGCCTTTTGAAACATGGACCGATATGGACATTCGGTACCTTTCTGCATGGATCACTTTTTTTCACAAGAATGTTAAACATCCGGGCACTTTCAGATACATAGGCGAACCGACTTATTGGCAAATACGAGAGATGTCCGCCGAAGAATGGAAGCATATTAAAAGTTTGGTGAACCGAAAGATACTGCTCTCGGTAGATGCAAAGCTCCTTGCACGAGTCAAAAGCTCGCATCCGGATGAGCCTCACCTTTATACTCCGCTCACAAAAGAGGAAGAGCTCTTAGTGCAAAGATCAGTTCACCTTTTCCCTCTGAGCGAAGATATCATTGAAACAGAACTCACTACTGCCATGATGAATATACAAGAGCAACTTAGACGTATACGAGAACTTCCCTGGAAACAAAGGCAGCAACAAGCCCTTTCTCTTGGATGTAAGTTTCATTATGATATCGTACGCATCCATCCTTTTATAGAAGGAGCCAAGCGCTTGGGAAGACTTTGCAAATATATCATTCATGCTCAACATGGCATTAGACCACTCAAAATTGCCGATCCAGCAGCCAATACCCGGGTACTCATAGAAAGCCTTCTTCAAAAATCTCATCTACCCTTTGAAACCTATTTTAGAAGATGCTTGGAAGCGGGGGAGGCAAAACTAAAAGCAATTGAACCTGCTGGCAAGGATCAACCTGTAACACCAGGAGGTTTAAAAAATATCTCTCTCGCTCAGACCATTGCATGCGGAAAATGCGGGAAAAAAGGAGAGGGATTTCAGCGATGTGCGGCCTGCAAAGAAGTCTATTATTGCTCTAAAGAATGCCAAAAGGACGACTGGATAACTCGGCACAAAAAGCAGTGCATAACCAAGCCATCGCCCCAAACCAAGAATTAAGGATTTTTTGATGATAACACGAACTACAAGATTACCCATATTAGCTCTGATGGTCCTCCTGGCCATACCTTCTATAGTATGCCTTAGTAAGGAAAAACTATTTGAGGACAGTCCCATCACGAAATGGCCCAATATAACTTATGATGCAGCCTATCAAGGTGCATCACATAACTTTTCACAAGAGCCGGAGAAAATTGCTGCCCTCCTTGCAACCGCGCTTAATATTTCTACAAGGGATCAAGCCAAAGCGGAGGGATTAAATGAAGAAGTAAGAATCATTTTGGACTGGTTCTATGCTCTTTACAAAAGCAGAACAAGCTTGCTTAATAAGCCATTTGAGCGATGGACCATCGATGATATCAAGATGCTCTCTTCCTGGCTTACACGTCTCGATCCTCAGGTACCAGAACCCGGAGCCTTCAGAGTAGATGAAGCTACCTGGCAAATAAGAGAAGAAATATGTACCAAAGAATGGTCCTATATTGTCTTTTTGCTGAAACGAAAAGAAGTTACTGCAACACCCGCATCTCTTGCAGAATATCGCAATAGTCCTGAAGTTCAAAAATTTCCAACGTTGCTAAATCCTCTCACAGACGACGAAAAAGCTCTCCTTAAAAATTCAATTTACCTCTTTACTCCAGTAGAAGCTATCGAAAAAGAACTTCAAGCTGCTTTAGAAGAGGCCCAGAATGCCGTTATTGCCATAAAAAATCTTCCCTGGCAAGAACGTCAGAACAAGGTACTATCCATAAGCTCTAAGTTCCATTATGACATTGTGCGCGTTCACCCTTTTCCAGAGGGCTCAAAAAGATTAGGAAGGCTTTGTTTGTATCTCATCGATGCTCAACATGGCATTCGCCCGGTTCATTTTACCGATGCAATACTGCATAAATCGGCCCTTACGTCATGTCTTCAAAAAAATTCGCATGCCCCCTTTGAAAGCTTCATAAGAGCTTGCTACGGTCTTGAACATAGGCGGGAGGACCTCGAGCCTGTCGCCACATCTGCTAGTTCAAGTACTAAGTGGTGCCATTTCTGTGGAAACCGGGGAGATGATCTCAAAATATGCAGTGGTTGTAAAAAATTCTATTATTGTAATAGAGACTGTCAAGGACAAGATTGGAATGCCGGCCACAAACAAGAGTGTACAAAACAAAAAGCACAATAATACGCTCATGTAAAAGAAGAGACATTCATCTTTTTTTTAAAGGCGCTATACTTAAAAAAAAGATACCTTAAGCTGGGCGTATTTCTATGGGAAAAATCCTCATTTACTATAAATACATAGATATCGAAAAACCTTCGATTGAAGTAGCTGCGCAAAAAAAACTGTGTCGTGAGCTTGGCCTTACCGGTCGCATTTATATTGCACGTGAAGGAATTAATGGAACTGTTGGAGGTTCCTTTGAAGCTACTGAAAGATACAAAGAAGCTATGCGCTCCCATCCTCTTTTCTTTGATGCAGACTTCAAGGAAAGCGATGGTGGCACTGACTATTTTCCACGGCTCCAAGTAACGGCAAAAGACCAGGCGGTAAATTTCGGTGTAGATCCCCAAGAAGTATCTGCACGAGATGCAGGAATCCATCTATCTGCTGAGGAAGCGCATGCCCTTATGACAGCAAATCCCGATGATTTAGTTATACTGGATGCTCGCAATGATTATGAATGGCGTGTGGGAGCATTCACTCATGCGGTTAGGCCTCCTATTTCCAACTTTAGAGATCTGCCTGAGTATCTTGACACGCATCTTGATCAATTCAAGGGGAAGCGAGTACTTATGTATTGCACAAGCGGTATACGCTGCGAACGCGCAACTGCGTATCTTAAGAAAAAGCAGGTAGCTCAAGAAGTCTTTCAGATTAGGGGAGGCATTCAACGCTATACTGAAAAATATCCCGATGGTCACTTTAGAGGCAAAAACTACGTCTTTGATGCCAGAGTCACCGAAAAAATAACGGATGATATCCTTGCGGAGTGTGATCATTGCAAAAAACCGAACGATGATTACACCAACTGTATCAATGCTCAGTGCAATAAGCAGCTGATTTCCTGCCCTGACTGCATTGGTGTATATCAAAATACCTGCAGCGACCGATGCGCCGAGCTCGTGAAAAATGGAGAGGTACAGATACGCTATATTTTCAGAAAACTACCTGCCGAACTTGAAAAGAGCAAGGAATAACGCATGTCTTCACCAGTGCTTCAGCCATCCTATAGATTGCCCTTAGAAACCTCGCTTATTATTCCCTCAGTTTCCCTTGCTGATAAAAACTGGTTCAAAACAGGTGGTTCTGCAGCATATTTTGCCGAGCCACAAACTGCTGAAGAGTTCCAGTTAGCACTCAATACTGCTCGCGCCCATGGGTTACCTGTGTGCCTTATTGGGGAAGGAGCAAATATGCTCATTAGTGACTCTGGTATTGAAGGACTAGTCATCAAGCCTCAGCTTAAAAACATTTCGGGTCTCATGATTGATGAAGAGCATGCACTTGTCACTGCCGGCGCAGGTGTATCTTTTAGCGAACTCATTGCCTGGTGCCTTGATACTCACCTTATTGGACTTGAAGAGTTTAGTGGTATCCCTGGCAGCATTGGCGGGGCTGTATTTATAAATATCCACTACTTCGAGTTTCTTCTTGGTCAATTTATGACCGGAGGCCAGGTCATAGAAAAATCGACCGGTAAGCTTCTCACTGTAGATCAAAGTTGGTTCCAGTTTGGGTACAACACATCCCTACTGCACGAGGGAAATCACTATTTAGTGTCTGCTACCTTTAAACTTAAAAGGGTAGATCGCGAAGCTGCTGCGTATGCCAAAGGCAGAAGCCATGAGATGATACGGCATCGCGCTAAACGTTACCCAACCTCACATACTTGCGGTAGCTTCTTTAGAAACTTTACTGAGAAGGAAGTTGCCCATACGAGCAAAAAACTTATCTTTGTAGCTTACTATCTTGATAAATTAGGTATCAAAGGGGAACTTGCCATAGGTGGCGCACAGGTCTCTCATCAGCACGCTAACATGATAGTTAATCGGGGAAGCGCTACCACCAATGACATTATCACTCTCGCACGGACCATGCAAAAACTCGTCTATGATGAATTTGGTATGATCCCTCAACCAGAATGCCGTTTAATGGGGTTCAACGAATATCCATTGTTAAAATAACATGATTAATTTTATAAAAGGTATCATTATAGGTTTTGCTATGGCTGCCCCGGTCGGCCCCCTTGCACTTCTTTGCATTCGGCAAAGTCTTACAAAAGGCCTCAAAGCTGGTGCTATCACTGCCTATGGCATAGCTCTTGGAGATGGTTTTTATGCTCTTATTGCAGCTCTTGGGCTCAGCGCATTTAGCTCATTTGTGCTTGCCCATCGAGAATATCTTTTTGTCGCAGGTGGTATTATTCTGATTGTACTTGGGATTAAGGGACTTATCGCTCCATTACCTCCTCAAGAAAAAACGATCGAGATTCCCATCAAGGCGCGTGGACTCACTATTCTTCTTCAAACAATGATTATTACGCTTACCAATCCGATGACTATTCTTTCATTTGTTGCCGCATTCAGTGCATTTGAATTTGAAAGATTTTATGACACGAATGAAGCCATCTATGTTGCTCTTGGAATAACTCTTGGATCTTTCTTCTGGTTCTTACTTATAAGCGCGACCTTTGCCTATTTTAGAACCAAAGTAACTCCAGCAATATATAGGATCATTAATCTCATATCAGGCTCACTGCTCATTGTGTATGGAACTCTATTCTTGCTTGATGCAGCCTGGGCAGTACTCTTTAAGACCTACCTCTCATCAAAAATCTTATAAGAAATAACCACTGCCCACAATATAGTTTTTAACCTTATCACCCATCTTTTTCGGCACCGATTTTACGTATACCTTGCGCTGAGCATTTCGTGTCTGATACTCAACCCAACCACCACCATTAACTGCAATCGTAATGATGTCATTTACTATCATTTTTCCTTGTTGGTCAGTAGCATTTAGCAAGTTTTTCCAGAGCTGAGACTTATTAGTACCATTTACCAATCGGGTTCCCTCAGCGTCGTAAACAAAGATTGAAAGATCACCTCGCACATAATCACTTCCCGGCTCACTCAAAAGTCCAAGCGCCACATCAATATCTGATTGATTCACAACCTCGACCGCTCTGCTGACAAGCGTCTGAGTTGAGGCTGTTTTTGAAGAGGGGAAAAACTCTGCACCTATAACAAACTTTCCATCGGGCGTTTCCACAAACTCTACATACGCTACGGCATTAGCATTACGAGTTACAAAGGATACCAATGCTCGCTTTTTCTTTTGAGCAAGTTCAATCATATCCCTCACATAATAACGTCCGCTAGCACCTCTCAGTTTTAAAAGATTTTGGCCAACAAATGAAGGGTTCTCCCCATTAGCAAGACATTTACCCTCAAGATCAAAAACGAAGATGCCTAGTGCCCCTTGTGCAAACTCACCCACCACATTTGAAAATTCTGAAAAGGCCTGTTTTGCTCCATTTGCTTTTAAATAATGTATAGCTCGCTCAACATAGTTTTTTACTGTACCCAGAGTAATATTTGGATGATACCCCGCAGCGATAAGATATTCTGTTTTTGTTTTAGGATCGACTACTTTCTCAACATATGAACGTTTGAATTCATTACGCCAATAATATTCTACCCAACCTTTTCCTTTGGTTTTTGCAACCTCTATCAGTTCTCTGATTAATGGTTTACCACGAGAGTCTTGAAGATCGATAAGATTCTGACCAACTAATGCAGCATTTTGACCATGAGCAACCACCTGTCCATTAAAATCATACGCAAACATATAAATGTCACCCTTCACAAAGGGGCCATTAGGGTTGCTAATCAAAGCAAAAGTAGATTCGCGTCCATTCTGGTCAAAATAAGCTACCGAAGTCTTTACTAATTGCTTGGTGGTAAATTCATCATTTTCTGGGAAGAATCCTGAACCGAGGACATA
Source organism: Candidatus Babelota bacterium (assembly GCA_013288045.1). Taxonomy (GTDB): domain Bacteria; phylum Babelota; class Babeliae; order Babelales; family Babelaceae; genus PRDV01. Next base: position 70,033 of record JABDCP010000002.1, read on the forward strand.
TTTTTGACCATCTTTCAAAACTGTTTTGACATAAGCTGTTTGATATCCATTGTTCCAGAGAAAACTAATTCGACCGCCCTCTCGTCCTATATGCATCATGTCATTAATAAGCGGCTGCCCTCCGACACCTTTTTTGTCTTTGATATTCTGCCAAATAAGATCATAATCATCACCATAGGCAAGACAGGTCCCTGATTCTTTGAATACAAAGACAAAGAGCTCCCCTTTTCGCCAGACCGTATTGTGCACAAAATCATTGCAGGCAACTGAAACGGGCTCCTTCATAAAGTGCTTGACCCCGTTAAGCACTAACTGTTTAGATTCTTGTGTTTTACGGTTAATATCAACATCTGATTCTTCATCAATTTTAAGATCATCACTTTCCTCAGACATAGAAGGAATCTTTGAATCTCCCTGAACAGGAAAAAAACCGATGAGTAACAACACAATACTCATGTAGCGAATGCACTTCATGCCAAACTCCCTCTTGCTTTCATACTTGTAAGTTGCTCTTAGTGTAGTCAAGCAGCTCAGAAAATCGCAAGAGTTTTGCCCAAAAGTTATCAATATCCTTAAGTGCTGATACGTAACTTTTAGTGCAGCAAAAAAGGTCCTGATGAGGGACCTTTTTTATTAATGGCTTGTGAAAATCTATGTAACGACGTGCAAATCAGGCATTACGCTCTTTTTTTTGTAGAGCCTCCAATAAGACATCATGCGCTTTTTTTACCCAGCTAATTACATTTTGAGCAAACTTCCTCTGTGGATGATTATGTGAAAATATCTCTGGATCCCATTGAGATAAAAGATCCTTATAGGCCCTTTCTACATCATCTTTCGTATAATTTTTATCAAGGCCTAAAATGTATCTGAAGACATCTTCCCCTGTAGTTGCATACATCTCCCCATAGAGCAAACGCGCGGGCACAAGTGGATCATTCAATTGCCCAATGGTGAGATTTGAAAGCTTGTCCAGCGTCTCCCCTTTTAAGTTGTTGAGTAAATCGTAATAAGTTATACGACCAAAAGCAGCCAGTGGATCGTGCGTTTCAACTATCTTTACAAAGTTCTCCTGTAATTCACGGGGAGGGAGATTTGAGTATTCAAATTTTAATGAAGGAGGTATCCCGTCCCCAGCAGTAACTATTATCACTAACGTTTCTAAATGCTTCTTCTTTAATCCCTTCGGCTCGCTCTGTATTTTTTGCCATTCCCTGTAGAGCTCTTCATTCAGTAAATGTGCCTCCTTAACACTATAGCCTTTAATCCCACCATAGCCAGAAATGGTAAATACTGTTGGCAACTTCAATAATTCTCCAGTCCCTATAAATCGCATTTCCATAGGACCAACAATTGAAGTTACTGCTTGATTCGAAGGTGTCAGATATGTAACCTTCAGAGGTACACTAACATATTCTTTTAGTATACGAACATTATTGACAACAAATATGTTAAACTCCGTCGGTCGTTCTATCGCACTCGGTGAAACAAAACCACCAATACTCATCATGCTACATAAAGCAAAAATTCGGTAAAAATTCATTGTGCCTCCCAGGCTCTATATTTATACTATTTGTATTTAATTATAATAAAAAATTATTATTTATGTCAAGGATGTGGGCTTTATTGCCTCCGCTTCCTCAGAAAGTGACGTTCAGACGTGAGAAGAAATGAGGCATCAGCCACGGTCCATCTGCAGACAGGTATCAGTTAGAATCGTAAGAGCGATATACCAACAGAGTATCATATTCTCCTTAAATGCACTAAAGGTATACCAAAAAGATACCCCCTTGAGAATGGCCAGAAGCTGTGCTTTCGTAAGAGGTCGCAGAGATTTGTGGTCCTGACCCACACTGGCATTCCGGTAGTGGACTTTCGTCTTGGCTCCCTGATGCCATAACATATTCCTTACCGCCTTAAGATGTCCCGATCCAGCGATAATGGCCACATGTTTCCCCTTGTACTGGAAGATTCGTTGGCAGAAGTAGGCGCTATACAAGCGTCCAAACATCTCTACACTATGTTCTGCAAGCTCATTATGCAATTTACTGCAGCTTTTCAGGCATCCGACAGCAAATTCAGAGAGATTTGTATCAGGCGAGATCGAATTTTCGTCTAAAAGTTGCTTAAACCTTTCGTAAGCACTTGAGGCGAACATAAGTTCTGCATCAAACATTCCCAAAGAATCGTCCACCTCGGCCTCACGGAATTCGCTTAGTGCTGACTTACAAGCCTTGTATGCATCGATCATATGGGTAAAAGTAAGTTCACTTAAGGGCGGAGCCTCCTCATAGTAGCATACCGAGCGCCAGCCATCCTCCAAATAATTAATAGGCATCTCATCACCAAGAATATGCCGAGCAGAGATGCCCACCTTACGAATCTCCGTATCTTCAAAGATCACATCTAGGTTCCTTTTTGCAACTTCTACGTCCACATTATCCATCATATCTTTGTGTATTGTGGCAGACCTACTATAGTATGAAGCTTTTTCCCACAATACATGCAATGGCTCACTGCGAAGCGAAGCTGTCTCTTCAAGAGCATCAACAAAGTCATCGACCTGTTGCTCTACAACAGGAAAGATCCCTGTCTTGCGATAATCCCCCCCAAACAACGGGGTATGTATGTGGTGATCTCCAAAAAGATATACGTGCTTATCATCAAGAACAAGGTGATCCCCCTCAACCGTTGTTGCCTCTAATAGTGGCCAACAGAAAAGACCCATACAAAATGATACAACATATCTCCTGAACTGACATTTTGTATAACGAGGTAGGAATATTTTGTTCCTAGGAATAGATTGGTTCATGACATCCTCCATGAATCGATAGAGACACTACTTACAGTCTAGACCTCCAGCGCCCATTGTCAAGCAGGGCTGATTGCTTTGTAGAGTATGAAGTTTTCTAGGCATATTTGTATCGCCCAGGCAGCCTACATAAGATACTCGAAACTTCTTGACTAATAAGCCCGTTAGAACAACGGTATACAATTTCAGCGTGGGGACCATAGCTTTTTAAGCCTTCGCTCGGTATACTTAAAGTAAAAGACCCCTTGATGGAGACTCACATGATAATAAGTATTAGCCGTCACAATTTCGATGCTGAAGTAAAAAATTCAAAAAAACCTGTGGTCATCGATGTCTTTGCAACCTGGTGCGGCCCTTGCCAACATATGGAGCCTTCCTATGAAGAATTGGCACAGGAGCTCGGCTCAAAATATACCTTTGGCAAACTTAATATCGATGAGGCTCGTGATATCGCAGTAGAATTTGGCATAATGTCAGTACCTACCTTTCTCTTTTTGAAGAATGGAGAATTAGTAGGCCAAGAAGTTGGCTATATGTCAAAGGAACAGCTCAAAGAGAAAATAACAAGCCACCTTGACTAACTCTTTCACACCATCCCCCTATCTGTCTTACACCTACTCCCGCCTCCGCAAAAGTAAGGCCCTGTGACCCAAAAGCAACCAGGGGCTTTCCTTTATGCGACTCTGAGCGGGGAAAACACAATACTTCTACTCCCATTATTTTCCAATAGGAAAATAAAAATAAAAACCATTGACTCCCCTTGTCGATTTTGGATAGAATAAAAGTATGAACATATATAAACCTCTTCAAAGAAAGGATTTCTCATGAAGAAATTTTTATTGATAGCCTTAGTTGCTATCACAGCTGGTGCGCAATTGTTAGCTTGCCCATGCAATGCAAGAAATGCGAACAAGACAACGACTCAAAATAGATAAGAGTTTAGGGGTGTAAGAAATTGCACCCCTAACTTTTCTTGTCCTGAATGTCATATCCAAGCTCCTGCAGCCGTGCTCTTAGCTGGTCTGCAGCTGTCCAATCTTTTCGATCGCGTGCTTCCTGACGCGCTTGAAGCAATTCCTCAATTTCTTGAGTAATTACCACCGTTTCTTTTTTCTCTGGCTCTAGGGCAAGTCCTAGGACATACATAAGAAGGCCCTTCAATAGGGCTAATTCATTTGGTCCCATATCTTTAATCGACTCAAAAATACGTCCCATTGCTTTTGCCACATTAAGATCATCGCACAGTGCAGTGAAAATATCATTTATAAGGGGATAACTTGTTGCGCGTATCTCATCTTCAGAGGCAGGATCGATGTTTTCAAGGGCAAGGCAGAGCTTTTGATAGCTTTTACGAGCTGACTCGATATCTTCAGGACTGAAATCAAGGGGATTGCGGTAATGGTGAATAAGGTAATAATAGCGCAATACCATAGGACTAAAGGTTGTGTACGCATCTCTCAATGTAAGAAAATTACCTAAGGACTTAGACATCTTTTCTTCGTTAACTCGCACAAATGCATTATGCACCCAGAAACGGGCAAATGGCTTGTTGTGAAGACCTTCAGATTGTGCAATTTCATTTTCATGATGCGGGAAAATGAGATCCATGCCGCCACCGTGGATATCTATAGTTTCGCCCAAATATTCGCTCGACATCGCAGAGCATTCAATATGCCATCCAGGTCTTCCAAATCCCCAAGGACTTTCCCACCCAGGGCCTTCATCGCAAGATTTCCAGAGCGCAAAATCAAGAGGATCTTCTTTGTCGGCTCGAACGGCAACTCGAGCTCCCGCTTTTAGCTCATCTTTTGTCCGCTGAGAAAGCTTTCCATAGCCTTCAAACGCGGAAATCCGAAAGTACACATCTCCGACTTCGGTCGCATAGGCCTTTCCTTTAGCAATAAGACCTTCAATGAATGAAATGATCGGCACAATATGCGTTGTTACCCGAGGCTCAAAGTCAGGAGCTTTGCAGGCAAGCTTTTCCATATCTTCATGAAAGCTGGAAATATACTTATTCGCTAAAATTAGGTAGGCACTAGGATCATTAAGCTCTTTGTCAGCACGATTAAGCAGCTTATCATCTATATCAGTAAAGTTTCTACAATAGGTAACTTTATACCCAAGAAAGGTCAGTAGGCGGTAAAGAAGGTCAAAAGTAACGTAACACCTGCCATGTCCAAGGTGAGCATAATCATAGGGAGTGATCCCGCACACATACATCGTTATTTGGTCAGAATTCCCAAGAGGCTGTTGCCTTCTTCCAAGGGTATTGTAGAGTGTTATTGAAAAAATAGGTTGTTTTAGCATCGTTTTTCCTATTGAACCTAGCAAAAATTCCTAAAAATAGTAGTATAGAAATACTAATCGCCAAACGTCAACAGTTTTGACCTCGGAAAATAAGAATGAGTAAAGTCTCCTATAAGATCGTCGTCATTGCCTGTATTTCCTTTTTTGGTTTTCGCTCCTTGTATACTCAACCATCGCAGACGAGTATATCAGGAGATGTGCAGCAGGACCAGCAAAAACGTATTCGATCGATCATTATTTCCGGTAACAATTTTGTCCCCGAAGAAGCACTCCGTGCCCGCATATCTTTTCGTGAAGGCGAACTCTTTATTCCATCAAAAACGGGTGACATCATTCGGAACCTTCACGACTTAAAATTCTTTAATCAGGTAACCATTGAGACCGAAGAGGTTTCTCCCACTGAACTTAATCTCTATGTCACTGTTCAAGAAAAGAAGAAGGTTGAGAGTGTCCTCTTTGAAGGTAACGTTGCCGTAACCTCAGAAGAGATTGAAAAAGAGCTTAAACTTTCTGAAGTAGCTGCTATGGATGAGGAAGAGCTCAGTCTCTTTGCCAATAAGATAAAAGCACTCTATATAGAAAAGAATTACCATAAAACCGCCGTCTCCACAGAACTTCGTCCCACAGAGCGTGGCACCTATATCGCACTATTTAAGATCTGTGACGGTCCCCGTGCTCAAGTAAAGCGTGTATTTTTTGAAGGGAACCAGTGCGTCCCCTCTCATATTTTACGCAAAATGATATTCACACGAGAAGCATGGCTCTTTGGCTTTATGAATAAAGCGGGTACTTATAAACCTGACATGCTCGACGTCGATAAATTCATTATCGAAAACTACTATCAGAGTAACGGCTTCTTGGCAGCGCGAGTAGTCGATATTCAAGTCATTATCGATGAAGCCACCCAGGACGTTACGGTAACCTACTTTGTGGAAGAAGGACCGATTTTCTCAGTTACCAAAGTGTCGGCACCCGGCAACGATATTCTTACCGAGGCACAACTCCTTGCAGTCCTTCCTGTTTCAGCGGGACAGATCTACTCCAAAGAATTCATACGTGAATCGATGGAACGTCTTCGCACTATCTGGGGTCGTTTTGGATACATTTACGCAGATATCGAGCCGGTTATTATTCCTAATTTTGAAAACAATACCGTTGAGATGACCTTCAACTCAGATTTGGGCAGAACCTACACACTGAACCGCATTAACATTATTGGAAACAAAAAAGCCTGCGACTATGTTATTCGGCGTAATTTAACGATCATTGAAGGACAACTAGTAAGCCTTCCCGCCATGGAGGCTTCAAAAGATCGCATAGAAAAGCTTGGCTATTTTGATCCTCAAGGAGGCGTCGAATGGAAAATCAAAAAAATATCACAAGATTGTGTTGATCTTGATTTGGTCCTTAAAGAAATAAATACGGGGAACCTCAGTGGTCAGTTAAGTTACGGAGGCGCAGATCCTCAGTCTCCTTCAACATCTATCCGTGTTGGCTTCACTGCAAGTGATCGTAACCTGTTTGGCACCGGAGTCCGCGCTAATATATCAGGAACATTTTCAAAGCAGGACCGCTTGATTACCCTCAGCTTGTTCGAGCCCTGGCTCTTTAATCGACCACTTGGTGGTGGGATTGAGTTTTACCACAGGAGCTCTTTTTACGAAGACTTCACAAATATCTCTTCAACGCCTAAGGAGAACCTTACCGGCGGAAACCTTAGTCTTCTCTTTTTCATACCCGGCTATCCTGATGTATCTACATCCGTTGCGGGCGGGGTTGAACGTATTAGATTCCAACAGGGACTCAAGGCAGAAGTGCAAGGGCGACTACCTGCTCAAAATGAACTTATGCAGACGTTCATCGACCGACGATTTGCTTCAGGAACCTCAGGCTTTATCAATGTGGTACTTGGCCAAGATGTCCGCAATCATCCGGTATTTCCTAATAAGGGGTACAACTGGAGCCTTGTCTCCCGAGTAGGTGTTCCTACTTCAGATAGCACCTTTGGCTATGCAAAAACAGATTTCGATGCTACGTGGTTAACACCACTCATTGGTGAATATGATTTAGTATTCCTTCTTCATGGGCATGCCGGGATCGTAGAGCCCCTACGTGACAAAATTATACCCTATCGTGATCTTTACAACGTAGGTGGACCTGGATCGGTTCGTGGCTTTGAATTTGGTCAAATTGGACCGCAAGTATACTCAAGTTCAGTAGGTGCTAAAAAAGCCTTCTGGGTAAATGCTGAGCTTATTTTCTCAGTAACTCAGGATCAATCCATTCGTGGGTTAGTCTTTTATGATGGCGGTGCTGGCTGGGACACTCCTTTGAATGCATTCCAAAGAGACCTTCTTGCTTTACCAGCAAATAGAGGGGCCCTCACCAATAATGCGTTTAGATATCGTCATAGTATTGGCTTTGGGATACGCCTACTTAACCCTGCTCCTATTCGCGTTGATTGGGCATTTAAGCTCGATCGTAATAGGCGTCGTGGAGAAAGCTTCTTTGAAGTGCACTTCTCTATGAATCAGGAATTCTAAGTTGACGCTGTATACTCCGGGTGAAAAAGTACTTGATGTTGGGCCAGCTGATAGATAAGGCTACGAATCTTCATCGAGCACTGATTAATTCTGAAGGTTCAAAAAAATATTTAATTATCAGTGCTTAAAGAGTTGTATGGTAGAAGGGTGAGTGCTATTTACTTGCGCAGAAAGCATACAAACAGCGAAGAGCTGTCCATTTGGTGAGAAGGATATTTGGTAACCCAACTCCCATTTTTGCACAATGTTCCCTGAAGTAACATCCCATAGTATTGCTGCACGCGTTCTTATCCAATCCTCATTTACGGTTGCTGCAACAAAGTCAGATTGCGGTGAAAAGATGAGCGAATAGCGTTCATGAAGAGAGAGCCCTCTATTTCTGCATTCTGAAAGATCTAACATTTTAGCAGACCAATCATGTGTATTTATAAGACATACTAGTGCTTTAGCACAACCAATAGCAAGATAGGTACCGTTAGGAGAAAAGGTGAGTTCGTTTGTACCTGCATCGCGAGCGTAATCAATGATATCGGTAGCGATTGTCTTAGTTTGATTTCCTGTTGTACCATCCCATAGGTTAACACAAACTTCATTTCTATAATCGTACGCTATCTCGGGATCCCAATCTGGATACTTTTCTAACGGGTAAAAAGTGCAATTGTGTGTGGAGGCGATATATTTTTGATCGGAGGAGACGGCTATAGCCTCATATTCTGGTACATCACTTGTTAGCTTCTCATGGGATGAATCCTCCACGCATTCTGTTACATTACCTAGGGGGATAGTGATACTGCGTACGAGCTGCCCAGATTTTGGATCCCAAAAATTAATGGTACCGTTTTCACTTGATGCGGACACAAGTTGTCCATTAGTCGTATACCGTAAACTGTTACTCGTGCAGTAACAATCACTGTCTTCATACAGATACTCTGCAGACCTCTTTGTTGCATGGCCGCGCAGTTCATGGAGTAATTTTCCCGATGGCCATTCCCATAGGTAAATGCTCGTATCGTTTGCTCCAGAGGAAGCTCCTGCTAGTTGATTTTCGTCAGGAGAGAATGCAAATATTTTAACTGGATGAGGTATAGCCCAAGTGCGTTGTAGGATCTGTTTTTCTACGTCCCAAACTTCTATAGAGCCATTTTGATAGCCAACGAGAAGAAAGCGAGAATCCGGTGAAAAGATAACCGCAGTTTGGAGGGCGGATTGTTTACTCGATAGTGTTGAAAAAGCCTTCCAAGGAGCTTGAGTTTCTTGGACTTGTTCCGGCTCACTGACTCGCGGTAAGTTCGTTACATCTGAGCTGTGTGGCGCTTTATTGTATAAATATCTACTACCTAGTATGAATATACTTATCGCGCATAACCCAGTTATAATGAATCGGTTACCTACTACCATACTATCTCAAAGATTTGAATGTTCTTACCCGTCTTGAGTTTTGAATGTTCTTACCCGTCTTGAGTTTTGAATGTTCTTACCCGTCTTGAGTTAAGTATAGCATAGATTGATAATTCTTAACTTGAATCTCCATGTAATCACAGGTAAGAATCAAACTAGTCAAAGCACTCATTCTTTCTTATACTAGAGCCAACTGTTGGCAATGGTATTGTATAAGCGGGAATAAAAGATATGAAAGTAGAACAACGTCTGTCTTTGCTTACTCTCGGGATTATTGCCTTACAGATTTTCTTAGTATTTTTTTATATCCATCACCAGAGCACCCTTATTAAGCTTTCTTACCAGCGTCAAAAGCATGAGCATACTAAGTTTGACCGATTAGCAAAAAAAAGAGACCTTACCCATGGACTCCATGCCAGCCAAAATCTCTCGCAAATAAAAGACTTTGCTCTCAAATCAGACATGCAGAAAATTACCTTGGACCAGATAAAAACAGTACCCACCCATGAACACGCTGCAACCTAATATACGACTTACCCTTGTTTTTTTCTTCTATGTAGCATGCTACGCGTTTCTTGTGGTAAATTTATATCGTGTACAAATTCAGCGTTCGGAGTTTTTCACCGGTCGTGCTCAAAAACAATATAAGATGACCATCACCGTAACTCCTCCTCGTGCGGAGATTTTCGATCGCACAGGTCAGCCCCTTGCGCTTAACACTGAAGCTATATCAGCTTTTATCATTCCTTCAAAACTTGAGCATCGTGATAACCTTTTAAATTTTCTCTCGCGCCATTTTAAAGAGTCTGCAGACCGATTACGTCGTACTAAGAGAAGCCACTTTATGTACATTAAAAGACGTCTAAGCCCTGAAGAAGTTGCTCTCATTGAACTAAGCGATATACCTGATATAAAGCTTTTACGTGAGCCAAGTCGTTATTATCCGATAGCGGGAGTTGGGCCCATTGTAGGGGTCACCAATATAGATAACCAAGGGGTCTCTGGCCTTGAGATGATGTACAATAATCTCCTTGCAGGAAGCCCATCAACATATCTTCTTGAAAAAGATTGCGCAAAGCGGTTTTATATTACTCGAGAAACGCTGGTCGAAGGCGCCAAAGGAAAAGCGATTACCCTTACAATCGATCGGATTTTACAATTTCTCGTCTACGAAGAGCTCAAAGACTATGTCCAGCATGTAGGTTCTAAAAACGGATCTGTCCTTATCTGTGATCCAGAGACGGGAGATATTCTTGTTATGGCTAACTATCCAGACTTTGATCCAAATAACACCGAGAACATCATCCAAGAGCATACAAAAAACAGAATTATTACTGATGCATACGAATATGGATCAGTAATCAAAGGATTTCTTGCACTTGCAGCTTTGGAAGAAGGGGTCATAAGTCCCGATACACCCATCGATTGCGAAGGAAGACTTTCCTCCCGCGTTAACGGAAGTCCTATTACGACAACGAAAGCCAATGGGGTCATCCCTTTTGAAGATGTCATTAAGTTTTCAAATAACATAGGTGTTGCTAAAGTTGGCCACCGTGTTGGCACTAAACTCTATGATCACTATAAGCGTCTTGGCTTCTCAAAGAAGCTTGGCATCTTCCCCGGAGAATCGCCAGGTGTTATCTCTCCACCCCATAGATGGTCCAATGCTTCCTTAAACTCACTCTCATTTGGCTATGAGATACGATGCAATCTCGCACAAATAGCACAAGCATTATCCATTGTTGCAAATGATGGCTATAAAGTAAAATTGCATCTTCTATATGATGACAAAGAAGAACCGGAAGGTCCGCTCTATAGTCTTGAAGCGATTCAAAAGATGAAGCGTATTCTTCGAAAAACCGTTTCTGAAGGTTCGCTTGCCCGAGCAAGTATAAATAATTACAACATTATGGGGAAAACGGGAACTGCGCGTCTCATCACCAATGGACGATATGATCACACTCGTCACCTTTTTACCTTCATGGGCATTATCGAGAAAGATTCCTATAAGCGGGTCATTGTAGTATCTATCAAAGAGACTACCAAGAGAGGAATGCTTGCCTCACAGATCGTAGTGCCTCTATTTGAGAAAATTGCCCATAAAATGCTCATCCACGATAAGATCATCCAAAATTGACGAACTCTTGGCATGGATCACTTCTTTATGATACTCCTATATAAGAAGGATCAAAAGGAGATACTATGAACGTACTTATTCCTAAGGATGTTCCCCTGTCAGCTCATAGTGAATATGTGAAAAACTATACCCTGCTTACTAAAGGGACAGGCAAGCTCTTTCTTTTTTCTGCTGATCATAAAATTGAGCACTTAGATAAGGACTTCAGAGGATCACCCATCTCACAAGAAATACATACTCCTGAGCATCTGTTTAAGATAGCAAGCACAGCAAACATAGGCGGTATGGCTACACAGCTCGGCCTCATTGCACGCTATGGCTCTGCTTACTCAAAGATCCCTTACATTATTAAGCTCAACTCAAAAACCCCCCTTATACCCATCGATGAGAAAGATCCTTTGAGTAGAATCTTATGGACGGTCAAAGATGTTATAGACTTTCAGAAAAGCTCTGGACTAACTGTCACCGGTATAGGAGTAACGGTCTATCTAGGAAGTACCTATGAAGATCTCATGCTTGAACAGGCTGCGCAAGCAGTATTTCAAGCACATCAACAGGGGCTTCTTGCTATCATTTGGATGTACCCTCGGGGTAAAGCAATTCTTCATCCAATTGATCCTGAGCTCCTTGCAGGGGCAGTTGGCGTAGCTGCATGTCTTGGTGCAGATTTTGTAAAAATTCATGCACCTGAGGCCACCAAAGATGCCACACGAGCTCAACTTCTTAGGACTATCGTCGAAGCGGCCGGAAATACAAAAGTTGTTACCGCAGGGGGTTCTTTTAAAGATCAAGCCCAGCTAATTGCAACTCTAAAGGAAGATATGACCATCGGAGGCACTGCAGGGGCAGCACTAGGAAGGTCGATTTTCCAGCACACCCTGAAAGATGCCCTGGAAGTGTGCAATTCAGTTGCGCGGTGTATATACACCTAAGAGCCAAATCTCACTGCCTAAGAAATATCATCACAATCAAGAAATACACCTAGTCGCATGTGCCCTACTGTGCAACCAAGTCAATAGATTGTGGGCTGCGCTCTCCATTGAGACGGCACATAAAACCCTGCGGTTCCCATAATCACCCACAGCACGCATGATGCTACTGACTATGGATTGCATTCCCTGTTTTTTATGAAAAAGTAGGAATGCAATCCAATATGTTAGAAATCAGGCCAACTCGACGAATTAAGAAAATTAGCGCAGCAAAGATCCCGCAGCCTTTGACAGCCACGGGATCCTCATTTTTTTATGCGTAGGTATTAGTACATGCCTTGCATGCCACCCATACCGCCGCCCATTCCACCACCATGTGAATGGCTATCTTCTTTCTTATCTTCTTGAATCTCAGTAATGAGCGCTTCAGTCGTTAAGAGCATACCAGCAATAGAAGCTGCATTTTGGAGCGCAGAACGCACTACCTTGGCAGGATCAACGATGCCTTCGGCAATCATATCACCATATTCGCCAGTTTTTGCATTAAATCCAATATTGCCAGTTGCTTGACGAACTTTATCGACAACTACTGAGCCTTCAAAGCCAGCATTAGAAGAGATAATACGTAGCGGTTCTTCAAGAGCACGCGCTACAATCTTCACCCCAAGCTGCTCATCACCTTCAAGTTTAAGTTTTTCAACAACCGCTTGTGCACGAAGTAATGATACTCCTCCACCAGGAACAATACCTTCTTCAACTGCCGCACGCGTTGCATGCAGAGCATCTTCAATACGGTCCTTCTTCTCTTTCATTTCTGTTTCAGTAGCAGCGCCTACTTTAATAAGGGCTACTCCACCTGAAAGTTTTGCAAGACGTTCTTGAAGCTTCTCTATATCATACTCTGATGATGCATTTTCAACTTGAGCTTTGATTTGCATAATACGACCTTTAATAGCCGCATCATCTCCTGCACCTTCAATAATAGTGAAGGTATCCTTAGTGACTAAGACTTTCTTAGCCTGTCCAAGATCTTTTAAGGTACAACTTTCAAGCTTCAGACCAACCTCTTCTGAGATGAGTTGACCACCTGTTAAGGTTGCAATATCTTCAAGAATTGCTTTACGACGATCGCCAAAGCCTGGTGCTTTCACTGCAACAATGTTCAATGTTCCACGAAGCTTATTAACTACTAAGGTAGCAAGAGCTTCACCTTCAACGTCTTCAGCAATAATTAAGAGAGGACGACCAGCTTTAGCAACCTGTTCAAGAATCGGAAGCAGGCTCTTCATGCTCGAGATTTTCTTATCAAACATAAGAACATACGAATCATGTAACACTGCCTCAAGCTTTTCCTGATCGGTCACAAAATACGGAGAAATATATCCGCGATCACATTGCATACCGTCAACAAAAGAGATTTCACTCTCCATGCTTTTAGCTTCTTCAACGGTAATAACACCATCGCGTCCTACACGATCCATCGCATCAGCAATCTGCTTACCGATAGTTGAATCAGAGTTAGCAGAAATGGTAGCTACTTGCTCAATCTCTTTTTTGTCGCTTACTTTACGAGAAAGTTTTCTAATCTCTTCAACCACAACGGCAACTGCCTTATCAATCCCACGTTTAATCTCCATAGGATTAGCACCAGCAGTTACAAACTTATTTCCTTCTCTAAAGATTGCTTGAGTAAGCACCGTAGCTGAGGTCGTACCATCACCGGCAATATCAGCAGTTTTACTTGCTGCTTCACGAACCATTTGAGCTCCCATATTTTCAATAGGATCCGCTAGTTCGATCTCTCTTGCAACACTTACACCATCCTTGGTAATACCAGGTGCACCAAATTTCTTTTCATATGCAACATTGCGACCACGGGGCCCGAGGGTTATCTTTACTGCGTCAGCAAGCGTATCTACGCCTTTTGCAAGTCTTTGGCGCGCATCAGCTCCAAAGAGAATTCTTTTTCCTGCCATGAGTCACCTCTTAATTATTCAACGATTCCTAAAATTTCATCTTCTTTAATAATGATATGATCTTTATTTGCCTCAGTACCTGCGTACTTAGGAAGGAACACAACATCGCCAACTTTGACGCTCATTTTCTGCACGGTGCCATCACTCAGCACCTTACCGGTTCCTACAGCAATAACCTTACCAGTTTGGGCTTTTTCTTTGGCTACATCAGGGATATAGAGACCCCCTTCTGACTTTTCTTCATGTTCTAGACGCTTAACCAAGACGCGATCAAGCAATGGACGAATTTTTTCTACCATACTATTACTCCTCTGGGTAATCATGGATATTCATTTAATACTTACATCAGTATAGTATAGCACAATAGAATAGACCTGCAAATATTTTATAGAAGTACACTCAGATTTCCTGCTGCTCAAAACTCATTCCTCATCCATTTGAGAAACGACCTACATTCACCATTGCAATTCTTAATAAGCGCGCAAACTTCATAATATTTTTGTTTTTATAGAAAATCGCAGCAAGAATGCGAAAAAATACCTAGATTTGACGACTAGTAATAGCCACGATAGACTTAAACCAATACAAGCTTACATAACTAATGGCATCAGGAAAAAATCATGAAAATACAAAACCTGACGATAATTGCTTGCTTCACAAGCTTAGTAACCGGCTGTTTTGGCATGAATACTGCACTCATAAAAGAAAGCGGCCCTGCTGCAGCATCATCCACCAGCACCGACATCTTAGAAAGGGCTCAGCTGGCGATTCCCCGAAATGATCCACAAAATGCGTTTGTACAAGACCAAGAGATAACCCATCAGGCCATCTTAATAGTCAATGCACAAAACTTACTATTGAAGGCGGCTTTAGCAGGCAGTATGGCACAAATGCAAGAATGTATCGCAATGGGTGCTTTGATTAATCGTAGAGATCGGTCAGAAAATACTGTCCTCCTGAGTGTTCTCAAAGATACAAGAAGCTCCATCGACGTAGTAAAGTTTCTACTCGCACATGGGGCCGACCTTGATATACGGAATAATACAGGAGACACCCCACTTATGCTTGCGGTAACTCATGAGAATGAAGAGGTAGCGGGCCTTTGTCTTGCAAAGACCTCCCGTGACATGGTTGCTACTAAAAACAATGCTGGTGAAACTGCTTTCCTGTTGGCTATTAAAGCGAGAAAGAGCAAAAAACTCCTCAGCGACCTTATAACTCGTGGTGCTCAGGTTAATGACAGAGATGCAACAGGTAATACCGCCCTTGCCTCTATAATCCAAGCAAGCAAAACAAGACAAAATCAATCAATAAATGAGATAGAACTTCTTCTTAATGAGGGTGCTGATGTAGGAATTGCGAATCAGGAAGGCATTACTCCACTTATGTATGCGATAGACAAGGCATACGGCAGTGAAGCGATTGCTCGCTTATGCATTTCAAAAGCGCGGCGTGAGGCGGTTATCAAAAAGGATAAAAGGGGGCGTACTGCATTGAAAATAGCGATCGAAAGTCCCTGGGCCTCAAGCATTATTCCATTACTCTTACAAAAAGAGGCAATCACCCGCGATGGTACTGAGGAAGAGCTTATCGACTTTGCGTTCGCTACCTGTCCAGACATCGTACCTCTATTAGCCGAAAAGATACGCAGTTATAACGTACATACTGGAGTCGACAAAGCCTTACGCTGTGGTTCAGCCCCTGCGGCTGAATATTTTTTTAAACGTGGAGCAATCCATGGCGGGGAAATACTGTATTATCATCAAGCTCTTACTTCTGGCAATAATGCCATGATCGCGCTTCTTACCCAGCGCGGCATAGCGGCGAAAGTAATCGAAGGTCAACGCGCAGCACAAATAGAATTTATGCAAGCAGCAGCTGAAAGAAATCCTGCGAGAATGAATGATGCACTTGGACGAGGAGCTCAGATTAATTGGAAAGATACTGATGGTAATACTGCGCTCATGTATGCATTCAGAAATAAAGCAGCTGCAGCATCTCCTTCTGAAGATGATGATTCAATGGACTCTTCATTATCAGGCATTACCTTTTTACTTGACTCAGGTGCTGATATAGGCATACGGAATAATGCAGGCGACACCCCATTCATATGCGCTCTTCGTTCTGGTGATGTAGAGGGTAGTATGCTATGCGTTAAAAAGGCATCCTCTGAGATCGTTTCCTTTAAAGATGGCAATGGAGAAACGGCCCTTATGACGGCAGCTAAGTTACCAGAAAGCAAAGGTGTTGCCAAAATTCTCATATCAAAAGGAGCCTTTATTGATGAACAGGATAATAGGGGAAATAGTGCGCTCATGCATGCTGTAAAAACCAGAAAAACTGCTGGTTCCACGACGTTAGAGGATATTGATTTATTACTCGAGCAAGGGGCTTCTGTTCATATACAGAATAATGATCGAGAAACGCCCCTTTTCTGCGCTGTAAGCAATACGAATGGTTGCAAAAAGGTAGCCCTTAAATTGCTTTCCAAAGCATCTCCACATCTTATTGATATACAAAGTAAAAATGGAACTACCGCATTGATGATTGCTGCAGGAAATTCAGAAGATTGGGCACCAGTGGCCGTTGCGCGACTGCTTGACCTTGGAGCTAATCCTCTTACCCGCAATGTTCAAGGCCAAAATGCACTCGATATTGCATTGGAGAAATCTCCAAGCACCGTTCCATTACTTTTGGCAAAAGCGCCTGGATATGACCTTGATAGAGGGCTTAAAATGGCCTTATCCTCGTCAAACGCTGCTGCAGTGAAAGTTCTATTAAAAGCTGGAGCAAAGAATGACGGATTACAAGAAGCATATTTGCATGCTGCTGCAGCTTGCGATTATAAAATGCTTGACGTTCTCTTTGAGCATGGGATTCCTGTCGATAGTATAGATGCACAAGGGCGTACGGCACTGGTCATTGTTGGTGAAACTGCAACATCAAGTGGGTGGGAAGAAACAGGCAAGTCCGCGGCCATAAGAACGCTCTTGAGGCATAAAGCTAATCCGTGCAACCGTAACGGCAATGGACAAACTCCTTTAATGCTCGTAGCCAAACTTGGTATGCATGCTGAACTTGTCGGCCAACCTCAAGAGGCATTAAATCTCAGGGATAACGCAGGAAAAACTGCACTTATGTACGCAATAGAAGGATGGTGCCCTGAGAAATGGTGGGCTTCTACCACAGAAACTATTGCCAACTTACTTAAACAAGGCGCTGATGCTGGGGCACAGGACAATAATGGAGATACTGTGCTTATGCATGCCTGTAAAAATCCTCAGAGCCTTCCTCTTTTAAAGATCTTGCTTCCCTATAGACAGATTCAAGAGACAGTTAATATGCAAAACAATGCGGGACAAACCGCCTTAATGCTGTTGGCAGAAAAAGGTGCTTCTGCAGACACTCATGAACTTTTAGAAGTTCCTCAAATAGCACTTAACCAGAAGGATAAAAAGGGCAAAACTGAACTTATGTATGCCATAGACGGTTGCTGGACACATCCAATCGCTGCTGCTCACAAAGTTGTTAGCCAGTTATTTGAACGAAGAATCGATGCTGGACTGCAGAATCAAAATGGAGATACAGCGCTCATCTATGCTTGTAAAAAAGCGCCTACCAAGGGTTGCTATCCATCAAGCATTGACGATAATAATCATACAACAATTGAAATGTTGTTAGCACATGAGGCTGTTCAAGCAACCATTAATCGACAAAACTCACAGGGTGAAACGGCCTTACACTGTGCATTACAAGTATGCGAACGATGCTCCTACTACCCAACAAAAGTTTTTTTGAATATTTATAGTGCCTTATTGCATCATAAAGCTAGCCTGACTCTTGAAGACAATCATGGCATGAGTGCTTTTGTATATGCTATGAGTACCTGGGTGACATTCCATTCTGCGACAGAAGAATCGTTCGCACTGATTTTTGAGCAAGCTGGTGAACCTATCATACGGAGCTCGTTAATCAAAATTATACAGATGACCCCAGAGGAAAATCAATACAATAAGTTTGAACGAGCACTCTATGAATATTGTAAAGGTCGCGCCCTTCAATTGGGTGACATAACTGATGCTGAAGGAAAAACTGCCTTTACTCATGCAGTGGAACATCGCAATTGGGCAATGGCACGCACCCTTGCGGACCAGACTTCATCAGACTCGGTCAATAAAATCGATGACGCGGGTAAAAGTCCCCTCATGCGAGCTGTAGAAGATATGCGCTGGTCTGCGATAGACACCCTTGCCACGTATAGTTCACCAGAAACAATAGAGAGGCTTGAACGAGACCCTGCATGTACAGAATTACTTTTCACTGCCGTTAAGAAAAGCTATAATATGCCCATAACGCAACTTTGTGCACGCCTCTCTCAAAGAACTCTAGGGATGAAAGATAATAAAGGGAAAACAGCACTCTGGCATGCGGTTAATTCTCTAACGTGTGAACATGTGGAAGCCCTCGCACCAAGATGCTCACGTGAAGTAGTCGGTGAAGCCTATGAGTATGCTCTGAGCTTACAGTGCGCAGAGGGGAAAAAGGACGCCCAACAGAAAATTTTACAAAAGTTAAGTGACTTAGGAGGTAAGCAATATTATGAGGAAGAGCAAGCTCGTAAATATAAAAATAGGTGCGGATCGCTCGCGATTGTTGGTCTTCTAATTGGCTTAAAAGTCGCTTTATGGATGAGTCGCCGGTAGCATCTCCTAGGCAATTGTTCTTACTATTTACAAACGGGCAGTGAGATGTTAGATTTCTCAAGCTAGTTTGATGAATACTGATATGTGCAAAAACTTGGCCGGTCAATGTAATGATACAACTTTTTCCTTCCCTAATCGCAGCAAATCTTCTTAATCTTGAAAAAGAGATCACTCAGCTTGACCCCTATGTTGATGGGTATCATCTTGATGTCATGGATTTTCATTTTGTTCCTAACCTTACCATCGGCCCAGACACTATTAATGCCATTCGCGCCGCAACTGAGAAGCTTCTCTATGTACATCTCATGGTCGAGTATCCCGAACGCTATTTTGAACGGCTACAATTACGTCACGGCGATATCGTCGCAATCCATCCAGAGAGCCCCTCAGAGATGCCTCTAGACAAACTTATAACTCTAATATCTTCCCATGGCTGGACTCCATGCGTTGCCCTCAACCCAGAGACTCCTGCAAGCATCCTTGAAAAAATTTCGGCCCCTCTTAATCACCTTCTTCTTATGTCTGTAAACCCAGGATTCTCAGGCCAGCAGTTCATGCCCCTAGTTTTACTCAAGCTCAAAGAAGCCATCAGCATAGGAAGAGCAGCCAACAATCCTTATGTGATAGCGGTAGATGGGGGAATCAACCAAGAAAATGTTGAAGCTTTGGTAAAAGATGGAGCAGATCAACTCATTATTGGGTCAGCACTTTTTTCACAACACAATCCTGTGTTTGCTATAAAAGCCCTGCGCTCTTCCCTTGTGGTTCGATAATTCGCCCTCTTGACAAGGCTCCCTTCTACCTATATAGTTACTATTAGTAAATATAAAAATAATAATCCCTTGGGGCGTCTCCATGCTACACAAACTATTTAGTATCGCCCTTCTATGCCTACCTGCCACTGCCTTTGGCATGGAAGAAAACAAAGTGTATATCCCTAAAGGGCTTGTCAATCATAGGAACGCCTGCTTCATTAACGCAAGCCTTCAAGCATTGCATGCATCGATAGACTTTGCGTCACTGGCACTCGAACATGGGTATTACCATAAGCGGGGTAGCCTTTCTGCCCTCTTAAGAGAATGCGCCACCCAGCTTCGCATGACACAAAGTCCTTCAGTACACCCGGCTGAACTGCATACCAGCATATATACACACCTTGGGATGGGCGAGCATGAACAAGGAGATGCAAATGAATGTTTAGCAACACTTCTCAATCATATTACTGAGACTGACATTAATGATGAGTACAAGCAGTATCGTCATAAGTATAAAGGGACACAGACTCAAACGATGAGAACGGAGCTTTCAGAGCTGTTTTATGTACACATCCGCCATCTAAGAATAGATCCTCAAAATGATGCTTTTATCGGCACCAAAGCCCCAGAACAGACAATTGGACTCAGCTTAGAAGTACGACCTCGTGATAAGAACCTCTCAGACTGCCTTAACCGGTATTTTCAAAGCCAAAGCGAATATTTTCGAAGCGATCCAGATACCTTAATTGAAGGGGCTAACAGACGATTCCTCGAGGAAACACAAAACTATCTTTTCATTATGCTCGATCGAAAAGAAGGGCATAGAGGGCAAGTAGGAATATCATATCTGAAAGAAGACGCATATATCAGCTTTCCTCTAAAAAAGCTCGACCTTTCCCCCTATTTCCTCCTCAGGGAAAAAAATAAAGGTCCTTATGAACTTATCGCCGTTATTATGCATTGCGGCAATGCAGATGGTGGACACTATACTACCTACTCAAAGCTGGGAAACCAGTGGTACTTTTGCGATGATGCTGCTGTTACGCCAGTTTCAGAAGAAAGCATTACACGCATTTCACAACAAGGCTCTACAGAAAATGGTTCCGTAGCTACTACCTTTGTCTATGAACTATCAAGCGCACGCCCTACCTATCCAACAAAAGCATCAAGTTCACACTCCGGTATTTACAATTTGATAAAATTATATATACTTAATTGAAAATAGATTTAAAAAAATAACAAGAGTGCATTATGATACATAAAACTAGAAACCTTTTATCCATCGTCCTTCTAAGCTGCATGTCGCCGATAATAGGCATGGAGCCTCTTAAGCCAGCTCCGCTCAAAAACATTGGCTCAAGCTGCTTTATGAATGCAGCACTTCAGGCAGTCTACGCAATGCAGGATATCACCTACTTAGTCAACCAACAGAGCAAAGATAGCATTTACAAGAAAGATAGTCTGGCAGAGGCCTATACAGATTTATTACCTCATTTTATGCATTCAGATATAGATGATGAGGAAATTGACCCGTCAACTTTCTGTTTTCGTGGGTGGCATCAACTTAACGATAATCCGTGCGATCAGGCTGACGCCAATGAACTTTTAAGAGAGCTCTTAGAATGTATTGCCTACAAAGATGTTAAAGATACTAAGTGGCCATTTTTTGCACGTCACGACGAGCCAAATGACCCAGATCTTGCACAGTATCCTGAAGAACTCAAAACTGATCTTGCTCAACTCTTTTATGTATTTTCTGAAAGTAAGGCCTACGCAGACCTAGGTGAAGTCGGGTTTTTTGAGTCAGATATAGAAGTCCAGCATTCGCCTTGCCTTAATTTAAGAGTACTCCCAGAAAGTAAAAATATTAACGAATGTTTACGATATTTCTCTTCGCCTACATTCGATGCTGTAGCTATTGAAGGACTAGGACCTGTCGATGGAGAGCGTCATACCTTTCTTCAAAGGACCGGCCGATACATTATTTGTTCATTAGATAGAAAAAACTTTATACGGAGAACTCGCGGGCAAACAGTACCTACATTTACTCGACATGAGAATCCTATTTCATTTGATCTGTATAATCAATCATTTGATCAGTGTTTTAAGGATCAATCAAAAAGCTGCGGCAATTACGAAGTTATTGGCATCATTATGCATAGCGGATCAGCAAATTCTGGCCACTATACCGCCTACGTAAAAGCGGGAAGTGAATGGTATTATTGCAATGACGAAACTATTACACCTTGTAGCGAGCAAGAAGTATTCAAAATCGGACAGCTAGGCTACGGCGCCAATAAGAATACGCTTGTGACAACGCTCATTTATGAGCACTCAGCAACAAGACCTGAGTATGCCCTAGCAGCAAAGTCTACAAGAAGTACTTCATCATCAAGCACTAGTACTGCAAATACCAGAAGAACAATTCCCACAAGCACATCATCTTCCTCAAGTACATCGAGTACTGCAAGGACTACAAGAAACGGTCAAAAACCACAGCCAGGGGTTAGGCGCCTAAATGCTGAACAAAAACCCCCAACCATAGTGAGAAGAGCAAGAACTGCTCTACCTGCCAAAACAGCTGCAAAAAAAAGATAGCAAACTCGCTTGTCAGTTGGTGTAGAGACCGGGTAGCAAACACATATTCAAAGTGAGGCCAGTGCTTGTGCTGCCAAATGTATTCCATTTTCTTTGACCCTTTCCTTCGTAAGTATATCCGCATTCGGCTCACATTTAACCGCCGACCCCTTAATCGGTTCAGGAATGTGGAAATTTTGAGCCAAATAGAGGGGTTAATCGGCTCACGCTCAAACACTAACCGCTTTCCATTGGTCTTTAAAATAGGATCTATATGGAGCTCTTAAGAGTGGGAATACAAGATACCTATTTTTACCATCGCAGAGACTATAAAAAAGATCATCTATCGTGAGAGACACTAGTACTAGGTGGCAAATATGGTGTGCCCGGCTGGATTCGAACCAGCGACCTACGGATTAGAAATCCGTTGCTCTATCCAGCTGAGCTACGGGCACAAAAAAAGACATCTCTCATTATAGCGAGAGTTCTCGCAATTCTCAAATCATGCAGGTACATACAAACTACCAAACTCTTTTGCAATCGCATGGAGTTCTCTTCGCTGCTCTTGGGTTACATCAGCAGACGCATACATGTCTGCATATAAATCTGCATGAACCGAATGTACATAACTTGCAAACTGCACCGCAAACTCGCGCACGTCCTTAAGATCAAGGGAATCAAGGTAATGCTCTTGGAATAAGAAGAGCATTAATGCCTGATCAACAAAAGAATAGTTAGCATAGACACCTTGCCGCAAGAGCTCATAGACAATTTTACCACGTGCAAGAGCCTTCTGAGAGATTTCATCAAGCTCGGTACCAAACTGGGCAAATCCCGCAAGTTCATGATACTGAGCAAGCTCAAGACGCAAAGATTTAATCATCTGCTTACAGGCTTTGGTCTGTGCTGCTCCACCAACGCGTGACACTGAAAGCTCTACGTTCACCGCCGGACGAATACCTTGGTTAAAAAGCTTCGTATCTAAAAATATCTGACCATCTGTTATAGAAATAAGATTCGTAGGAATATAGGCAGTAATATCATCACTCTGTATCTGTACGATAGGAAGCGCAGTAATAGAGCCTCCCTTAATAAATTTTCCAGCCCGCTCAAGTAAGCGTGAATGTAAATAAAAGATATCCCCAGGATAAGCTTCTCGCCCAGGAGCTCGTCGCATCAAGAGAGACATTTCTCGATAGGCTATTGCATGGTTACTCAGGGTATCATAAATGATGAGTACATCTTTGCCCATATCTTTATAGTATTCGGCAATAGTACACCCTACATAGGGAGCAAGATAGCGATCAAGAGCAGGCAAACTTGCATCAGCCGAAACAATAACCGTATACTCCATAGCACCCTGCTCTTCAAGCATCCGTACCATACGAGCTAAGTTGGCTTCCCTTTGGCCTATTGAAACATAGATGCAGATAACTTCTTTCCCCTTTTGATTAATGATAGTCGAGAGAGCTAAAGCCGTTTTTCCAGTACCTCGGTTACCAATAATTAATTCACGCTGTCCTTTTCCTACAGGAACCAAGGAGTCAACAACCAGTTTACCCGTCTGTAATGGCTCGGAAATTGGAGTACGTTCAATGATACCTGGTATAACGACCTCTATGGGCCTTACTTGGGACGTACGCAATGAGCCACGCTCATCTAGAGGCTCGCCAATTG
The DNA here is from genome assembly GCA_013288045.1 of Candidatus Babelota bacterium. GTDB lineage: Bacteria > Babelota > Babeliae > Babelales > Babelaceae > PRDV01. Next base: position 93,850 of record JABDCP010000002.1, read on the forward strand.
CATTAATTACTCGGCCTAAGAGTTCCATACCTACGGGCGTTTTAAATACTCCACCCGTGCGCCGTACCATTTCAAGTTCAACCACTTGGGTTTGTGCTTGAATTAAGAAAACCGACACACTATCTTCAGCCAGATTCAAAATGATACCTTTATTGCCATGAGCAAACTCAACAAGTTCTCCATAGACAGCATTTTTAAGACCATGAATCTTACAAAAGGTATCACCAACCTGGATAACGAATCCGATCTCATGCAGATCCTCTTGTGGTACCTGAGCCAAGGACTTTTCAAACAAGGAAACTAAATCGGTCGGTTTAATATCCATATGATTCCTTTAAATTGTAGACCATTGTTTCGTGCTAAGCACATTAAGACGCTGCTGAATCGAATGCTCAAAGCCTAACCCATCACTGTACATTTTTATTCCGGCAATTAACGCTGGATTTACCACCAGTGTATAGTGAATTTCTTTTTGAGTCTTCTTATGAAGAAATGCTACTAATATATTCCTCTCATCATCTTGTAAAGGAATAGCACTCTCCAATATAAAATGCATAATCCCCTGCGATTCTAAATACAGTGTATAAATTTTTCTCAATATTTCAGACATAATTACCAAACGATTGTCTGCAGTCACAAGATCGAAGAGAGAAGAATATAAAGATGCATCAAAGCCTGCCATTTTAAAAAGATCTACTATATGGCGCTTACTACGTTCCTCAGTCTGGGGCACCGCTGCAAAAATTAACAACGATCGATGCTTTTCAAGAATATCTGCAACGACAGGAAGCTTTTGCGCCTGATCAAGCGTCATATTCTTACCAAAAACATGTAAGTATGCCTGGGCATATCGTCGAGCAAGTACCTGGAATTCGTTTTTCATAGTTACACTGAAAGTTTCTTAAGGACCCGCGCAAGATACGCATGCCCCTCTTGAGAATCTGCAAATTGTTTTTGAAAGTCTTGCTTAAGCTTTTGTATCACTAAAGGAGCCACCTCATGGTACCTTGTGTGTAAAGCATAGATACGAGCACTTTCCGCATATCTTTCCTCATACTCTTTTCTCATTTGTTTAGATGCGGCAAGCTCAGTCTGAACTGCCACATCAACCACATTACGCCATTGGTTAATCTTTTTAAAGAGTATTTTTGCACGATCTTCCTGAGAAACAATTTCATCCTCTAAAGTCTTTTGCTCCTGCGCAAGCTGATGATGCTCAGTATGCAATTCAACAAAGTCAGTATGCTCCTTAAGCATCTTTTCTTTGACCTGTGGTATGAGATACGTTTTCACCAGATAGACAAGAGCTACAGCTACTACACAAAAGTTTAGTAGCGTAAAAAAAAGATCCATAAGGTTTATCATGGAAGCACCTTCTTATTGAGCGCATCCGCAACAGTTCGCGCTACCTTGTCAAGCTCTTGTAAAGATATCTCAGGCACTTTTTTCTGCACTATCGGAGCAGTCGATACGGTATATTCCTTCCTCACCTGGGGCTTTTGCTTATAAAAAAAGTCTTTAAAAAGATTCCAGCGCGTTTGCTTATATGTTCTCTTATGCGCTATCAGTTCTTGGCGTGCAACAATTCGGCTTCTAATCTGTTTGAGTCGATGGGCATCAGTTGCTACCACCACATATCCAGGTTTTAAAAAGAGATACTTGATCACCATGTAGGCAATTAAGAAATGAATCATCTGAACCATAAAGGTCAGATTTATTCCCAAGGCAGCCATATATCCCTATCCTAGCTTCCGATAATAAGCATCATCGCAACAACGAAAGCATAAATTGAACTCGTCTCAATAATACCCAGAGCCAAAAACATAGTCGTTCTGATTTTGGTCGACATTTCAGGATATTTTCCCATGGTTTCGACAGCCTTCGCGGCTACGATTCCTTGACCCAGAGAAGGCCCTAGGCCACCAATTCCCATGGCAATAGCTGCTCCAAAATAAGCCGCCATTTTCACGTAGTTAATTTCTTCCATGATGGTTCTCCTTAAGAGGTTACGTTTTAGAGGACGATTCTTCTTTACCTCAATACCACACTCTCTGTATTCAAATCCATCTCTTTCCGAGATTTTATGGATGCTCATCTGACCACTGGTAAGAGTCATATCCAGAGTATCATAGCTCAAAGCAAGCCCCTTTTGCAAGGCCTTTTTCACAAAAGAGGATATCTTTGTGAAAATACCTCTATCAAATGAACGTTAAAAATCCCGATTCCGTGATAGAATTCGAATCACAGAATCGGGATTTCTTCATGCAAAAGAAAATTACACAAGCATCTCAACCCGAGCGCTCAATGAACCAGGAATCTCGTATTGAACTTCAAGGAAATCAATAATCTTTGCCATATGAGCTTTTTGTATCGCTCGATTATGTTCAAAATCTTCATCGCAGGGAATCACAAGCACAGGAACATTTTTCAAATAAGGTGCTACATCTTCTTTGTGGATAAGCCACTTTTCATGTTTTTCATGTAAGAGCTGCAAATATTCAAGAGTAACACTCGTCTCCTCCTGTCTATTACGCTTGAGTATACGCTTATAGCAGACTATCGGATCAGTTTGCAAATAAATAAAGCCACTTGGCTTTGGTACATAGGTACCAACGAGCCATTCAAACCACTCCTGGTAGAGCTTCCATTCAAGAGCATTTATGGTACCAAGTTCGTAACAGTTTTTCGCAAAACAATACCTATCGGAAAATACTGACCGCTCGGAGATTTGGAATGGCTGCATATTGGTAAGCGCAGCTTTTTCAAGTTCCATTACCCGAGTAACAAACGCATAGGTTTGGAATGTGTATGCCCATCGGGGCGTATCATTATAAAAACGCTCTAAAATATTTTCTCCTCCGACATTTTGCCATTTTGCATGTGGCTCGTAAATAACCTGAGCGTTTAAAAAGGTATTAATTACCTTCAAGAACGTCGATTTACCAGCTCCAATGCCACCTTCAACGCAAAAATAGGGTGGTTGATTTTTTTGTGTGAGCATAGTACCTCCCTTATCTAGAACAAAACCCCTAACATATTTCTGTAACACTTTCTTCAGCCTACGTATGAGAATGTATGGCACTTACCGTGCGTGAGCAACATTTTTGCCCCATCTCGCTCTCGTAGAAAAAAGATGCTACACTCTAGTCTAGACTAAAAAAATCAGTAGGAAAATAGCGAAAACAGAGTTGCTGATACTGTCAAAAAGCATCTGTAAAAAAACAAAAAATGCATGAAGAAAACAATTTTCTATCTATCTGTTGCTTTGGGAATCTCAGGGGCGAGTCCTCTTCATCTTCTGTGTGAAGAGCTTGACCCTGATATAGCTGCACTTCTTGATGATACTCTCATAGAACTGCAAGCTCCTGTCCCTCCTGTACGAGCTCCTGGCTGCTTCCCCACCGATGTGATTTTGAGTTTTTTGACTCCGCCAAGCAGTCCTGAGGAAAGCCCTCCCATGATTAATCTCGTCGCTATCCTTCGTGAAGACATTTATAGAAAAACGACAGGGCCTGTAACGATTCGAAGTCTTCTCGATTTACCCTCGTTGACCCCTGATTATTTTTATAATAATTATTGGACCTTCACAACTGAACTATTTTTTAACTATACCCCTAAAGTATACTTGACTAAAGACAGCCCTTTTTTACGCTCGTATCTCGATCTCAACAATGAAAATATTATTAATGAGATCGAGAATGTTGAGTTTACGAGTGTAGAAAATGTTCCTGACATATTAGGACTCTTTAGCACAACCAAATTTCGTCAGTACCGAGCTGGCTTTATGTTCGGATTTGCACGCCATTGGGATAATTGGACAATTTGCGGGCGTATACCCCTTTATTATCTCCTTGAGCATTTCTATTTAACCGACCAAGAGATTGAGAACATTCAAAAGAATCCTTTCTTTAGCACGGGAGCCTCTGGAGAACTTGGTACGTCTCAAAGTGATGAAGTCATGCGCTTTGGGTTAAAGCATTTGGTCAGTGATAAATTTGGGACGGGTGATGCCCGACTGAGCCTTCTTGCACATCCTGTAAGGCAAGAATGTCAGAACCTCTGGTTCGGTCTTCAAGTTACGATTCCTACGGCAAAAGCATTCAAGCGTGGATTAATCGGGGGCGAATTTTCTCCAGATATGCCTATCCCTCCATTAAATCTACAACATTTCTTTAACGTCTTCTTTTGCAATAATGCTATTCCTGAGCTAAACAACGCAGTTATTAAGAAAGAAAGCACTGAATTTGCTATAGATGTACTTGATCGATTATCAACAATATTAATCAATTCACCCATGGGTAACGGAAAGCATTTTGGCCTGGGTCCTGAAATCGATTGGCGCTACCAGGTAAATGATTACCTGAGTATGCATGGCTACACTTCTATCCAAGTATATATCCCACACCGTGAAAGTCGCTTTTTTCTCATTAAAAAAACAGAGAGTGATTTTGACAGAAACTGGCGCGACCCAGCCCTTGCTGGAGAAAACCTTGCGCTGCTTAATCAGCTCATCGTAGAAACATTATTCCCTGTAGGAATAAGAACAACGGTAACTCCAGGAGTTCGATTTCAAATGAACTACCAACTCTTGTACAAGTCTGAGCACTGGGACCTCTCTGGAGGCTTTGACTACTGGATCCAAGGTCATGATTATATACAACCACTTCTTCCCATCGTGCCTTTCCACTTACATCTCGTTAGAAGCAAAGCAGCACGTCCAGCTGCTCATCAGGGTAAGGTCTTTGCTTCTGTAGGCTATTATGATAGTATAGTAAGGAGTGGATGTATAACAGATTGGTATGTATGTGCAAACATGGATGCCACAGTCTTTAATAAAGGCATAGGTCAAACCTATACCGTTGGACTACGAGTCGGCATAGAATTTTGAATAATCAACCATAAAAGGACTTTTATGAATGGTACACGTCACCTTACTCTTAATCTTATCCTTTACATGGCGTTCTTTTGCTTAGAAGCAACTGCTCCAAAGCAACCACCTCTTACCGATCCCATTTTAAAAATAATTGATGGCAAAGCTGGGGTTTTTGATAAAACAAAAGTGCAAAGTACCCTCTGGTTAATCAAAGAGATTAAAAATATTCATGAGGGAAAAATCAAGCTCAATGAAAATGGCGATCCAGACCCCCGTGAAGGGAAATCTGTTGACATCATGTTCAAGGGTGAGAAGCAGACTATCAAGTCGCTCATTGCTTATGAAGCTAAACAATCCTCGTTTACTGCTTCAGAAAAAGAGGAGTTTAAAGAGCTCTTTCTCCAAGTTAAAAAATACTTCGGACATGTTAATAACATCATGCTCGCTGATGCTCGAGGAGCTCAACAGTTCATGATTAAGCTACTTCAAGAATATTGCCGAAAAAACAATCGTCCTGACTGTCTTCTTCTTAAATGGGATGATAAAGGGAATGAAACTGAAACATATGACCACGATGTGACCAGCTTCTCGGTGTTCTATGTGTTTACCACCGATCTTCAAAACTTTCTTGCTGCACTTATCGTAAGTTGCCCAAAAGCTTATGCCCAAGCTAAAGAAGCATATTCCTCCCAGAAAAAAGGCGCTTAGCCTATGCAAGAGCAGGAGCTCATATCTGGAACTATTGAACGATTCCTTTTCCAAAGTGATGAAAATGGATTTGCCGTCTTCGTCATCAAATCTTTAGGTAAGGATCCGATAACCGTAAAAGGCTATGTTCCCCATGCACAAGCTGGTCAGGAAGTACAACTCAGGGGAAGTTGGGTATTTCATCAAAAATTTGGCAAACAGTTCGAGGCTTCACAGTGCACCCAGATTATTCCAAATTCGATTCTCGGGCTTAAAAAGTATCTCGGATCTGGACTCATCAAGGGTATTGGGCCTACATATGCAGAAAAACTTGTAAATCATTTTGGCTTACCGGTCCTCACAGTCATTGACGAAGAGCCTCACCGCCTTGAAGAAGTACCTGGCATAAGCACCAAACGCATAGAGCAAATAAGCATCGCTTGGAAAGATCAAAAAGAGATCGCTAACCTCATGGTCTTTTTGCAAGAAAAGGATATCACTCCCGGCCTTGCAGCACGCATTTATAAAAAATATCGCCATGAATCTATGGCCGTTCTTATTGAGAATCCCTACCGTGTCGCCGATGAAATATGGGGTGTCGGATTTAAAACGGCAGATGATATAGCAAAGAAGATCGGCTTTGAAGCACATGCGCCACAGCGTATTGCAGCAGGGATCCTTTACACAATTAGTACGGCAACTGGCCAAGGACATCTCTATGTGGAGCTTACTGATCTTAAAGCTAAGACCCTTGAAATCCTTGAGCTTACTCAATCTCACGAGCATCTGCTGAAGCAAGCTCTTCATACCCTCTACAATAAAAATAAAATTGTACTCTTGACCGATACGGTCAAGGGAGCAGAGGTCCATTACATAACACTGAGTAGCTTTTATTATTCTGAAAAAGGGGTTGCTGCTAAAGTCACTACACTTCTTGATCGGCCTTCGGCACATACCTTTAATATCGATGCTATTTATCAGAAGCTGAGAACTCCTTCTCAAGGAGAAATCGAGCTCAATGAAGACCAACAACGGGGCATCCTCAGTTGTTTGCAGAACAAAGTGACCATCATAACCGGTGGACCAGGTACAGGTAAAACAACGCTTATTAAAAAGCTGCTTTCACTGCTTGATGAAGAGCATAAATCCTATAAACTCGCTGCTCCTACTGGTCGTGCCGCAAAACGAATCATCGAAGGAACAGGCAAGTTTGCTATGACAGTTCATCGCCTCTTAGAGTTCGATCCGCGCACTATGGGGTTTACCTATAACGAGACTCATGCATTGAAGCTCGATTTTCTGATCATTGATGAATCTTCGATGATCGATATTTTTCTTGCCAATGCAATTTTAAAAGCGGTTCCTGCAACTGCACATGTTGTCTTTATTGGAGATATTGACCAGTTACCATCTGTCGGGGCTGGAGCCTTTCTTACGGACCTTATTGAAAGCAACAAGGTTCCTTGTGTACGGCTTACGCATATTTTTAGGCAAGCACAAAATAGTCTTATTATAGTTAATGCCCACAGGATCAATCGGGGTGAATTCCCTGCAACATTCCTTCCCGATGCACGGAAAGACTTCTTTTTTATTAAAGAGCCTCAACCAGAGCAGATAGAAAACCATTTAAAGCAGATTCTCTTTGGGAGTCTTAAAAAAACGGGTATCTCTCTTGATGATACGATCATCTTAACTCCTATGAATCGAGGCATTGTAGGCACCGTCTCATTAAACCATATGCTTCAAGCAATGCTCAATCCTGATACTACGCATGAAAAGGTCTCCTTTTCAGGAACAACCTTTAAGAAAAATGATAAGGTCATGCAGATTCGCAACAACTACGATAAGAATGTCTTTAATGGTGACATTGGGATTATTACACACGTCAACACCGAAGATAAAGAGATCCATGTAACCTTTAGTGAGAAAAAAGTTGTTGCATATGAATTTACCGAACTCAACGAGTTGGTGCTTGCCTATGCGATTTCTATCCACAAAAGCCAAGGGTCTGAGTATTCTGCGGTCATCATCCCCCTCTTCATGCAACACTTTATGTTGCTTCAACGCAACTTAGTATATACCGCACTCACCCGAGCAAAAAAAGTCTGTTATTTTGTGGGACAACCCAAAGCCCTTGCCATTGCACTGCGCAACGCTAAGGGGAACACGAGACTTACCTTCTTGAAGAAGTTTTTAACAGGTGAGTTAAGTTAGCATCTTCAGAAGCAACCATTTCTTGAAGATTCTTCATGCTGTCTGAGTGAATCCTGTTCTTTAACTGAGTACTTGGTTTTTCGGTGTCGAATGATTAAAGTCCCACCTATCATATTGGTGCATCATAGATGGGAAAAGACTTCGCATATTGAATATGAAACTGCTGCAGATAGTTAGCGCCTAGTGTTCAGTAACTAATCATTCATACATTTGTTTTAGAATTAATTATCTGAGCTTGTAGCAGAGCTTGATGTCGAGCCTTCCGAGCGCAATTTCTTCAGAGCTAACCTAAGGGTACCTTTATAATACTCCTCAAATGAGCCCTCATTTGGGAAAAGTGTCTTATAACATTCCTCAATGGATTCTTCTTTTTTTGCGCGCTCAAGAAGATAGTTAATCGCATCCGGTCTCATCTCCAGCAAAAAAACCTTGAAGTATCTATTGAACATCCTATCTATCTCGTGTACTTCCCAAGCGTTCCTCTTTGGCATCTCACGGAGCAAAACCTCAATTTCCCCAAACGAGTGCGCTAAATCGTATAGAGACAGGGTAAGTAAATCATTGTAACATACCTCCTTGAAGGAGAGGATATCCAGCAGAACATAGGGAGGAAAGGCAACAACTTTGTTGAGCATTTCCATCCTTGAGAACAGATTTACGAGCGCACGCTTAGCCTGTTGTTTTGTCGGAGCATATCTTTTGACACTTGCTCGAACAAGCGACTCAATAAAAAGTTTTTTTCCTTCATCATTGAGATAATCGGTTGGCAGGCGATGATGACCCCTATACTCTCGTTGAATTGGAGCACCCGCTTCTAAGAGCATTGGAATACAGGAATATCCATGGGAACAAGCAATATGCAGCGCTACTTGCCCTTGATTGCTATCTCCCGAGTCAGTTTTAGCACCAGCATCAAGTAATATTCTAACGGCGGTTTGATCGTCGCGATATAGTGCATGCTCTAAAGCGGTAACGCCGTATCGGGGAGGTGGTAAATTTACGTTTACTCTACATGCAATCAATGCTCTCATAAGCCGGTAATCTTGTCTTCCGACTGCTGCAATGAGCACACTCGCTAAATCAGATGAATCGGGCCTACTGGTTTCTAAGGGCCTTGCATAAACTTGTCCCGTAGCTAAAAGAGCTTCTGCCAGTTCTTGGTTTCCGCTAGCTTGAGCATAAGCAAAGATCTTATCTTTTATAAATTGAATTTCAGCTGCAAATAAAACTCCTCGCAGAAACCCTTTTATATTCGGCGCTTCTACAAAGTCAGCTCGACTATCAAGGTACCATTGTATTCTTTGCAGTCGACTTTCTTCCTCAATAGAACTTTCAAGGTACTCGCGTTTCAGCACAACAATTATCATATCGCGATGTTTCTTAATTTCTTCATTCAGGACCCTATAATTCCCATCTGGATGCATGGAAGAAGTTGCAGTAGTTAAAGGACTTTTGGGAGGTGTATTATTCTCAAGCTCATCTAAGAGGTCATTCATACAACCCTCATCGCCCCGTATAGCTGCCCATTCAAATGCATTGACACCTCCGAAACGGCTATTTGGCAACCTATCGTCATCACCTATGAGGGCACCTCTTCTGATGAGATCCCTTGCTGCATCGCGATTCCCTTTTTTCACTGCTTCTATGAGTTGAAGAGTGAGATGTCTGTTCGCATCGACCAGAGACTGTCGTTGTAGCGTTTTCTCCATTGAAAATACATAATGGGAGAGTGTTATGCTGCTCAGAAGAGCAAAAAGTAATCTTTTCATGTTGTTGTATCTTTCAGCAAATTGCCATTCTGTCAATATTCATATAAAAAATCATACAGCAATAATGACGTTTTGTCAAATTTACCAACAGGTCATGATTTTCTGTATTATCATTGGTAGAAAGATAATTAGGTATACGCGGATACCAATACAATAAGACCTCAAACGCAAACGATTCGGGTCCCTCTTAATTGATTAGACCGGAGAATTGATCACAAGATGCCACCAATCTTTCCAAATGGAGCGTCCTGATACTGAGAGAATGCCGTTTCAAACCTACAGCATTCCGAAATCACTTCTAGAGAGTGCAAACAAGTATTTTTCTATATCGCTCTTCAAATGCATGAGTATGAGGAAATAGATCTGCATAACATTCTTCAAGGGAAGCTTCCTTTCTTGCCTCTTCGAGCAAATAGTTCACCATCTGATCCGGTTTAATTTCGCCCGTATAGCTTTTTACACTTGATCGAACAAGTGCTTCAAAATAGGCTTCCTTGTCACGGCAATAGTCAATAGGACGAAAATTATTACCCTTTAGTTCACGTTGAACTTTTGCACCGGCCTCAAAAAGAACTTGCAGAGCTGCAGGATATCCGGCAGCAAGATGAAGAGCTGTTCCACCAACGAAACTACCTATACGTTCAATGTTAACACCCGCATCGATCAGTATCTTTAAGGCGATTGGATCACCCGAGTAAGCAGCACTTTCCAAAGGACTCCACGTCTCACCAAAAACAGTCCACCTGTTTGGCATTACCTTATTTACATCAACACCAATCGCAATTAAGGCTCTCATGAGTCGATGATCTCGTCTCCCGATTGCTGAAATGAGCAACGTCACTAAATCTTGTGAATCTGGCCTGCTGCTTTCTAGGGGTTTCGTATAGACTTGTCCAGTAGCTAAAAGAGCATCCGCAAGTTCTTGATTTCCCAGAGCTTGCGCGTAGGCAAAGAGTCTATCCCGTATGAGCTGAACCGCAGCTTTATGTAAAACTCTTCTCATAAAAAGTTTTATATTCGGTGCGCCTTGAAACTCGCTACGACTCGTAAGAAATCCCCTTATTCTTTCGAGTCGCTTCTCTTCTTCAAATGTACTTTCAAAGCTCCGACGACTCATAAATGGGACAATTAACACCCGATATTTCTTAATTTCTTCATTTAATATTTTATACTTGCTATCTGGATGCATAATCATCCATTCTTTAGTCAGAGGATTCTTTGGAGGCGTATTATTTTCAAGCTCATCAAGAAGATCATTCATGCAGCCCTCGTCACCCCTAATTGCTGCCCATTCAAATGAGTTACAGCCTGAGTAACGACCATTTGGCAACTTATCATCGTCACCTATAAGTGCACCGCTTTTGACGAGTTCCCTTGCAGCGGCACGATTTCCCTTTTTCACTTCTTCTATGAGTTGCAAGGTGAGAGGTTTGCGTGTTTCTATAAGTGAGGGTTGCTGCTGTAGCACATCCATCATTGAACATAGGTATTGGGAGAATGTGGTGCAACTCAGGAGAGCAAATATTAGTCTTTTCATGGCGTTCTTTCGAATGGGATTTTTTGATCATATGTACACGTAATACTATATTTAAAAAAATCTCATAGTGCAATCAGCTTTGCTACGTTGGAAAAGGCTCTGACTCTGTGCAGCAATACATGAACTGAAGATCTAGGAAAGAAAAGATATCGCTTCATGTTTCATTGTAACTGTTCGACAGGTCCATTTTGTTTTCTTTCATAGAGCGCTTGATCCAATCCTTTAAAGGCCTTTTGAGCAAGTGCTACTATTCGTTGTGCTCGCTGTTTTTTCTTCTTGTCTGAACTTCGTACGTCCTTTTGCCAACGCTCTTTTACTAATGATAGCGCATTCTTTAGTGTAGTTTGATCATAGTCATGTTCAACTGAAAGTATGTATCTATAGATTTCTTCTGCCGTCGCCATGAGTGTTCCATCATCTTGAGAATACAGACAAGCTTTATACGAGACAAAGCCAAGTATCTTTTCTTCTGAGAGAATTTTTCTCAATTCAGGGTAGGAATCAAACACGGGAAAATACTTAAGTAGCGAGTTTGGCTCGAGCCCATTTTTTTTCCAAGGGATATTTGAAAATACAACCCTCAAAAACAGCGTCGACTGAGAAACGGTTATGCACAATGCCTCATCATCTCCTATGCCAGCTTTATAGGCCTGTTTTAAAAGTTCAGCCTTATCTACTTCAATGGGAGTTGCCGTCCAGCCCAGGAAGGTACCATACACTTCAAAACGTACTTGAGCATCGGCACCCAGTCGATCGAAGGTCGTTATCTCACTTTTCTTAGCCGGAACAATAACTTTCGTGTATTTCTTTCCTGAAGGTAGTACCCAAGATACTAGGATCTTTCTTGTCAGAGTATTCTCAACAACAACCGGGAATTCGGGATCCTTATACATCGAATACGTATGAGACCCCATAAGCATAAGACATGATAAGAGAAATAATCGAATTCTATTCATCGAGCTCCTTTGGTGTAGTACTCCTAGTGTACCCACTCATACTCTCTTGGGCAATCTTAAAAGCTTCAAAGATTCTTTGCTTCTTGACCTTTCAACGTACGAAACGTATGCTAATACTGGTACTATTGGAAACATCATACTTAGAAATCATGACAAAATCCTTCCTCCTCATAGCTTGCACAATCTTCCTTGAGGTGCTCCCCTGGTCGTTCTTTTCTGAGACACTTCGTCCTCCTTTAGTGCCTGAAAAGCCCCCTTTTACTGTCATGATCGATCCGGCAGGAGATGCCCGCAATCCAGGAAGAGTTATTGATGACACCTATGAACGGTCACTTACCATGCAATGCGCTGAAGAGCTGAAGCAGCTCTTAGAAACCGAACCTCACAGATGTCGGGTTATACTCACCCGGTTTGCTGGAGAAGCGGTTGAGCCCTTTCAAAATATCACGTTTGCAAATCGCCTTGGGGTCAATCTCTATATAAGTCTTAACTTTTTTCAACAGACTACAGAGACTCCTAGCCTTTACTGGTATACCCTTCTCTATGATCCTGCAACCGATTTTGCGGTAAAGAAAGGGCCTGGCCTTGAACTTCTTCCCTATGACCAAGCCTATAAGCTTTCACTTGCACAAACGAAACAGTATGGCGCACTAGCCTACGCGTACTGTAGTGAATCCTCAAAAACATACCACGTACAATGCACACCCCCAATGGCAATTCCTTATAAACCACTTGTGGGTATCATGGCACCAGCACTGGGCATCGAAATCGGCATACTGCACAAAAATCAAGGAAAACTTCTCGCTCCACTCATAGCTCAAGCAATCAAAGCAATCGCCACATCATGAATATTCAAAATAATAACCAGCTACTTCTAAGGTTTCTCATTCTGAGCTTTGCTATGCTTGGCATTGGTATGCTGTTTTATGGGTTCTATAATAAGTTAATCATTATACAGATACCGAAACACAAAACCTCTTCTCAGGGATCTCAGCATCGTGCTGCTCATCACAAACAGATTGGAATCTGGTACTGGGATGGAGCGCGCTTTGAAAAAGAAGATAGAGAGGTTATTTACTCAGGAAATCTACAAGACACCTTAGCAGAGATTGTCTCACGATGGCTTTCAGTCTTAGAGGAAGAGCATCTTCTTACTAAGAACGTCACGGTACAGTCAGTCCTTCTTGATATGCAGAATACAACTGCCTATATATCATTTAATCGCAGTCCTCTTAAAAAAGAGCACAGTACCTATGAAAAGCTCATGATTATTGAAGGTCTTCTAAAAACCCTGAGAGAATCTGATATCCAACTAAAGAAAGTGCAATTGCTTGTAAACCACAAACCTATTCAAGATCCTCATCTTGATTTTGACCGTCCTTGGGTTATTCAGGGCTATAGTCAGTCGTAATACTTTGAATAAAAAAATCCCTCACAACTGATGATTTGGTCCTACTAATGGCACTTTCGAATTATATTGGTTCGTCAAGCAACCGAGGAAGCTCCCCCATAAGTTGACATACTCGCCCAGGAATAAATTCCGGGGATTCTGGGATCAAACAGCGATAGCCAACAAAGTTGGTCTTACCTCACCTAACCCAAGAGTTGATGCCCCAACTCGTACGATATTTTTCGCAGCATTATGGTCTCTATCATGAGGCGAGGCTGCTCTGGCACTATTTTGATTATTAAAAATCACTACAGTTCACATGTGATATTACCAGCAAATGAGATAAATGCAAGAGTTGTTAGAAGATATTACCTCGATGAACCGAGGTAATATCTTGCGCTTCTCATCCCCATAAATAAATTTAGGGGCCTTCCCAGCGCAGAGGTAAAATGGAAGCAACCTAAATAGTACAAAGTATCTAAACAATCAACAAAAAGAGTCCCCATCTGAAGTTTAACCGCCCAAATGCGGGGAAAAATCTATACAAGTACCACGAAACCCACTAATGATGCGCTTCGTGGTTATCACAGAAACAAGTCATCAGACAATGAGTAATCTTTTTCAAATAAATTTAATAATATTATTGCAATTAATGGGGCTTTTTTTCTATACTTAATACATACGAAGAAGAGTAATAATCTTATAAAGGAGAATACCATGCCTATTCATAGAAAACATACCGAAGAAACACCGCATACCTCAAATGGGATTGCACCTGATGCCAATTTTGTGAACAAAGCTCAAAAAGTAGCTGAAGGTTGGAGTCCAATACTCCAGGGATATCTCGCCTTAGCCACAGGAGCTTTTCTCTTTCTGTTCAGCTTAGGCTATTTTCTGTTTTTTAAACTTGCGATAGGATTTGTTGGGCTTGCTTTGGCAGCCTGGGGAATATACAAATCAAAGCTCATCGCTACCGTAACCAATTGGGTTGAAAAGCTCACTAATCGTTATAAAAGGCATTCTAAATAAAAATATTTAGATGATTATTAAATAAATTTTATATCGTTGACGATAGGGCTTTGGACTCTGAGGCTAAAGTAAAAATAGAAAGGATCAGAAATGAACAAATTTTATATACTATGCACCGGATTAGTTGGCATGACAGGGGGAACTCTGTTTGGTGACGTGCAAACTCTCCTATTAAAAACTAACATCAAAAAACCAGACATTGTGTTAAAGGCAGCAGCGAATGATGTTGAAGGGGTAAAAAAACTACTAAAAGCAGGTGTCCCTGTTGACTATAGGGATCCTAAAATGGATAATAGGTCTGCATTATTGGATACAGCCCATCGTGGCAACTTTAAAATGGTAGAATTCCTCCTTGAACGTAAAGCTCAAGCAAACCAAACAACTGATAAAGGCTTGACTCCTTTAATGCTAGCCGTTAAAGGCCATACGGTACGCTATGTTGAGGTTCTCGGGCTTCCTTCGGATATTCATGTATTATCCAAACCAGAAACAAACCACTTTAAAGTGGTAACAGTTCTTTTAGCTCAGGGTGCTGATATAAATTATCGCGATCAGCAGGGAGCAACCGCCTTAATGCATGCTGCACAAGAGGGAGATAGTGAAATGGTCGAGTTTTTACTTAAAAAGGGCGCTGATTCGTCAATAAAGGATATCAACGGAGATACTGCCTTATCATTTCTTGAAAAATCACAATCCTTTGGAGAGAAGTTTGAAAAAATTTCAAAAGGGAGTAGAGTAAAAGTTCTCGCCGAAGGAACTGGCAAATATTATAATAAGAATCCCCAAAAGACACCGTCCATGATTGAGCTTCTTAGAACCTACGAAAAAAAAAATAAGAAGACATAACCTATATCTGATGTACTTCTTGTTGAGGCATATCTGAGCCTTGAAGCCGTGCTTACTCAACAAGCTAAGGCCGCCGCGGAAGAAAATCTGCAAATATGGTAAAAAGAACCCGATTCTATGATCGGATCAGTCATTCCAGTCTCGCTTTTGTTCAAGCGTCTTGAATGCTCGCTCATGCAGAAGAGTAATAATCTTATAAAGAGAATACTATGCCTATTAATAGAAAACATACTGAAAAAACACCGCATACCTCAAATGGGATCGCACCTGATGCCAATTTTGTGAAAAAAGCTCAAAAACTAACAGTAGGTTGGAGTCCAATACTTCAGGGATGTCTCGCCTTAGCCACAGGAGCTTTTCTCTTTCTGTTCAGCTTAGGCTATTTTGAGTTTTTTAAGCTTGCAGGGCTTGCTTTGACGGCATGGGGAATATATAAATCAAAGCTCATAGCTATCGTGACTAACTGGGTTGAAAAGCTGACTAATCGTTATAACATGAAACGAGTGTCGCCGATGCAACGCATTATGATGTGCTTTGCTACTTTCATTCTTGTTGGGCTCTCTCTCCACATTGAAGCCTATATCATTTCAGGGTATAGGATCACCATCAAGGACTTAGGAACAAATATTCTCCTAGGAGATCGTCACGAGCGTTATGAACATGATATGGAGCAGTATGATCTTTTAGTTAAATATTTACGGTCACGTAATCCAGGAAGCACCGCAATCAATTTAGAGATCGAGCCTACTGGTATTGTATATTTTCAAGAAAAATTGCCCGCAGTTGTTCCTCAGCGCTTTCCCGAAACCATGGTTCTTACCAAATTGAGGTTTCTCATGGCTGGTCTAAAAGAGTCTGATGTATCAAAAAATATGTTCTTTACCTCAGCAGATCTAAGGCACAGCAGGCTGTGGGACGTTTGCGATCCACCAATTTCCGAGGATGTGCTACAAAATTATGTTAAAATAGCGTTGCATAGAAGAAAAGTAGATCCTAACAAGTATTCATTTGCCTCTTTTAGAGAAGATCAGAGTAAAATTTTGAGAAAGTACAATCAGTTTCTCCGCCAAGCTCCAACAGTACTTTCACCCAAATTATTTACTGCAATTCAAGATATTATAGAATCTCGATTGGCACCAGCCCTTAGCGCATATGACAAAATTATGGATTTTTTTGAATCATTAAAGCCTGGAAACGAAAAGCTCTCTGAGTACACCATCCAAGACATTATATATACCTATGCTTTTAATCTCTTAGGGCCAAATGTGCAAGTCTTTCCCAAGCTTGACCCTAGCCTCCAGGAAAAAGTAGTTAACGTGGTTACCAACCGTTTCAAGAAGCTGCTCGAAAAACAACAATTTTTTAAAGAGTATAGCTTTCCATTTATAAACGTTAGCTGGATGTTAGATATCTTTACTCCCTTTTTAGAGCATAAAGAGGTAGATGAGCAAATTATGTATGCTGGAAACTATCATATCCATCAAACTGTAGCCTTCCTCAAAGAACTACAAGAAAAAATGGGTGATAATACCATAGTATTTCAACAGGAATATCCCCCAAACGAAGAGCGCACAGTGCTATCCAAAGAGAAGCTTGAGCTCCTACTGCAAACAAACGCAATTGCCAGCAGGAGTTAGCCTCTTCAAAAAACAACTCTTTCTAAGGATTGCCATTCATCCCAGGCTTAACAAGTCATGGGGTTTTCTGGCTATGAAATAAAACTTAGTTGCACTCTTGACGGTAGAGCTGAATTGAGTATGGCAAAGTTGGGTTTGTCGGCTCTTGTACAAGATCTGTTAACTGCGGATTTGAATAGTCAGTTGCTACAAAATTATTTACCTGGGCAGTCTGACCGCGTCGCTTAAAGCATATTTGACCCCTCAGTACCTCAAATGTTGCGATCGGAGGAACAGGAGCAAAAGATATTATATTGTTAGTAGCGCAGAAAGTGTAGTAATCATCTCCACAGTGTTTCCAAGTTCCGATATAAGTGGCATAGTAGAGAATTATTAGCAATGTACCGTCTTCAAAAAGCTGAAAAGTTATAGGTGTTGGGGTTGGTTGTCCAGAACCACTTTCTGTAGTTGGTGCAACGTAATTCGCTATCGTACCATTATAGACTTGCTTAAAAAATTTTTCCTTGGGCTTACTTTTTTCATCACCTGCAATGACTGGTAACCCAACTAATAGAATTCCTGTTATTAATAATTTAGAAAAAGCCTTCATTTCTGCTCCTTTTATGTGAGGATTATAGTTCCCCGGTGGATAAAATCTGTTTTTAAAATACTAGTATACCTTCTGCTAACTGATGGTTTCAGCTATTTTCAATTCTCCCCTCTTATGAGATTTGATTATAGTAAGCACATATATAGTATATGCACCATACTATCCTACTAAAAAATTGTTCTTGATATCAATAGATTGAAAAAAGCGTAAGGATTGTATGACGGATTGGGTGGGTCTTATTTTCCAAATTACATCACATGCAAAAGTTAATCGGGTAGGCGTACCCCACCCCACAGAACCGTGCGTACGGGTCCATATACGGCTCTTCACGTAAATCTGATCAATTTTTTGAAGATATTCTTTATGCTATAAAAAATCGAGCCTAACCATATATCCTCCGAGACAATCCTTGTAAAAGAGACATGAAGCCCAGCCTCCTAAGAAAGACACCCCTCAGAAGTCCGTTTCATCATTCTTGAAAAAAGTTTAGTCTAGCCTAATGACAAGTAATCAGACAAAGCCTATACTTATGGTATGAAGAGACCATCAGTACTTGAGGTACACAATCTCGTTAAGCAATTCCCCGTAAAACGTTCGATTACTTCGCAAGATAAGGTTATTACCATAGTAAATGGAATGAGCTTTAACCTGATTGAAGGAGAAGCCTTAGGAGTTCTTGGCCCCAATGGTGCAGGTAAAACAACCCTTATTAAAATGCTCCTAAGCGTACTTACTCCCACTTCGGGAACAATTACCTATTTTGGGAAGAACTTCTTTACCCATCGAAGTGCTATCTTAGAAAGAGTATCGTTTGCCAGTAGCTATGTGAAACTGCCAGCGCGACTCACAGTGCGAACCAACCTTGATATCTACGCACAATTATACGGTATCCCTTCACAAGAACGGGCTCAACGAATTGAAAAATATCTGAAATTCTTTGGTATGTGGAACCTCGCCGATCGAGAGACAGGCGTCCTATCATCAGGGCAGATGACCCGTGTTATGCTTGCCAAGGCTTTTATGTCCCAACCTAAAATCATTCTCTTAGATGAGCCAACAGCATCCCTAGATCCCGATAGTGCTCTGGAAGCAAGGACGTTTATTAAGGAACAACAAAAAGAACATGGGATTGCACTGCTGCTTACTTCACATACTATGGAAGAAGTTACCCAGATCTGTGACCGAGTACTCGTTATTAAACAAGGCAACATTATTGCCAATGATACACCACGCAACCTTGCATTTAGTGTAGCGAGAACCCGGGTCATTTTCACTACAGAAGATCCTTCTGCATTAGCCAGCTATGCTCAGATGCAGGGGCTCATCTTTCATACATCTGAAAAGAGCATCATCGTAGAAATAGATGAACAGGGCATTGCAGGTCTGCTAGCGGAACTTGCTGTACAAGGTATTACCTACACACAGATTGCCATTCATTCACCAAACCTGAATGATTACTTCCTCTCTATCGCTAAGGAATCAGTATGAAGATGCATCGTATTATGGCCGTCATACGCCGTCATGTACTTACTAGCTATTCCCGGTTTGATCGTCTTTTTAATATGCTCTATTGGCCCTTTATTAACATTATCATTTGGGGTATTACCAGCATATGGATACAGAATATCGCGCATGAGCTCAATCTTGCAGCTATGATGCTTACCGGGCTTGTGCTCTGGCAAATCGTCTTTAGAATTAACATAGAAACGGCCAAGTGCCTCTATGAAGAGGTCTTAGACCAAAATATTATCAATCTCTTTTCTACACCACTTACCTGGGCTGAATGGGTATGTGCTATGCTCGGGATTGGCATTATTAATCTCTTTTTGGTGATCATCACCAGTGGTGCTACAGTATGGTTCTTATATAGCATCTCTCTGTTTGATCTTGGCTGGAGTATTATTCCCTTTATGATGTGCCTACTCCTGTCTGCGTGGTTCATAGGCTTTTTCATAAGTGGCCTTTTGATCTATTGGGGCTCAAAGGCTACCGATTATCTCTATACTATAGGATACGTTTTCTCACCGTTTAGCGCTATATATTATCCAGTTTCGGCACTCCCAATGCCCGTACAAAAGATAAGCAACATGCTACCTACTACCCCTATATTTGAGGCCATGAGGCAGCTGTTAAAAACGGGAACCTACTCTTCAGAATATCTGATAAAAAGTTTTGTACTCAATGGTGTGTATCTGACCTGCTCGCTCATATTCTTTTATTATATGTTCAATAAAAGCAAAGCAAAAGGTCTTGGAAGACTTGATTAAAGATTATTCGTCATTCTTCTGGTCAAGAACTGCTTCTACAAACTCTTCCTTGCCCTCTTTAACCAACTTGAGTATACGGCTCGGAACGGCAACCTTATAGCCATGCTTGCGTAAGATGCGCACGAGCTCAAGACGGATATTAGAAGCGATATCATGCTGTTCATAAACTTTGTCATGACTTAAGTAGCCACGCACCATAAATTCAAATCCATTCTCTGCAAAGGCTTGCAATCTAACTACTGGTGCCGGATTGCGCAACACTTCATAGTTATCGTCAAGCACTTTTAAGAAGATCTCACGAACTTTGTCAGGATCTGCACTATAAGGCACGGTAATCAAAATATCATCAAAAGCAAAGTACATTCGGTAATAGTTCCAGTTAGCAAGCGGGCGACTTAACACATATGAGTTAGGAACGATAACGGTAACACTATTTTTTCTACGCAAGATCACTGAGCGGAGATTTAGATGACGAACAATTCCTTCCAGATCACCTTTATCATCAGTACCACCAATACGTACAAAGTCACCGATCTTTAATGGCCGCTGCATAAGGATCAAGAAATAGCCAATGAAATCAGCTATGACCTCTTTACCTGCCACCCCAAGACCTGCTAAGGTACCTAAAAATATGAAGAGCGAATTACTGCCAAGACCGATGCTTTGAAGTCCTATTAAAATGGCAACAAATACGATGACGTACCGTATGAGTGATAGAAATATACTTTGTATACCAGCATTAACCATGAGCAAATCAAACATTCTACGCAGAACGAACTTGTTAATAAGAAAGGCGATGAGAACCCCAATAAGTACGTAGAAAAAGACCCTTATGAAATGAATAAAATTGACAGCAACCTTAACACCCGTTTCAGCACTTTGATACGAATACCATTCCTTGCGCAACCAGGAGATAATTTCTTGGTAGCCAATCTTGAGCCCCCATACATTGGCAGCCATAATAAGCGCAGCAATACTTAAGAAAAGGAAGCTACCGATAATAAAAAGCCCATATGAAGTACGTGCATAGGGAAAGCGGTCATTCAAACGACCTTCCTCATCTGAATAAAAGAAGAAGGAGCTTAAAAAGGATTTAAGCGCATTATCAAGCATAATTACCAGAGGAATCAAGATCACTATGAGTAAGATACGACCAATAAGATACAGAAACGAAGTGCCAAACCCAATATAGGGATTACTCATAACAATAATAAAGATAATGCCTATTAAAAAGAGATAGTAGTAATCATCAACCAGCTCTTGGATCCATTTTCCCAAAGAGGTATGTCGGGGAATAAGAAGCAGAATCTGCTCACGACTAATCATGAAAATCAAAGAAACCTGGAACACGATAAAGTTAATAGCAAGCAAAATTCGTGGCGCATCTGATTGGGGTAACACGCGGGCCATCGCCTCTCTGAAAAAGACAAGAATAACAGTAGCCGAGAGAAATACAGCTAATATCCAAAAGAATCGCTCATGATACTTCTTACTTGCTAACGGATATTCACGTGACATATTAACCGATTTAGCATATCTGATAAATCGATGTACATAATACAACCAAAACGGAATAGAAAAGAGATAAAAGAGCGTTGCAAGATAGGTCGTCGCTGCATATTTTACCAGTAGAAGCAACATAGACCATACAAAAATTCCCTCTAAATGGTCAGCAATAAATTGTACTAAGAGCCCAAGTAGTCCAGCGATAACCGAAATAAAGCCATATTCAGGCTTCATAAAATGCGTAATAAGAATCCCACTCTCGCGAAGATACATGCGTAAGAGCGTATAGAGAGCTATGATAGCCAGAAGATACATAACAACCACAAGTAATGAGAGCGGGTGAGTAAGCAACCCTATACTCCAGGAAGTCAGGCTGTTCCGTACATCTTCAATACTTGTATGAAGTCTACCTGGCGTAACTAGGTAGGTAACAAAACGACCAAGATCGGGAACAAATCTTTTTACCCCGTTCCACAATGGTGGTACCAGCTTATCTTGCACTTTCGAGCGCAGTACTCGAATCATCATATCTATCTTTTTGGTGATTAGGGTGCGCTGTTGTGCTAAGGAGGTGTAAAGCTCAATGAGCTGAGTAATGAGCTCACTACGTTTCTGAGCTTCGATCTGTCCTTCATTCTTAAGTACCTCCCCAAGACGAGAATAGATAGCTGGATCACCCTTGAAAATCGTTTCCCTCTGACTTATAAACTCTTTAAGGCGTGCCTGAATAGCTTCTGCAACAGCACTATTTTGAGCAAGAAGCCGTGACGCAGCAGTGTGCTTATCTTCAAGGGAAGATAATGAACTTTCTAAGTCAGCAAGCAGCTTTTCATATTTCTTTATTTCTTTATTGAGAGAATCAGATGAACCATCAAAAGTTCCATTCGTTACCGCCTCCCAAGTTTGAATAATTGAACTCGCTACTTCTTGAGCAGTTACGTTCACCTTTTCTTGTTCAACGCGCGCCTGAAAGATCTCTTTTAAGACGTCAGTTTCAAATGCAATATGATCATGAAGACGCCCAACTTCCAAAAGCGCCCTCCATTCTAGTACTGAAACGGGACGAAACGACCAGTCATATATCTTGTCGAGCGTCTCGTCATTCAAAGAAGCTCGCTGCTTTACAAGGGCAATTTGGTCAAGCTCACTTTGTCGTAAAAGATTTAACCCTTCTATGCGACGATTATAATCTTCTTGTAATCTACTTGATTCCTGCATCTGCTGGCGCAATTTTCTTTGAGCGAGCTCAATATCTTTTCGGTCAATGCGCAATTCTTGTCGAACATGATCCTCTTGCCGTAGGAGGGTATCAAGCTGCAGCTTTGTGGTTTTAATCTGAAACTCAACAACTTGCAACCGTATGTCAGCTTCTTTTAGGCGCGCTTCGGTGAGATCCCGTGTATAGGTAAGGAGCCGGTCTTCTGCATCAAGAATCGCCCCCTGCTGTTTCAACGTAAATTTTTGCCGTCCAGGTAAAGGCTCAGGCTTTTGTTCTTTAAGCTCTTTCTGTTCTTGCTTCTTTTCAGCGAGACTCTGTTTTGAAAGCTCCAAGTTTTTCTTGAGAGCAAGAATATCCGCACTAATTTTCTCTCGACGCTCGGTAAGATTCTTCAGCTCACTATCATAGCGCAAGACGATGCTCATAATCCTTTGGAAATCCTCGATAGAATAAATCGATTTTTGCTCGAGAGGTAACCCCTTTTTACTAAACTCAGGATCTTCCTTATATTCCTCAAGTGCCTTCATATGCTCTTGCAAGAGTACCTGAATATCGTGATACACTTGAACAAGATCGGAAAGAACGAGTGCCGTCTTATTAACAACAACCATGTATTGGCTTGTATACTCAAGCTCGGTTCCCCGAACCCTACTCATCGTTTCTTTAAGCGTTGCTACATTCTTCTGAGTAGTTTCGAGCAACGACTTGTAATCAGCATGAGCCTTTTCCGCAGCTTCTTGACGTTTCTTAAGCTCTTCAATATCATTTTCAACTAACTGGACAAATGTTTTGCCTTCCCACTTTGTATTGAAAATCGACATGAAAGGGCCGAGCCCGCCAAGCAGTGGGCCAATGTGTCCTAACAGGACTGCAAAAAGAAGATACTTAGGCAGGTTCTTCATGAGCTTCCAATGTCTTTAAAAACCCTGCAGTTCTGAACAAAAGCACCTGAGGATGCTCATTTATACAAGCCTGCAACCAATCCTCAATGGTATCATCACCCTGCTCAGGATGAATACCAACCCGTTTAAAAAATGTGGTGAGAAAAAGCTTCTGGGCATCTTTTGTACCTACCGATTCAGGATTTGTGTACAATACGTACACTAATCTAAAAAGGGCTTCACAATGCACATCCCAAGGCACAAAGTAATCACACAATTCAAGCACATGATGAAAAAAAAGAAAGTTATCTTGAGCCCACGAAAGAGGCATCTCAAGAAGTCTCATATCTTGTAAGTAATAACTCGTGCCATTCTTCTGAAGCATATAGGAAACTAAAGCACCATGGGATAACGTCCCAAAACGACCAGGGATCCCCTCTATTTTACCCAATTGGTCATCAAACAAGGTGACGGTACTTCTATGCACCGATGGCGCGCGTAATACTATTCCCTTATGCAGTTTTTTCATCCAAACTCCCGAGTGCTTCCATAAGTGAAAAGCATACCAAAAAATGTCGTAGATCGCTACTTTTATCGCAAGGCAAGCACAAAAACGTGTCCGCTATCGCTCATACCTTTCACACACAATACCTAAGTTAGCATAACCAGAACTTTGGAATATTTTTCAGAGGACATCATACAATCTTGCGGCCCAGTGACACAAGGGTTTACTGCAAAGCTTGAAGGCGCCCGAATCAATGCTTTAATCCACCAGCTCCTCGCCTAATTTCAATGAGCAACAAATCAAAACTGTTGATTGCCATTTTAGCACAATGGTACACTAACCAAGAGAGAGATAGTAAAGGAAATTCATGAAGAAATATATTCTCTGTTGTATCATCACGGTCATGCACAGCATGGTCGAAGCAAAAGCTCCACGTCTCATGGTCTTTATTATTATCGACCAATTTTCGGCACACTATATCCCGAAGTTAAATCCCTTTTTAACAGGAGGTCTTAAATTTCTCTCAGAAGAAGGCATCTCTTACGTAAACGCATTCTACGATCAAAGTATGCCAGCTACTGCTCCCGGGCATGCGCTCCTATCGACAGGAACCTATGCCAGCTTTCATGGTGTTATCAATAACCTATGGTACGATGTAGAAGGGAAAAAAGTTCGATGCGATAGCGATGATAGGCCTCAATCAGCGGTATTTGCCCCCGATGGGAGCTTATATTGCAATGGAAAATCTTCAAAAAATCTCTTAGCCGATACGTTTGCGGATCAATGTATGATGCATTCATATCCACATGCTCACAATGAAGTATGGGCCTTATCGCTGAAGAGTAGAGCTTCAATCATGCTCGCAGGCAAATTGGGCAAACCCCTCTGGCTTGATAGCAAGACCGGTTCGTTCACGTCGAGCAAAGCTTATTTTGAGAAACTACCTAGTTGGGTCATCGAGTTTAATAAGGAAAAGAACCTTGCAGAAAAAACTGAAGTCACCTGGAAACCATTTTTTGATTGTTCAAGTCCTGCCTATGCATTCAAAGAGATTGACAATTACCGCTATAGCTCACTTGAAAAATCGTTAGTTGGAAAAACCCTGCCAATTGAGCCGAAGGATTACAAATCAATCTTTTCAAAAACACCCGAATCGAATCAGCTCCTTCTTGATCTTGGTCTTTCCTGCATCAATACCCACTACACGGGAAAAGAGACTGATCGATTAATCGTGTACCTGAGCTTAAGTACTCTTGATAAAACAAGTCATACTTTTGGCCCTCAAAGTAAAGATGTGATAGATCTACTGTACCATATCGATCATCAGCTCAAAGAGTTTATGACCCAGGTATATGCAAAGGTACCCAAAGAGGAGGTCCTCTTTGTGCTCACAGCAGATCATGGAGCACCCCCTATCCCGGAGATTCTTAATAACCAGGGATTCTCGTTAGCTCGTCGCCTTAACTATCCCACTATCATCGAACATATTAATCTGCTCATCGAAAATAAATGCGGTATCAAAGGAATAGTGCAACATTTTAAAGAACCTCAACTGTACCTGAATCAATCGATTCTATCCTCATTAACTGAAGCGATGCAACAAACCATCTATGCACTGATTAAGAACTATATACAGAGCCTACCCGGTGTTCGAAGGACTTGGACTTTTGAAGAACTTCGCAGGGAAACCTTTGAGGCCTATGATCTTGATAGGTACATGCAACGGCAACTATATAAAGGACGCAGTGGCCAGATTTTTTATGCTATCAGCCCCTATGTTATGCTCGATGCGAACACTACAGGCACCTCTCATAGCAGCGAATTTGCTTATGATACCCAGGTTCCACTCATCTTTTACCAAAAAGGAACCTGCATGAAAAAAAGAGTTACAAAAAATGTGTATATCCCACAGGTAGTTGTCTCACTTGCAACGATGTACAATGTACCAAGACCTTCTGCAGCTGCTGCGGAAGTATTACCCGAACTACCCGTATAAAGAAAGGACATGCTATGAAAATGCTCTCGTACAAAAGTATCTTAGGCATCATGATCTTACTGCTCAATGCTACGCTAAGCTGCCAACCAACACCGGACTTTAGGTTTGACTCAGATGGTGCGCTCGCCTACTCAATTCATGGTGGCTACCGAAAATTACCGCGCGTAGGGTTTACCCGTTGCGACTGCAACTAAGGCTCTAGCCTAACACTTTGTACGTTTTTCGTTCAGCTTCTAAGAGTATCTTCTTTTTTTCAATGCCTCGGTTATTACCACCAAGGGATCCATCAGAGCAGATAACTCTGTGGCATGGAATTGCAGGATTATTATTATGTTTCATGATCGTCCCGACAGCTCTAAAAGCTCGGGGACTCCCTGCGCGCTCTGCCACCTCTTTGTAGCTTAGGGTGGTTCCCTCAGGTATTGAGTATACGACCTCGAGCACTCTCTGCTTAAAGAGACTTTTCATCGCAGCACCTTTTATAAATCCTGGATCTTTCATGATGCACCAACCTTGGTCTAAAGGCCCAAATCCTTAAAGAAGGCATCAGTAGAAGGTTCACGTCCGAGGAACGTTCTCAAAAGTTCTTCTGGATCGGTACCGCCGCCCTTACTTAACACTTCATTCACGTATTTTGCGCCAATCTCAGGGTTTCGTAACCCATGCTGCTTAATCTGCGCAAACAGATCTAAAGCAAATACCTCCGACCAGAGATACCCATAGTAGTTCGGACCATAGCCTGAAAGATGCACAAAGGAACAGTACCCTTTATTAAGTGGATCGGAAACGATGTAGGGACGGATTCTTTCGGTTACTGAGCGCCATAGTGCCTCAACTGGCTTCTGCCCCCCAAGATAGTAATCAAGAGAAAGTCTTGCAAAAGATATTTGTCTCAGCATCGAATCCCCTGTTCCCACGTGCTTGCTGGCGATACAATTTTTAATAATCTCATCAGGCAGGGGCTCCTTGGTTGTTACGTGGGAACTTACTGCCTTAAGAATCTGAGGATCCCACAACCACTGCTCAAGCATCTGTGATGGCATCTCAACAAAGTCTTGCTTTGTAGCAGTTCCTGAAGTAGTTGCAAATTCAGTTGCTCCAAGAAGTGAGTGAATGGCGTGGCCAAATTCGTGGAAAAAAGTTCGAACTTCAGAACGTTTAAGCAAGGTCGGCTGACCTGGCATTGAAGCGGTAAAATTGAGAAAAAGTACCCCTACACCTGGCAGTATGCGGCCATCTGGCTCTTCAAGCGCAGGAACTATTCTCACATAGCCTGCATGAGTATATTTATGTGGTCTTGGAAACAAATCGAGAATTATCATACCACGATAGTGCCCCTTCTTATATACGGCATAGGCCTGCAAATCGTCATACCACAGATGTATCTTCTTCATATTTGTAAAGCAGATACCAAAAAACTCTTCATAGACTTTAAGAAGAGCCGGTAGGGTATAATCTAGGGGAAAATACTCAGCAATTTTTGTTTCATCTACTTGGAAATGTTTCCTCTTATACCATTCATAAACTAAGGGAACATCCCAAGGTTGAATCTTGCCATCTTTAAGAGTGACTGAGGGTGGAAGATCTTTTAAGAAAAGCTCTAGCTCCTTTTGCGCCTTTGGATAGGCCCTTTTAAGCATAACGTCAAGAAACTCATCGACCCTTTCAGAGTTCTTGGCCATCTGATTCTCTAAAGTATACTGTGCAGAGCTGGTATAGCCTAGGATTTTTGCGAGCTCATCACTTACTGCTAGTATCTGCTCTAATACCTTCTCGTTTTCAGGGTAAGCCCTTTGCATATACGCATGATAGAGATTCTTCCGTGTCTTCTCAACAAGACATCGTTCAAGGACCCTTGAAACAAGCGATTGATCGACTGTAAGAATATAGGATCCATTTTCTGAGCGCTTAAAAGAATTTATAAAACCATCATCAAGCCCTTTCAATTCATCTTTTGAAACCTCTATAGTTCGTCGTGAGGCAGATATATTCGTATCAAAGGCTATCTGTAGATCGGATAACTCTTTTTTCAAAGCCCTGACGCGCTCTTGCTTCTCTTTTGAAAGCTGTAGACCACTCCTTTTAAACTCCTTAAGAATCTTATCCAAAAAATAGAGCCGTTCAGGACTGAGCGATTCATGCTTTTCTGTTTCTAATCTTTGTTGGTAGGCAAGAGTAGCTCGAAATAATTTCTCATTTAATAAGAGGGCATCAATTGCATATTCCTCAAGACGAGAATATCCTTTTTCTGCTGCCTTTCTTAATTTTTCATCAGAACTCCCTACGGAGAGGATATACATAGCAGATTGTGTTATAGAAAGCTCCTCATAAGCCCTATCAAATGGAACAAGCGTGTTATCAAAAGTCCTCAAATTGTCATCTATAGGGCATATTTGATCAAGAAACTTCTGGGTGCGAGCAATAGTAGCAGTAACCATATCATCAACGCCTCCTTCAGTAGTCGGAAAGAGGTCGTGGATTTGAGGTAATTGAGAAATACAGGGGCGAGCTATGATTGAACTGCTCGTTCTATTAAGAAGAATATAGGCACTGATAAAGAACAAGAGCACAGCTCCTACCACATATAATGCTTTCAGCATATGACCCCTCCGAGGAATAATGTTCATGCATGTTATAAGTCTAGTATATACCATCAAACAATGCCCACAAGATCACTCTTATTTACGCTTTAATGCCAATCTGAAAAACTATTGAGTTTATCATATGCTATTTGCTAAGATAAGATTAAGGCAAGCCAATATAAAAAAAGGGTATATCTGATGAAGAAACTAGTCATGCTTATAGGCATATTCTCTCTAGCACACCTGGTCTACGCAGATCACATGAATCTGAGTCCAAGTACTAAATGTGCATTTGCGCAAAAAAGACTTGAAATGACTCAAGCCCATCTACGTAAGGCAATGGAAGAGCTCACACGACTTGAAGAAAATCGCAATACTCATGAGTATGAGCAGAAGTCACCTCATTCTCGGCCGGCACGAATTTCTGAACTGAAGAAAGAGATTGCAGAACTAGAAAAGAGTATTCCTGTGATGGAAAAATCATTACATGCTTTATGTAAAGCGATACAATAAGGTGGCATCATGAAACCTTCACTAGGAAAGTTGATCATCGCCTCATTCCTTGGATATTCGACCCTTTTTGCGCCTCCTTTTTGCCCAATTGACTCGTCAAAGATCTCTGCCCTGGTCTCTCATAAGGCTCCTCTCGTTGCTGTCGCTATTATTGGCGGCGGTCCAACAGGACTTGCTGCCGCTCTACCCCCTGCACGATCAGGATATCAACCTGTAGTATTCCAAGGGCCGAAACCTGGTGGCGAATTAGCCGAGGCCCAAGTAGTTGAAAACTGGCCTGGCCTTGAAAAACTCAGTGGAGCAGCAGCCATGGAGAAATTAGAACATCAAGCACGTGAATTTGGCGCGCTGATAGTCCCTCTTGTAGTTGATGATCTCGATGTAACTTCATGGCCATACAAACTCACTCTTAATAATGGCACCCATGTCTATGCATTAACCGTTATAATAGCCACTGGCTCAACTCAAGGAATGCTGGGCATTGAGGGAGAACAGACTTATTGGGGCAGAGGGCTTTTCTCTTGCGGACTATGTGATGGCTCCTATGCGCATGGCAAGGATGCGGTGATTATTGGAGGGGGAGACATAGCAATTCAACGTGCCCTGCAGCTCTTACCTGAAGCCCGTCATAGCACACTCATCGTACCTGGTCCGCGTATGACTGCACATGAAAGCATGCAAGAAAAGATTAAAGGACTCGAAACTATATCGGTCCTCTATAATAAAGAAGTGAAAGAAATAGTGGGAGATGAAAAAGGAATAACCCATATCATGCTCTATGATACGGTTACTCATGAAACAAGCCCGTTCACGACAAGCTGCATCTTCCTCTCAACAGGGCTTACGCCAAATATTGAGCTCTTCAAAGGTAAGCTAGATATCACCAAAGATGGGTGCGTAACCCTTAAAGAGTGCTCACGTAGCCAAAATACTGTCCTAGAAGGTATCATGGCAGCTGGAACAGTCTCTGACCCAACGTATCGTCAAATCGCTACAATTACGGGCGACGGTAATAAAGCTGGTATGGATGCCCTTTCCTGGCTATCAAAATGGGGTTTTGATAGCACGTTGCGTCCATTGCTCTCTTCAAATCCGTATACCCCTCCGGTCATACCTCATCCGTCTATTAAGCATATTACTACCCTAAAGGAATTTGGGCGTGTACTTATGGAACCAAAGCCGGTGCTTCTTGAATTTTATGCACCCGGATGCCCTTCCTGCAGAAAAATGGAAGGTCCTCTTACCACGATAACGGAGGACTATAAGACATCTCTTAATGTCTACAAAATTGACAAAGACAAGCTCTATAGCCTTATTGAGCTCTATGATATTAATTTTATTCCTGCATTCTTACTCATGAAAAATGGTAAAGAAGTATCCCGACTTGAAGGGGAATCGAATCTTACCGGCCTTTCAGACCAAGTTAAGAAGGGTCTTGAGCAGCAAGCTCCTCAAAAGTTGTAGATGAAAGAGGATAGGCCTCAGCGGCGCTATCGTTATAGTGCCACCACTCAGTAGCTAGCGGAGTAAATCCTTCAGCTACCATGACAGCGACAAGGAGTTTGCGGTTAGAAAGTACTTCCTCTGGGAGATCTTCGTAATCAAGATGAGCTTTTTTAGTAAAATCATCAAAAGCAGTCGGCATAGCAAGTTCGCATCCTTGAGCATCTACCAACGTCAAGTCCACAGCAGCACCTCGATTATGAACTGATCCTTTCTTAGGATCTGCAACATAGCGTTCATCGGGGACAATACCCCACAAAAGTTGCTGCACATAAAACGGCCGATATGCATCCCAGATTTTGAGCCCTAAACCTTTTTTTTCAAGCTTCTGTTGCACACGGTCAAGCTTCAGGGCAACAGACTTTCTGAGATATGCCTTAGCACAAGTGTAGATTGGCTTTCCCACAAAATTATCCGCTGTTGCATATTTAATATCAAGAATAATCCGAGGATTTACTCGACTAATATCGTATAAAGGCTCATCCATAAAATTCTCTAGCTCACGTTGCAGAAAAGTTAATCCCATGTATAACTAAGACCATGTTACATTCAAAGTATAGGCCAGCATACCAAAGTGTAAAGCATGAAGGACCATGACGATCCTATCAGCTTATGCTATACTTAGGTGATGGCATTTAAGAAGAATACACTGTATAGCTAAGGTAACGTATGAGTCGATTTCAACCTGCCCTGTCCGCATTTCAAGGCACTCCAGTATGGGTCTGGGCAGTGCTTTGCTATCTTCTCATTATTGGTATTATGGCCATGCACAAGCGTGTGGTATATGTACCGAGATTGCTTATTACACCGATTCTTATTTTTGGCGTACTCTATCGATTGAATCTATCTGAGACCTCTGTAGTGCTTACGTTTATGTCTTTGATCTGTGGATACATTGTAGGTTTTTTCCTTACTCAGAAGGTCCCTATAAAAGTGATTAATAAAGGATCTATCGAAATTGCCGGAACGTATACTACTTTTATCACCTTGATGCTCTTCTTTTGCATAAAGTATGCTTTTGGGTACCTTAAGGCAACCCATCCTGATTCAGCTTTCTGGTATATCTTTTTCGAAGCTCCTGTAAGCGTATTGTTTTCTGGGTATTTCTTGGGAGCAGCAAGCAGTTACCTCTACCGATGGTATATCGGAAGGAATAGATGATCGGCTAGCTTACTTAGGAATCTAAAAATTATCGCGAGGTACCTATGGCAAACAAAAATGATGTCTTTAAAACATACGATAAGATTGCTGATTGGTTTGATGAGCATCGATCTCGAGAACTTTTTGAGAAGCCCTATCTTGATAAATTCATTTCGCTCTTAAAACCTGGCGCTCATATTCTTGATGTAGGCTGTGGCATGGGTGAGCCTATTACACAATACTTAATCAGTCGCGGACTTCAGGTAACTGGAGTTGAAGGCAGTCAGAAGCTCATTGCACTTGCTCGCGAAAGGCTTCCTGAAGGTAGATTCATACATGCTGACATGCGAATTCTTGCTCTTGGTGAGACCTTTGATGGCATTATCGTCTGGCATAGTTTATTTCATTTAAGCCAGGATTGTCAAAAAAGCATGTTTCGAGTTTTTGCCGAGCATCTTCGTCCACAAGGCATTTTGATGTTTACCTCTGGCCATCAAGAGGATGAGATATGGAGCGAGAATGGCGGCGAAAAGCTCTACCATGCATCATTGAGCGTACAGAGCTACCGAGAGCTACTAAGTAAGCATCAGTTTGAGATTATTTCTCATACCGCCCAAGACCAGGATTGTGGTGAAGCTACCGTATGGCTAGCCCAATTAAATAATCATAGCGAAAAAAAATGAAGGCTTATACTTGTTGCGTAATTAGCATGTGGAACCGATATATGACAGAGAATACGTGATGCTCAGGCAAGCTGGTGAACTATGAAAACGAATAGATCGACCTTATTACAACCTACCGGTAGCAACACAGTCGGCTTATACCGCATTGAGCTCTTTGATACTACGAGATGTGAAGCTCCTTACCCGCAGGGCCGACCCATCCCTCTGCATATATACTTTCCAACTGCACAAGGAGAGCATATCCCTCAGAATAAAGTATTAGAAACGCGTGCCCCCAAGAAATTTCCCCCTCTAGTAGTTCAGGGATACGGTAAGCCATCGCCCCTTTCAGAGCTAGCATCCGGCAAGCATCCACTTGTTTTTCTTAATCATGGCAATTTTGTTGCCGCAACTGATTATGCAATGATTGCTGAAGAGTTAGCATCCCATGGATATATAGTTATCTCACCGCAACATCAACTCGATACGGATACTAAGATACCAGCACTCCTTAGAGGAAGATCTTTCTCTAAACATGCGCGAATTATAGATAATCTCCTCTTTATTTTCAATTGGATCGAACACCACCAAAGCACCCTCTTTGAAAACAAAATAGCATGCAACAAAATTTGCCTTATAGGCCATTCCATGGGTGGCAACGCATTACTGATGCTTTCTCAAAGGCTATCGGGCGTGTTTAGACCCGGGGCAACCCATCTTCTTCCACACGCTACTACTGAGCAGGTGAAAGAGTGTATTGTTTTTATTGACGGCGAGTTTGATTATCCGCGTCATATGCACTTTCCCTTGTTACTATGCCTATCTGAAGAGAGAACAGCGTACCAAAAAGAAAGGGGAACACTCGATCAATTAACAAAGAATGGTCATACGGTGAAGGTATATGCTGGTTCTCGTCATATAAGCTTTATGGATCATTCATGGGTATTGCGCTCAGACTCATCCCTGGCAGATCCACACTTCCAAGGCACTGATGCAGAGCTTGAAATATTTTGGCAAACAATTCGGCGCGATATCCTTGATTTTCTTAAAAAATGTGGGGTGAATCGTTGAAAAGGATCATAGCGCACATTTCAAGTCTTCTTTAACAAGAGAGTTGTAGATTTCGTGTGTAAAATAAATTTAGCATTAGATTTTCTGGTAGGCACGTAAGATCTCAGCAGATTTTTCAAGCTCTTCAAGCTCTTTTTTTGTAAAAGCAAACTGAGTTGTTTTTTCAATCCCTTTCTCCGTAAGAAGCATGGGCAAGCTCATACATACCCCATATTCTTCATGATACCATGAAACAGGCACTATTTGGCGGGTATTATACAATACCATTTCGCACAAACGGGCAACTGTCGCTGCAATACCAAAAAAAGCTGCCCCTTTAGACTCAATAATTTCATACGCTATCTGCTTTACTCGATTTCCAAGTTCTACCTGTCGTAATGGAGTAATCCCAAATTGCTCTACTGAATTACCTGCTATACGTGTAGCAGACCAGGCAACAACCTGCGAATCTCCATGCTCACCAAGGACAAAAGCCTCAATAGACCTTTCTGAAATCGAAAGCTCAGAACCTAATAATTGCTTAAGTCGCTGAGAATCTACGTACGTACCAGTCCCAAAAACCTGTTTACGAGGTATATCGAGCTGTTTGAGAGTGCAAAACGTCAAAACATCCAAAGGATTTGCTACCATAATAACAACAGCATCCTTGCGTAACCCAGCAAGCTTTCCAAGCACATCATCAAGAATGTCTTTATTGGTTTCAAGAAGCGCGAGCCGGCTTTCGCCAGGTTTTTGAGACCTACCCGCACACATAATAACGATATGGGCCTTCTTTATCTCATCATACGTTCCCTGAATAACACGCGACGTTAGTGAAAAACCGAGCGTATCAGAAAGGTCACGAACCTCCCCTGCACACCGTGCTTCATCTTTATCAAGTAAAATAAGATCTGCTGAAATATTAAGACCGATAATCGCATTCGCAACTGCAGAGCCAACCGCACCAACACCGATTATCGCAATCGTATGCCTCATAATTCCTCCCCTATTATCTAGGGTAAGGCTTTTTTAAGATGAAATGCAAGAATTATTAGAAATGAAGAAAGCCCGCAATGAGCGGGCTCTATTCATTATTAATGAGCTGCTGAATTAGTCTTGGTGACCATGATCTTGAAACAAGAATGCACCAGACACAAGACCTGATATCCCTATAAGGATATAGATAATTTTTTCGACCTGAGGCATTGTTCCAACTAACTTTTGGACAAGGTTAACATCAAAAAGACCTACAAGACCCCAATTGACCGCTCCAATTACCGTAAGTAACCCAGCAACCAAACATAGTATCTTCTTCATACGATTCTCCTTGCACACCAGTACCGGCATGCGGTTAAAAAAATATCAGTCGAATCCTCTCAAGAACTCAACCAAAATATATGATACCAAAAAGCTGTAATGCGTTTGCTTTTGTTTAACCGAAAAAACAATAGTACCTCCGGAAAGCCTACACACCACAGCTATTTTTAAGGTAGCTCTTTCGCCACCATCTACTACTAGCCTACCCAAAGCAGACCCCTTTTGTCAATAATTTAGTAATATTTTTTTAAATTTCTTTTCATTCGTTCAAACTTTCCTTTTGATAGGCGTTCAGATGGGTGACCAGATTGGTAATGTTTGTAAGACACTGTGCCATTTCCAATGTCAACTGATTATACTCTTGTGTTACTGACCACATATCAAGAGCACCAATACTACTTCCCATAAGGAAGACATTTCCATCTGCTCTGAATGCACCATGATTCATTATCAGCCCATCACCTTTAAACTCTTTGATCTTCTCATATGTATAATCTTTCCCCCATTGCCAAAGTATTGCCCTGTGATCCTTACCTAAAGTTAATAAATGACGCCCATCATCACTAAAAACACTTGCTTCAAGAGAGAGGAGATCTTCAAAATGAACTGTTCGGGTGATTCCAAGAGCTATGTCGGTCATAAGAAGGTCGCCACTGGTAAAACTTGTCAGAGCATGAGTATCATCTATAAATGAAACCTTACCTATAATCGTCTCACAATCAAGCACTATTTCCTTTGTACACTTTCCGGTAGCTCGTTCTGAGATTCTTATCACCGGTAGCATACAACCACCAACGGGTGTATAGCCAGCAGATAAGAACGTTTTCCCATCTGAACAGAGGCGTAAGGCAAGAACTCTCTTAAATGAGTCACAATCAGGACCATTAAAGCGAATATATGGTTCAATAACCTTCTCGGGATTTTCAAAATCGTCAGGATTCCAAATATAAATGTATCCTTCGATATCTCCAGTGACCATAGCGGCATTCGGCCCATTAAATGACACCATACAAATTCTTCTTCGGTGCTTACATGACCCTCTCAAACCAAAGGGTAGCGCAATCGACATGCCTACCATCCACAAGTCTACTTGGGACCCGCTCACCGTTGCAAAGTACTTTCCATCAACGCTTACCGCCATTGACGATAATTCATCATGACCTGTGCTGTGAACAGCTACAGGAACCGCTCTGCCGCCAT
Organism: Candidatus Babelota bacterium; assembly: GCA_013288045.1. Classification (GTDB taxonomy): domain Bacteria; phylum Babelota; class Babeliae; order Babelales; family Babelaceae; genus PRDV01. The sequence continues at coordinate 129,718 of JABDCP010000002.1, forward strand.
CGTCATACTTTATCTCTTCAGTATCCCATACGAACAGCGAACCTTTTTTAGTCGCTGCCATTGCATACTTTGAGGTGCCCAAAAATGAAAGTCCTCTTAATGTATGTCTATCCGTTCGTTTAAGCAAAGGAATCGCTGTGGGAATAGTTTGCCAGAAACCCGTTAAGTTTTCATTAAGATGCCTAAGTTTTACCAGTTGCCTTATCTCAAAAGGATGTGCGTATAATCCATTTTCTTTTTCCTCAACTGCTAAAGCGAGACCGCCCGTATCATCGTGCAGAATAGCGTCTAGTGCCAAGTCTTTCAAAGTTTTTTGCATCGCACATAAGCTTGATCCTATGCTTAATAGGATCACAATACCAAAGAGCCTTACGTATATCATATCTCCCTCAATTCCTTCCTAGAAAATATACGGGAGTATATATAATATTATAAGCAATACAAGTTCTTTTTGTTTTTGCCTAATTAAGAAGAGCCACATGTTCCTCATGAAACAGGTAGCTCCTCTTTGGTAATTGCTCACAAAAAGCTTTTAAGGGATCTATTTCTTTTTTTGATGAGTATAGAGCGCATATGCTCCATAAGAGACGAGACCTGCAGCAACTAACCCTAGACCAATTTTCGTCCAGCTATATCTTGCATGACTTTGGGACTTCACATTACCTTTGTACTGCCTTGAGATTTGATCAACCGTCCAGTCATACCCTGGTAAGCTTTTCTTTCCATCAAATGCGTCAATTATTTCATTTATTCGCTCATTGCGAAGTCGATTTGAATTACCCAGTGAGTCAAGAACATAGTAACGAACATTTCCCTTAACTCTGCTCACCACAAGAGTTATCCAATGGCCATTGTCTTGCCCCGATTGTATTTTTTTTGCATGCTCAAAAAATGAGCCAACGTAGGAGTACATTCTTCCCATAAATGAGTTCGTTGATCTTTCTGGCCTACTTTCACCCGGAAGATAGACAAGTACAACCCCTACACAATCTTGCTTTGTGTTGCGAATCAAAGAATAGAGCTGCACTAATTCTTCAGAAGCAACTGCATGTTCATCACAACCACCATGATATTCACCATACGTAGCAACTAAAAGCGTAGGCTCATTCGCAAGAATACCATCACCTCGCTGAGCTTTCACCAGCTTTTGCATCTCATCAGTCTGCACCCAACTTCCATTTTTTTCTTGAGGAACTCTTGCGATCACATTATCAGGAGAATCCATCCGATAACATCGTCCTTCAAAATCTATCTTAAAATCTATCTTCAGATCTCCCTTAAAGTATGCATCGAGAGTCGCGCGATTCGTAAAAGTCTTAACTTTATCTTTTAACTGCCTGTTACCATGTACAGCAAGCTTATTACACCTCTCAATAATCGCCGCGTAGATTTCCTTTTTTGTTGCCTTGTAATGAAACCCATCTTCCCAGATTTCAGGATGCTCAAACGTAGGAAGCGTAATGCTTCCAGTACATTCCATAAATAGATCAAAATCTGCATCCGCACCCTCTTTAGATAATGCAAGGGAGCTAAAAATCATTTCTCGACCAATTCTACGCGCTGTTGATTCATTGCGAATCTTACCAATCTCAAGACGCCAAGGGGCCAGTTTCGTTCCAAAAAGTTTATTTGCATGACTCTGCGAAGAAAGCGATTTGAGGGCTGCACGTTTTCCATCATTGTTAATAAGTCCATGGGCAGCTAGGACCCCATTGCGAAAGGCATGATAGCCACAACTAGCCCCCCGTAGCTCAGAATCATCACCGACAACCATTTGGTTCACTGATTTGATCTGAACACGTCGTGAGTCCTTAGAATCCTGTGCTAGAAAAAGCTCGCCAAGATCACCCCTGCTTAACTGTGATGCATTCCCATAATCAACGAGATGATTCTCTTTTGCCTGCCTAAGGATCAGTTCCTTATCGCACTTAATGATACAACTGGTTAAGCTGAGACTCACATAGAGGAGGCCATAATATCTCTTCATAGATTTTTATCCTTATTATTGGAGGTATATCTCTAAGCCTACGCTAAATCCTCTCAAGATCAAAAGGCCCCTGTTTTGGCCATTATTGTAACTTTAAAAGAGAACTTCCTGGGGCAACAAAACTCTTCAACTCTTACCAAAAGGACCCCTTCGAAAACCATCCTCTCTAAATAGTTAATTGATTAAAACACATTATGCAATAAGACTAAATGGACTATATGATCACAAGCAAGCTCTGATAGAAGCCTCTCTTGCACGCCCTGGTAAAATTCTCTACCATGCTCACCCCCACAATATTTATTTCTATTAATAAATTTTAATAAAATATTGCAAATTCAAATCATTTACCAGTAGTCTAAGAATAGATATGTTAAATCAGCGTTATAACTAAGGGGAGATTCCTATGAAACGCACTATATTAGTAGTATTATTACTTTCCATTCCTTCAATATTTGCAGACTCATCATTTGAATCTACAAAAGCAGCTCTCGACAACCAACAAGCTGCAGTAGACTCAGCTGAAAGACGTGTAGCTGAGCTTAAAACTCAACTTGAAGCAGGTACTGCACAGCTCGCTTCAGCTGCAGGAAAACCGGAAAATGCTTCAGAAATAGACCGTTTGAATGAATCAAATCGCCGCCTGGTCGATGAATGTAACCAAGCTGTTGCAGCATGCAAAGCTGAAAACAAACGACTACAGGAAGTTGTAGCAACCTGCACAGGTGGTGATCGTCAAGTAGTAAGTGAAGGTGGCAAATATTCACTTCACCCTCATGAGCCAAAAGAAGCTCCTTCTCGTCCTGCACCAGTTGTTCGGACGTCCACCCCTCAGTCTTCACAAGTAGAAGCTCCACGCACTCAACGTGCTCCTTACGCACGACAAGGACGTATGTATCCACGCGCTTCTGAAACTTATTCTGTAGTAGCTGAATAGTAGATTCCTACTCATCATAAAGATATAAGGCCTAGGAGTTTCCTGGGCCTCTCTTATTAAAGACGCTTTTTAAGCTCGAACCATTCATCGCGTAAAGCGATTGCCTCTTCAAACTCAAAGTTTTCAGCCGCTTTATGCATACGCTTTTCAAGCTCTTTTAGTTTGACATCAATATCTTCTTGATTCCCGAGCTGTTTCCTTGGCTTAAGCTTCGATGCAGCTGCGATTGCCTGCTGAATACCAGAAATGCTTTTTGTCACATCCCTTTTTACACTGGCCGCAGTGATACCATGCTGAACATTGTAGGCAAGTTGTGCAGTACGCCTCCGAGAAGTCTCATCAAGCGCTCCCCTTACTGATTGGGTTACCCGATCAGCATACAGAATAACCTGTGACTCTGTATTGCGCGCAGCACGACCAATAATCTGAATTAATGACCTCTTATCGCGCAAGAAACTCTCTATATCAGCATCCATAATTGCTACAAGAGCCACTTCAGGAAGATCCAAGCCTTCTCGTAGAAGGTTAACCCCTACAATCACATCAAAGACTCCTAACCGGAGCTTATGCAAAAGCTCTGTACGTTCAGGTGTTTTAATATCACTATGCAGATAACAGACTTTTATACGCTGCTCCTCAAGAAAGTGCGCAAACTCTTCTGCAAGCTTTTTAGTCAGTACAGTGACGATTGAGCGGAAACCTTTTTCTTTTGTCTGTTTTATTTGAGCGATCAAGTGATTAATTTGATTTTCTCGTGGATGTATAGACACTTCAGGATCAACGAGCCCCGTGGGTCTAATTATCTGCTCCACCACTGGCTGACTATGCTGAATTTCGTATTCACTTGGTGTTGCCGAAACAAAGATCACATCTTTAAAAAATGTCTCCGTCTCTTCAAACTTGAGGGGCCTATTATCAGCAGCTGATGGCAGCCTAAATCCAAAATCAATAAGTGTTTTCTTTCTGCTTCTGTCACCCGCATACATCCCTCGTAGCTGGGGCACAGCTATATGCGATTCATCGATCACAAGCAAAAAGTCATCCCCAAAGAAATCAAATAGGCAGAAGGGGCGATCTCCCGGAAGCCGCCCTTCAAAATGGGCCGAGTAGTTCTCAATACCAGGGCAATGGCCTCTCTCTTGTATCATCTCTATATCATGCGACACACGAGCTTTTATTCGCTCTTTATAAAGAGGATTCGTCACTTCTGGAAGCCACATCTCGAGTTCTCGCTGTATACTGTCGACGGCACGATCTTTCTTCTCCTGGGTCGTCACAAAATGCTTTGCAGGAAATATCAAAGTGTTATCAAGTTCCATAAGAACCGTATTGTGCATACGATCAACCCATTGAATACGCTCGATTTTTTTACCAAAATGCTCAATACGCAGCTTCTCCTTTTGATAAGGAAGTTGCACTTCTATCGTATTACCGATCACCTGAAAAGTGCCTGCCATTTTTTCGATATCATTGCGCTGATACTGAATAAAAACCAACTGCCTTAACAGGTCTGATCGAGTGATCTCTTGCCCAACCGCAAGAGGTACTGCTAAATCTCGATAATCAGTAGGGTCACCCAAACCATAGATACAGGATACCGAGGCAATAACAATAGTATCAGGTCTATTAATCAGCGATGCTGTAGTTTCAACCCTCAGTCTATCGAGCTCACTGTTGATCTGAGTTTCCTTCGCAATATAAACATCCTGGGCAGGTAGATATGATTCTGGTTTATAATAGTCATAATAGCTGACAAAGTAACAAACTTTATTTTCGGGAAAAAAGAGTGAAAACTCCTCATACAGCTGAGCAGCCAAAGTTTTATTGGGAGATAAGACAAGCACCGGTTTCTGCTGCTGTGCAATAACATTGGCAACTGTAAACGTTTTTCCTGAGCCAGTAACCCCCAACAGAGTTGAAATGCCGTTGCGCTGCTCTACAAGCTTCTTTATAGCCTGAGGCTGGTCCCCCGAGGGAGGAAATGGTGCATGGAGCTTAAAAATCGGTTTCATGGGCGCGTCCCTATCTGATTCTTTTTGACAAGTATAGCAAAAACCACAAGAATTACTACTGCTATTTCTAATAGAAATTCAATACAAGTGCGCAAAAAGCTGATTTGCCTTGTCCCAATGGCAGCCACCGATCTTCCAGCGCCATGAGGGTAGTTGATTTTTTTAATTTTCCTCCTATACTAGAAATACTATGCCAAAAATATCAAAAAGGGAGGTACTATGGTAAACACCCCAATTAAACTTTTCTTGTTCTCAGTCGCCCTTATCGGGTTAATGAATCGAATGCATGCGCTTGACAGCAAAAAGACGCAACAAAGTAATGTCCCCTTGTATCAACATTCCCAGGGGAAAACGAATAACCCAGAGTCAAAGAGCGAGCTCTTTAAGCTCCTAGCTGAACTTGACCTTGCTCAAAATAGAGAGACATCGGCTCATATTGGCCCGAAGGGCTATGATTCTTTACAAAATCCTCTTAGCCTAGGACGTACTCAAGAGGGAACTGCAACATCTGCCTGTTCAACTGCTTTAGCTCTATATCAGATCATTGGGAAAAATTGTGTTCAAGCAGCACATACTCTTAATACCCTCCTTGCTAATGAAACCACACACACCTACATTAAATCGGTATTATATGATCTCTTTACCCGAGCAAAAGATCCGAAAAATGATTTTTCTCTTTCCCATATCCCCGAAGAGCTTTCACAAAACGAACGGTTCACTGCCAGTCTTCAACAGGGCATGGCCGGAACTCGGATGAAAATTGAAGAAAAGAAAGATCTAGCTCTGCCTGCTCTAAAAGAATTACATAGGCATCTTCATTACTACACCTGGCTCAAGGCATTGAGTCATACCAAAAAATCATTTAACACAAGCACTTTTCATATAGAACCATTCAAAGGCCTTCCTGAAAACCTACGGCTTATCATCTGGTCGATGATCAACGACAGCGACGAGTAAGCATTCTTTGCTTAATCATCTTAATTAACGTACAGAAAGAGCTCCTTCAACGGCATTACTCTGCTAAAAGCCTCATGCAACCTTGACACCAGAGAATTGATTTTCTAGAATGAAGCGAATGTTAAAAGAACGCATTCAATTGAAGATCTGTGATCTACCAAGGGCAGTCATGACACGCTTACTACGCATATGTATCGTATTAGCAATCTACTTCTCTGCACAAGCACGTCAGCTTGTAACACCTCTAGATTTGCAAAGAGGGCCTCTTAACAAACCCTATACTGATATTTCGCGCAATGACTCGTGGCTCATAAATATCTGGGCTGGCGGTTATGAACGGTCGGCCAAACAGGCCTACAATCATAATGGTTGCGAGGTACCCCTTTCAACACTCTTTTTCAATAAAGCGAACTTTAATCCCCAAGAAGCATTTGCAAATAGCACTGTAGCAGCGAGCACATTCACACTGAACCCTCTGCTAGCAACCTCAATTCTAGGACCTCGGGTACGCTATGAAGAAAAAGGTGCCGTTGTAGGGCTAGATGTGCAACACTGCTTTCATGAGTGCTGGAGGCTTGGGGTACGTGCTTCAATCCCTGCAAAAAAAATCCGTATTAAGCGTCTACCAAGTCATGGAAATGGGATGAGTGACCTCGGCGGAGAAACGATAGATGAGTTTTTAGGAGAACGCATAGAAACGGTTAATGGTGCAGCAATAAAAAGTTTTGCCTACCGCCTAGATTTCCTTACCAAGTTACCATACACCTGTAAACCCTGCCCTACCGCTTCACTTCCTATTGTCAATTATGCAGATACCGACTTTCCTCCCAATAATCCCATAAGCATCTCTAAGCAAGATATTACCAATCAATCAGGTACACCAGTATCAGCACTTGAGAGTACCAGTGGTTCACTACCACGCGGGCCTTGGGCGATTCCTGAAGCAACCGCTCAAGCCTTACCTATTCTTAATGCAGATGGCTCAAATCTTCCCGATCAAGGAAGAGGACGTTTTGCTTCATCTGTTGTGTATACTCCCCTTGGCAATGATTCGGCACATCAAGCTATGCTCTTTATTGTGCCATCCGTTGTAGGTACGACAACGACACAAGAAGCACGAGTCATTCAAGCTCAAGTCGAGGAGGTACTCGTCTGTATTGCTCCAGAAGCAGAAGATATTTTTGCTAACTGCGGAATCTCCTTTTCATCACAAAGCCTGTCAGGCGCTGGAGATCTTGATACTGAATTCTACACAGGTCATTTTTTTTCACCCTGTTTCTATGTTGAAGGGTATGCGGGAGTTCGCTGGCCTACGGCAAAACGCTCCAATAAGCCACAGTTTGTATTTAGGCCATCTCTTGGCAATAATGGTCACTATGAGTTAAAAGCTGGCGCACAAGCAATCTGGAAACCCTGCCGATGGGCAGCACTACGAGGTGATATAACAGGGCATGGGGTTCTTCGAGCGAGCGAATGTGTCGCAGCATCTTTTGTAGGCGCCCAGATTAAAAATATTGGCACACCAGTCCGTGCTAACGTACACTGGAGCTATTATCTTCTGCATGTCGACATGCTCTTCACACCGCCAAACTGTCATGGCTTTGGTGGCGTAATTGGTTATGAGAATTACCATAAAACATGCGACCATCTGAACTTTTGTACATCCAAGGCAATCGATTGCCTTGGCGTAACGCAACCGCTCGATGCTCACCTTATCAGAAAAAATACGAACGCGACCAGCCATAAGGTACGCGGTGAGGCATTCATTGAGCTCTGGCGTTGGCTTCAGGTTTTTGGGGGAGCAAGTAAAGTATTCTCGGGAAGAAATGTGCCAAAAGAAACTGAATGGTATGTAGGCATTAATGCCTATTTCTAAGCACACTTTCCTACTTTGAAATATTGCTTTATGCTTGGATTCAGCGTTGATGAGTAGATCATATGAGCCATATTAATACCAAATTGCAAGCCTTCATTTCGCCAACAAGAATAACAGAGTTATTAGTAAGCGAAGGACAACATTCTTATGAATGTCGCACATCCCTATTAATTTTTCCCAATCGCATAACCACTCTTTTATTAAACGAGGACCGTGCATAATGCCGATTCTTTTAAAAGTTTTTTCTCTACTTCTTGCAGGCCTTGGTTCTGAGTCATGTTAAGTAACTCAAGAACCTTACCTGACTTAGTTAAAAATGGGATCAAGAGTGTTACTATAGTTCCAGAGAGATGAATAGCATTGCCATGTAAGAACAACTTTTTAAGTACTCGAGTGCTTTTCTCTGTTAGCACCATAAACAGATTTGTAAGAAACCCTAAGTCCCTCGGCTTTGAATCATCAATACCAAGATTTGAAAGATTTAAGAATGTCAAATTTTCAGGAGATACTACGTTGCTTCTAGGCACTTTTGTTAAGGTTGCTAAAATACAGCTTTTTTGATCCCTGTATTCTTGTTGATGTGCAGTAGGCACAAACCTAATAGCCTTATCATCAAGTCCCCATTCAAAAGTAAGGCTCCCCCGATCTAAAGTTCCATACACCGGTTTATTTGTTACCTGAAACCCATAACTCGTCTTTGATGAGAATCCTTTGAAAGAGGCATCTTCTACGTCTTTAGTATTAGAACCAGCAAACACGGCTCTATAGCTGCCCTTATGCACTGGCAGTTCACCCGATACACGATTCACAATCAAGTTCTGAGGATGTCTATACCCGCGTGACTTGCCTGAGCTAGCTACAACCAATTGCGGCTGCAACTGTTGTAACCATGGTAAGCTGTTACTTTCTTCTGTAGAAGCTCCATGGTGACCTAAAGAAATAGCTGTGGTAGTCAGATCAGGCTCATGCTCCATAATATGCTGTTCAGTTTCACCTGTTGCATCTCCTGAAAACGTAAATGATGGGGTTCCATAGACTGCACGCACTACCAGACTGCCAGCATTCTTCTCAGGTACAGTTGTAGCTTGAAGTGCGGGAAGAATTTCATAGCGCAGATTCTTTCCAACTGCTAACTCTATAATATTTGTTGTATTACCATCCTGAGTTGGAAATTGAATAAACTCTTCTACTTCTTCCTCTTCGGCGCCCGCTTTTCTTAGCAGATCTCTTTGTTCATTCAAAAACTCTCTAAAGTCCGCTCCATAGAGTTCTTCTATACCTCCCAACACGATTTTTTTAGGCACACGGCCTTTTTTCATACACTCAGACACAATATCAGGAATAAGGTTATAATGATCTATATCAGGATGGCTCACCGTAATATAAAAGTCATCAGTGCCTGTTGCCGTACAGGCAGCGTCAATTGCGGCAACAATCTCGCTCACAATTTCTTTTTTTGTATAAGCCTTGCCCTTTGTCGCCTTAAGGAAATTACATCCCGCATCTACAAGCCATGGTGAAATATTTTCCTCAGGGTCATAACATACCACAAGTCCACCATTACCCTGTGCAACATCAAAGCTGGTAACAGAAATTTTCTTCTCACCGCCAATTACTTCAAAAATAATACTGAGCATTAAAAAGAGTACTCGTACATTCATAAACACCTTCCTCATTACTTTAGACTTCTAAACCATCACTCTCTCTTTTAACTGGACTTCCGATTCATACACCTCTTCAAGACGCATCACTGGGGACATATATTCCCCAACCTCTTGAACCATAAGATCTTCATACACTTCGGATTGACCGGCAGCATACGCCATACTCGCTACCACCTGGTAAGCAGATACCTCAACACTTCCCTGAGCAAAAACTATATATACCTTCTCCAGTGCAGATGGCACTTCGATACGTATGATGCTAAAACTACCCATGGATCCCTGCGATTTTTCCAAACCAACTGGCGATAATCTGATCGGTTCAATAGCAGGATTATAAGGAATAATACTAACTTCAGCATCTGAGTCTTTGAGAAAT
>JABDCP010000003.1:0-69388 GCA_013288045.1 Candidatus Babelota bacterium
GGGGGAAGTGCGTCAAGTGTGGGTGGTGCTCTGACACTTTTCGCAATTGCACGATATTTGCCCACGGGAATACTGGATACAACATTTAATATGAATGGCCTCTCCATGGGCCTTCCGGGGACTGTCTTAACTTCTATTTCTCAGAATATGGACATTATCAATGGTCTTGCCATAGATGCAGATGGAGCACTTGTTGTTACTGGCGTTTCTAATGATGGAATGAATATGTCTTTTGCCACGGCACGGTATTTTTCTACAGGAACTCTCGATCCGGCCTTTAACCCTACAGGATCAATCCCCGGAGTGGTACTTACCCAAGTTAATCAAGTTCCACAATATACGACGACGCCAACAGTAATCAATACGGGTAAAGCAGTTGTGATAGGTCAAAATAGTGAAATCTATGTCTCAGGCTTTTCTTTCGACGGTTTTCAAACTAACTTTACGATACTTAATTATCTTTCCGGTGGGGTTCTTAATACGCCTGTATTTAATCCAACAGGATTGATTTCAAATGTTCCTGGTGTGGTAGTTACGCCTATTGGCCAATCTCTAACTATCCAAGGGAATGGGGTGCCCATGTTTATCACCGAGGATGTATCTGGAGTAAGCCCTGAGATCTTGAGTACTTTGCGACAGCCTTTTGAATTGATTGAGCCTGTTATTACTACCGATACGAGACCCGTCTTTCGGCAAAAGCAGATTACTCTAAAGGGTATAGCATCACCAAACGCATTTGTTGTCTTGTACGTAAATGGGTTTGAAGTGGCTAAAGCCTCAGCGCGCTATACAGGAGAATGGTATGCGATCTTTCCTCCGCTGCTTGATGGGACCTATGAAGTTGTAGCTGTGGCTCAAGATCCTCTTTCGGGTATTAGCTTGTCCTCGTTACCTGTTTCACTTAAGGTACGAACTTATGTGCCAAAGCCTCCTCACATTACGAAACCTTTTTTAAACCAGGTATTTACGGAAAAGGCTATTGTTGTTGAAGGTATGGCAGATCCAGGTGCTCTGGTTACTCTGTTCCTTGATGAAAAAAAACGTGCCCAGGTACGCGCTACAACTGATGGACGATGGCGTACAAGTGTAACAAATATCGACAAGGGCTCTCATGTGCTTACTGCTCAAGCAAGCATAGAGGGGGATACACGAAGTAAGAATTCTGAACCGGTGTTATTTTCTGTTGATCTTAGTGGCGAGAAGGCTCCTGTAATTCTTGTGCCAAAAAATGGATTTGTAAGTACAAGTTCACAAGTACGCCTAGAAGGGCAAGGGTCACCCAATTCAACGATAAAACTCTTTGCTAATACCAAGCTTCTCAAAGAGGTCCCCGTAAATAAAGAAGGCAAGTGGAGTGCACTATTGGCCAATCTTGAAGGCGCTTACGAATTCTATGCAACGACATCTAATAAAAATTATGCATCACAAAAGGTTTCAGGAAAGCTGATACTACCAGTGCCTAAAGAGCATGACCTTGCCGATCCTATGGACCCTTTTTCGGGGTATGCATCCCCGGGAGGAACGATTAAAGTGTATAGCGGCACCAATTATCTTGGTATGACCAAGGCCAATCAAGATGGCAGGTGGACCTTTACTCCCTTGAAGAGTATTGGGGTAGGATATGAGCCTATTAAGATTGATATCTATGATGCTCAAGGGATAAAGCAATCAACCATTAGTAAGATGATAGGTCTTTGATTGCGATCATTATTAAGAAAGGGCCATAACAAGGCCGTTGAGGGCTTGAGCTTCATGGCTAATTAATGACATTATAGTGCGAGCTATAACTTTCTATAGTCCGCACCAAGTTTAATAATGGGTGTAATTAAATTTTCATATTAAGGTTGCGAATATGTTTTTTTAAAGTTATCGAGCTTTATTGAGGAAATGCTCAGTTCTTGCAATGTTAGACCTGATCGTATTTTTCATAGAGTTTGGAGCAATCTCTAAAGCTTGTCTAAAGTAGTCTAAACCTGTTCTGTTGTCCCTTTGAGAACAATGAGCATTTCCAAGACCAATAAGAGCCTGAGCTTGCAACGTTACATCCCCATGAATGCCAAGGACTCGACGAGCTTCTAGATACCAATCAATATCATTTTTATGTCGATTATCAGTATAACGGGCATTGCCAAGACCGATAAGGGCTCGAGCCTGTAAATCCACGTCACCACGGTCGCCTAGTACTTTGAGAGCTTCTCGATACCAATAGTTTCTATCATGTCGATGATCGGTGTAACGAGCATTGCCAAGTCCAATGAGTGCCTGGGCTTGTAACGATATATCTCCATGAGTGCCAAGGACTCCGAGAGCTTCAAGATACCAATCAGCATTATTTTCATGCTGATTATCAGTATAACGAGCATTACCAAGACCAATGAGTGCCTGCGCTTGTAAGTCTATATCGCCATGCGAGCCAAGTATTCCGAGAGCTTCTAGATACCAATGGTTTCTATCATGTTGATTATCTGTATAACGAGCATTACCAAGACCAATGAGTGCCTGCGCTTGTAAGGTTATTTCACCAGTAGAACCAAGTACTCTGAGAGCTTCAAGATACCAATCAGCTTGCTTTCTATGTTGAATATCAGAATGACGAGCATTACCAAGACCAATAAGAGCTGTTGCTTGTAAGGTTATATCACCATGCGAGCCAAGTATTCTGCGAGCTTCAAGATACCAATCAGCATTGTTCCTATGCTGATTATCAGTATAACGAGCATTACCAAGGCCAATAAAGGCCTGGGCTCGTACATTTTGGTTATTATTAGTAGGACACCATTCGAGGGCCTGGAGATAGTATCTGCAGCCATCTGCGGCATTATGCAATGTTAAACGATAAAAGTCTCCCACATAACAAAGTGTTTGGCCATAGGAAGGGGTCTGTTGACCGATTTTTAAGGCTTTCAGAGCACATTGCAAGGCTGTTTTGATTTCACCATTTCTTCTATAAAGTTTTGAGAGGTTGCGAGAGCTTATCGATCGTAAGTCTGCAGAAAGGTTATCCTGAGATTCAATCAGGTGCATATATACTTTCTGAGCAAATCTTAAAGCTTCCTTACTAGTAAGTAGATGTCGATATTCATTAGCAATAGCATACCAGAATTCTGCATTGTTTGGAGTAATGCCTATGGTATTAAGTTGACTTTCATGCTTAAATAAGATCTTCTGGAGATCTTCAGCCCCCAACCGAGCAAGTTCACCCTTAGCCGGAGCAGTAAATGCATCGGGTACAAGGGTTTTCATGCTAGAGCTGAAGCTCAAATGGTTGTAAGTAGAGAGAATTCCTATAAGCAGAAGTCTTAATATGCTGTTCAAATGAAAACTCCATACGTTTTACAAAATAGTTGATAGTATAATATATACTAAAATAATTGCGATGAGTAATGAGGGATTTTCTTTCGGAAAGACCCTTGTTCATAGTAGCGGGTGAAATGATATTCTAATAGGGATGTCTGGTGCTCGAGCGATAAAGCATCTTCATAATGCTTCATCCTAGCGCGATGATGCTTTAGGGAGTCGAGAAAGGTCTTTGATGGTGCCTGAAAAGAGAAGGACATCTTTTTCCGTAACAATATAACTGGGATCAATAGGTTCTATTCTATCATCTTCTTTCTTGCCAATGCAGATAACTCCATATGTATGAGGAAAATCAAGCTCTTTAATGCTTTTTTTCTGAAATTCTTTAGGAGCTTCGAGTCTACTTATGCAGAAGTTTGAGGCAAGGCGCGTTACCGCTTTAAAGGGTAAGCTCAATACATCGGCGACTCTTCTTCCTTCTTCACGTTCAGGAAGGACGACTTGGTCTGCTCCGATAAGAAGGAGAATCTCGCGGTGAATGTCGCTAATAGAACGGGTGATAACTGTTTTTATATGGAGGCGATGTTTTAAAAGTGCGGTAACTAAGATAGATTGTGCAAAGTTTTCACCCATAGCTACGATGACCGTATCCATATCATCAACGCCGACACTGCGTAGCGATTCCTCATCATGTATTCTAAGGCAAACTGCTTGAGAGACCTTGTCACGTATAGATGCAATAATGCCTTCATTGGCATCAATTGCTAACACTTCCATGCCATTTTCTGCAAGCGTAACGGCAACATGATATCCAAAACGACCAACTCCGATTACACAAAATTTCATAGTGGGGTTCCTAAGTTAGCTCATCATAATTCGTTCTTCAGGGTAGTGAAATTCTGCTCGTTCACGTGGTGTACGTAATGCGAGCATGAGCGTCAATATTCCTACTCTACCCATAAACATGTTTACTATAATAATCAGTTTTCCAGCAATAGTTAAGGTTGGCGTGATTGAAGTAGCCAGGCCCAAGTTCGTAAACGAGGAAACTGCTTCAAAAAAAACACTGATAAAACTACTGTGACTTTCCACAAGAGCCAGCAGGAATGTACTTGCAGTAATCCACACAAGACTTACTGAAAGTACTGCCATAGCCTTAAAGATCTGATCTTGAGCAACGCGCCTGTTTATTATATCAACTTCCATACGTCCATTGATAACCGCCCGAATCGTTGCAAGAAAAATAGCAAAGGTGGTTACTTTGATGCCCGATCCTGTTGAAACAGGTGATGAACCGATAAAGCTATACATCATGATTAAGAAGATGGTTGCCGTTTGCATCGTATCAAGATCAATAGTGGTAAATCCAATACTCCGATAGGAGATAGCATTGAAGAGCATATTGCTCAATGTCTCCCACCAGGGACTATCAGAAAAATGGCTCGGCCCTTCTAACAAAATGAGCAGTAAGGTTGCTCCTAGGATAAGAATGGCAGTCATGCTTAATATGATTTTTGAGGTGAGCGAAAACTGAAAGAATCGTCCTTCCCATCTACTTTTGATGAAGAGAAATAGTTCATGGAGGGTGATAAATCCGATACCGCCTATCATAATTAAAATACTGGTAACTGCAAGAAAGGGTAAATTGTGGCTATAGGGAACTAAGCTTTCAGATCCAAAGCTGCTCATTCCAGCCATACAGAAGGACGAGATGCTATGAAATATCGCGTGAAATGCCGCATCCCAAGGTGCATACTGGTCCTTGATTAGAAGATAAATACATACAGCTCCAACAAGTTCAACAATAATGGTCGTTCTTATAATAAAGAAGAGAATTTGACGAGGATTTTTGAACGTTGAGAGTTCTAGGATTTTTCCTAACATAAATTTTGTTGAGATCCCTAAGTTAAAAAAGAGTGCGACTAAGAAAAGCCAGAGAGTAAGCAGCCCTATGCCACCAATTTGGATAAGGCCAAGTATGATGCATTTTCCAAAGAGACTAAATGATTCGAATGGTACCGTAAGCACCCCAGTGACACACGTTGAAGACGTAGCAGTAAAGAAGCAATCGATAAGTGAGATCGGAGTATTTTGCGCAGCAGGCACCCTCAAAAGGATCGTGCCTAATATGATAGTGAGAGCGATCGTGAATAGAACCGTTCTCCCGGGCGAGTCTGTTAAGGCACGTAATAAACGCATAATCTGACCTTGCTCTTTCATATCTAAAAGGTACCTGCCAATATACACCTGGGTAGGGTACTGCTGTCAAGTGGAGGAAAACTCGAGTATGAAAATTGTGGGCCCCACATGTACTAGGCGGGCACTAGGCGGTTTTTCGTCATAGGTATGTAATAGAGATGGTGAAAGAATTAGCAAGAGAAGGAAAGGTGCGACGAGATCTCTTGTTTGGGCTGTACCAAGAACTAGACACGCCATGTAGATTTTGATACCATTTCTACAATGTATCTCCTTACCCAGAGCTAAAAGAAATTATTTGATGAAAGGACATGCGATGCCTAAAAAAATGAAAACGACGTATGATGTGTTTCTTGAGTCGATGACCTCTGATCAGAAAAAAGAGTTTGATAAAGAGCTTCGCAACCTCGCACTCTCAGAGTTAGTTTTTGCAGCAATGGAGGAAGATACCGTATCGGTACGAAAGCTTGCAAAAATAGCTGGTGTATCCCCAACAATTATACAAGCGATCCGGTCAGGCTCCAGAGATGACTTTGCGCTAAAAAGTATATTTAAGGTTTTAAATAGTTTGGGTTTCAAAATACTTTTGGAAAGGAATGGTGAGATTACGCCACTCGATATTTCCTGGATAGCATCCGATTGATTTGTTCTGTCGTTGAGAATGAACGACTAGTACAAAAGCGTGAACGACCTTGAAAGTGTAAGATATACCTCACGAGAGAAATAGCGCCACTCTCGTTACGGGAGCAGCGCTATAAAATCTGATACTATTTTGTCTTTTTTCGTTGTGCAATTTTTGTCTGCTTTTTCTTACCTGTTTCCGCTGTCTTTTTTGATTTTGCTTTATCTTCTTCTTTCTCCGAAGGAGCTTTTGCTTTAAAAGGATCTTTTATTAAAGCGAGCTTAAGCACTTCATCCATATTTTTTACATAGATGATTTTCATATCTTTAAGTTCACCAATATCTGCAATTACCTCTTCAATGTCATCCTTGTTTTCATCAGGTACAAAGATCGTCTTAATGCCATGTTGCCGTGCAGCAAGAATCTTAGCTTTTAAGCCGCCTACGCCAAGAACGCGACCACGAAGGGTAATCTCTCCAGTCATCGCCATGTCAGGTCGTGTTGGATTCTTAGTAATTGCTGATACCAAAGCTAAGCACATTGTAATACCGGCAGAAGGGCCATCCTTTGGTGTAGCACCCTCTGGAATATGGACGTGAATATCTCTTGATGCATAGAAGGATTCTTTCAATCCAAGCGGGGTTGCTCGTGATCTTATATAACTAAGAGCAGCGTGAGCAGACTCTTGCATAACTTCACCAAGCTGACCTGTAAGAGTGAGTCCACCTTTACCAGGCAGTACGGTTGCCTCAATCTCAAGGATATCTCCTCCAACCTCGGTCCAGGCAAGACCGGTTGCAAGGCCGATACGTTCACCCGTATCAAGTGTAGTTTTTTTATAGCGAGGATGTCCAAGCCACTCTTTAAGAAGCTCGTCAGTTACCTTGACGCTAGTTACCTTCGGATCTTTTAAGAGGATCTGGATACTCTTACGCATGAGCTTTGAAATGATACGTTCAAGTTGACGTACACCAGATTCTTTCGTGTATTCATTGATGATCTTATGTAAAAGCTCTGTAGGGAGCTTAAACTGAGTAGGTTTTAAGCCATACTCTTTCAAGTTTTTAGGAATTAAGAAAGATTTTGCAATCTCCATTTTCTCGGCATCAGTGTATCCTGAGAGCATAATGCGCTCCATCCTATCATACAGAGGGAACGGAATGCCTTCAGTATGGTTTGCGGTAGCAATAAACATTACCTTAGAAAGGTCATACTCAAGCTCAAGAAAATGGTCTACAAACGATTTGTTTTGTTCAGGATCAAGAACCTCAAGCAACGCTGCTGCAGGATCTCCATGGAAATCGTTCGACATCTTGTCGATCTCGTCAAGTAAGATCACAGGGTTAGCAGATCCGGCTTTTTTAATGGCCTGGATAATCTTACCAGGTAAGGCACCAATATAGGTACGACGGTGACCACGTATTTCTGCTTCATCTTTTACACCACCAAGAGAGATCCGCACAAATTCACGGCCTAAGCTCTCAGCTATAGAATGTCCTAAGGATGTTTTACCAACACCTGGAGGACCAATTAAACAGATGATAGGAGACCTTTGAAGCGATTTAGAGAACTTGCGAGCAGCAAGGAACTCAATAATACGCTCTTTTGCACGTTTTAATCCTGCATGGTTCTTATTAAGAATCTTTTCCGCATCTTCAAGGCTTATTTTGTCTTGAGTCACCTTATTCCAAGGTAATGAAATTATCCAATCAATATAGTGCCTACTGACAACCGCCTCTGAAGATAGGGGGGGCATCTGTTCAAGCCGTTTAAGCTCTTTATTTACCTTATCAAGGGCTTCCTTAGGAAGACCAAGCTTTTTTACTTTGGAGCGAATAAGGGCAATATCTGATTGGGTATCGTCGCGGCCAAGCTCTTTTTGAATAGCCTTCATCTGCTCAGTTAAATAGTATTCCCTTTGGCTTTTTTCAACCTGTTTTTGTACATTCCCTCGGATCCGTTCTTCAGTCTCTAAGATATCTATTTCTCGCTGCAGAAGGGCGGATATCTTGGATATACGAGCCTTAAGATCAGGAATCTCAATGATTTCCTGGCGTTCTTCAAAGGACAAATTAAGATGGACTGCGAGCGTATCGACAATATTGTCCATATCTTCAGGACTTTTGACCGCAACAAGGAGCTCAGCGGGTATTTTTGTATTGTATTGGGCAAATGTAGCATAGAGCACCTTGAGCTGTCTCCAAAGGGCTTCTAGCTCAACGGTTTTATTTAAGCTTGTTGTAGGAAGGTCGACCGTTTCGACCGTAATAAAGTCATCACATTTTTCGGGCCTTACAATTTGTGAGCGGCAAATACCTTCTACAAGAATTTTAAGAGTGCCCTTAGGCATTCTCATAACCTGTAATATGGTTGACTTAGTACCTATTTGGTAGACATCGTCTTCAGTGGGATGCTCAATTTCTGCATTTTTTTGAGCCGTTATAAACAGCTCTTTATTATGACGCAAGGCATATTCTACCGCTGAGATTGAGGAAGATCTTCCTACAATGATCGGCAAAATACTTTTGGGTAATATAACCACATTCTTAAGCGGTAAGAGAGCTAAGACTGCAGGATTTTTCTCGTTTTCTATCATACTAATTCCTGATTATGGCGCTTTTTTAACTAATTTAGGACTAGGCCATAGGCTCTAGCCAATCTTTTTGTTGAAGTGAAATTTTACTCGCATCTTCGCATATTAGGATACTTTTAGCAATATTTTATACAAAGAATCTTCTTTCTTTGTTATCAGAGACAATCAGATCTTAGTTTAGCCTGTAGAGCAAGAACCTTTGATTGAAACCGAAATATCGGCAAATATACGGAGTAATTTCTTCAAAAACAGACTAACATTACTTTAGCATAAGTGACTCAGATTGTACAGTTTTTCCCGAGGACTTCAAAGAGCGGTTTAATTAGTTTAAAACGGGGCACTGGTTGACCATTTACGTCGACAGTCTCACTAAACATCTTAGCTGGACGTACCCAAAGACTATAATCACCATAAAGGGCCTGATACACGACCATTTCTTCTAAGGTTTCCGAATGCCGGGCGAGTCCGATAACTCTGTAAACGTCTCCACGATAATGTTGATAAAGGCCTAAAGAGAAATTTGTCATTGTTTTTTATCATCCTTTGGGAGTGTTTCTAAGGAATTATACTTCAGAGGAACGATGATCTTACCAGTCTTATCGATCTTTCCCCATTTGCCACCAACTAAGGAGAAAAACATCTCTTTGCGAGGCTGATGGAAAGAACTAGAGCTTAATGGTAGGAAAGTTGGCTTTTGAGGATATTCCGCATGGCATCCGATACTGACATTGGAAGTGCCATTTTTAAATGGACTGGCAAAATCAAACTCAGGTTTAATAACCACATGTCCCCGACGATCATGAAAGCCAATCTTGCCCGTTTTGGGATCGATAAACCGAGCAAGACCTTCTTCATAATAATCTGGACCATTATCAAAAAAGACGCTTTCAAATTTAATTTTTCCATCTTTGGAAATCCTGTAGGTAGTCCAATTCTTTATTACGCCCACGAGATATTCTGTCTCTTTGTTTTTAGGGCTGAAGACCTCATCAGTGGTGGCATAGACAGCAGCAAATTGTGGTTTAATAACCACTATTCCCTGAGCATCTTTGAAACCCCACAGCTCTGTGGTTTTGTCAAGATAAGCAACAAGTCCTGCTTCTGCTACAACCGGAACAAGAAAGATTATTAGCATGGCAATGAACGTTCTAAGCATGCGAAGCCTCAAATGCTGTATTGTTATAAGCATATTTGATTCGAACAATGTAGTTTTCTATCAGTATCTTCAAACGCACCTCGAATGGTGCATTATAGCTAATGTAATGTTAGTTTGCCCTGTTAGTTGATACTATGTGCCTGTATCATGGACAAGCATATCAAACTTACTTCCTTTGGGATAGTAGTATCGGACTAACCCATTGGTATTCCCCGTGGGACTGAAAGCGTCTTGATTGTTATGGGCGCATAATTAGGGAAGCTTTAGGGGGCTCTTCGGAACAAAGTGCTTCTAAATCGATATTTTGGTTTGGATCGGGTAAAATTCGCACTCTGTGATAAAAAGAAGTATACTGAGTTCCAAGGTTAAAACTCTTTTAGGTATGATGGAGCCAGGAGAAGAGCATTATGACGTGACAGGTTCTTTTTAGCGCGAAAGCGTTGCTTAATGCATGATGTGGTCGTGCGCATATGCTTGATACGTAATAAACTTGTCAAGTAAAGGTGCTCTGACATAGGTATATATCATTAATCTAAAGGATCTTAGTATATGTTTGAATCTCTCTATCAATTATTAGAATTACCCATTAAATATTTGGGCCTTGCGGGAACGATCACGCTAGGCTTTGGTGTCATCTTTCTACTCTTGAGTTTGATTTTCGGAGCTCGAAATGTTTTAAAGCCCATGTTTGGTGACTTTGAAACTGAAGAACTCAAAAAATTCATCCTTCTTGGTTTAATTTTTGGTCTCATTATTGGTATTTACTGGACCTTACGTCCTTTGAAAGATGCACTCTTTCAAGAAATCGTTGGCGGTGAATGGCAGCCTCGTGCTAAATGGCTCTCTTTAGTAGCTATTTTGCCTCTCGTTGTTATCTATAGCAAACTTGTTGAGATGCTGTCCCGTCAAAATCTTTTCTATGTCATGTCTGCTGCTTATGGTATAGCAACTTTGATTTTGGCATGGTTCTTCTTCCACCCGACCTACGGGCTTGAGAATCTGCATGCAGATCCATCACGTCTTCTTGGGTGGGTGTGGTATGTGTTCGTTGAGAGCTTTGGTTCATTGCTTGTCGCACTCTTTTGGGCTTTCGCTACGGACATTACAAAAGCGGACTCGGCTAAGAAAGGATTTTTCTTAGTTGCTATGTTTGGGCAGATCGGGGGCATATATGGACCTCTGATGACCAAAATTCCAAAGATATATAATGTAAGCAATGCCTATCCGGTGGTTGCCTGTGGATTCTTAATCTTGCTTATTATACCACTTGTTTGGTTCTTTATGAGAACTGTTCCAGCGTCCCAAATGAAAGGGTTTGAGGGAACTGAGCCTAAAAACACTAAGCATGAGGCTGAGCCCGGGTTCTTCGAAGGATTGAAGTTGATGGTCTCAAAACCTTACTTGTTAGGGATTTTTGGTATCATCTCCTTCTATGAAATTATTGTCACCGTTTTTGACTATTACTTTAAACTCATGGCACAGGCCAACATTCTTGATAAAGCTGAAAAACTTCACTTTTTGGGTGAATATGCACAGTTTGCAAACCTTGCCACATTCGTGTGCCTGATATTTGGTATCAGCAACATTCAGCGCTACTTGGGTCTTACAGCATCTTTGGTGTTGATGCCTATGTTAGTTACCTGTGCTGTTGCTGTATTCAGGTTCTATCCAGCATTAACGCCTCTGTTCTGGCTCATGGTTGCATCAAAGGCAGTAAACTATGCCTTAAATAGTCCTTCTATGAAACAGCTGTATATTCCTACAACTGAAGATGTTCGTTACAAGTCCCAGGCTTGGATTGAAACCTTTGGATCACGAGGATCTAAAGCAGGGGGATCAGCTATCACTGATCAGCATCAAAATGTAGTTATTGCAAATGGGCCTCAGTGGGCCGATAAGGCATTCAGAAAAGAGCATATGTTCCAACCAGAGGATCTTGGCTCATTCTGGTACATGGCAATTAGTTGCTATTTCTTCCTCGGTGTCCTTGCTGTGTGGGTATTTGTAGCCCTATACCTTGGTAGAACGTATCAAAAAGCTGTTGATAGTAACAAGGTTGTTTGTTAGAGAGCTTAGTGTGAATTTAAAAGACCTTTCTTCTTTGGCATTGTACGTAAGACAAGAGATGTGTGCGTTATCTGCCACGTGAAGAAAGGTCTTTTTTGTAGGTAGACGGTATCTAAGATGGATGTTGACTGGGGGGATTGTCGATGACAGCAAGGCTAAAGCGAAGTTTTAAGCGATTGCTTAATGTTGATTCGCATGAAGTGCAAAAAGTACTTTTATTGACTATTACGTTCTTTTTATTGATTGGTGCTTATACGGTAACAAGAGAGCTTAAGGATGTAGTGTTTGCAACCATTGTGGGAACAGACAAGTACCTATTTGCTTATGCCAAGATTTTCTCGATGCTTGTGCTTATTCCTGCTATATTTTTCCATTCTCGCTTGGTCGACCTTGTACGACGACATTATTTGCTCTATTTCTATTCTATATTATTCACGATATTAGGGTTTGTGTTTGTGTATTATCTAGGGGATCCGGTTATTGGACTCCCCAATGCTATCAGCTCGCCGAACCGTCTTTTTGGGTGGTTCTTCTATTTCTTTATTGAAGGATATTCACCCTTGGTGGTGAGTGTATTTTGGGCTTTTGCTAACTCAATTACCAAGCCTCAGGCTGCGAAAAACAACTATCCAGTGATGATAGCTGGCTCTAAGCTGGGAGGTATCATCTGCGCAACTATTGGCTGGTCGATACTGATTTCAGGCTCATGGTCAGATACGGTCAATCTACAGCTCTTGCTCGGATATTCCACGATTATTTTAGGGCTTGTTCCTTTTGCGATCTATTACTTGGTCAATAAAGTTCCTAAATCCGAAATGCACGGTTATGAGGCTGGATACCAGCTTCGCCAAGAGGCGCGCAAACGGCACATCGTTGAGCAACGGTCTGCTTTTCAGAGCATGTTCTCAGGCTTTTCGTTACTTTTTCAATATCCCTATGTCATGGGCATTTTTGGCATGACGTTCTTCTTTGAAATGGTTATCCAGGCCCTCAAGGTAGAGAACATTATTTTTGTGAAAACAGTTTCTGAAAACAATCTGTCCTTGTTTGCTTCGGTCTTATTGTGGCAGGCCATCTTAGTACACGTCGTTGCCTTCGTAGTTGTGCTCTTTGGGACTCGAGCGATTATTACGGCTCTTGGTGAGCGGCGCTCATTGATGGTTATCCCCGCTGTTACAGGGCTCTCGGTGCTTGTGTTCCTCATAAGCCCTTCATACGCTACGGCAATCTTTGCTTTCGTGGTGACCCGTTCAATTAACTATGCGTTTGCAGCTCCATTACGTGAAAGCCTGTACATTCCAACCATAAAAGAGATCCAGTTTAAATCAAAATCTTGGATCGATGGATTTGGGAGTAAGTTTGCAAAAACGTGTGCGCAATCATTTAACTGGTACACCAATGATCTATTTGGATCGGTACTGCTTATGGCGCAGACGAGCT
Source organism: Candidatus Babelota bacterium (assembly GCA_013288045.1). Lineage (GTDB taxonomy): Bacteria > Babelota > Babeliae > Babelales > Babelaceae > PRDV01. Next base: position 13,372 of record JABDCP010000003.1, read on the forward strand.
ATTTTGGTGTGGTAGTGTTCTTCTGGTTCCTTGCATCCTATGCTCTTGGATATCGCTTTGAAACAGCGGTTGCTAATAATGAAGTTATCGGGGCTGCAGAACTTGAACCTGATCTTGATGCTGCTCAAGGGGGTGAACAACCACTGCCAACCGATCTGGTGCCGGTAAAAGAAGATTCAAAAGTCCCTAAAGACCCGAAGAGCTTTAAGGATTCTTCCCATTCTTCATCTAATCGAATGCTTTAATTAGTACTTAAATAAGAGCCCCTTCACAGAAAAATTCTGCGAAGGGGCGTTGTTTCTTTTGGCTGATTGCAGGTGAGGATCACTGTACGTAGCGATTCCTCACCGAATCAGTTGTAGTGGTAGTGGCTAAAGAAGAGAAGTTAGCCTATGACAGATGAGAATCTTCATTACTCTCAAGACATCATAGAATGGTGTCGCTTTCCCTTTGGCCATTATTACCATACTACAGGTGAGTTTCAAAAATCAAGGATTCTTCCATTTTTGGTACTAATCGGCATCTTAGCCGCATTGTTTGAGTATACCAGGGTACTCACGTACTTCGGCGACGGTCTCTGGCGATAGGGGTTGTAGACAGTTCTATGGCAGGAGTGCTGGGCTGGTAGAGTTGGTTTTGATATTTTCCAAGATTTTGATACAATTGGGGTATGTGTAAATGCACGAAATGTGCGTATCTTATCACTTATTTTCCCAAATCAGGGTGGTTGAGGGCTTTTTCAAGTCAAGCCGGAAAATAATTGGAACATAACCCTGTGGAGTATCTACATGATCGATTTACGTTTATTAATCACGAATGGTGTCCAATTTGGTCATCAAACATCTCGTTGGTGCCCTAAAATGGCTCCCTATATCTGGGGCTATAAAAACGGCATCCATCTTATTGATGTGAGTAAGACAGCTCAGCAATTAGAGATAGCTGCAAAGTTCCTTGAAGGGATAGCAGCCCAGGGGCGGACTATTTTATTTGTGGGAACAAAGAAAGCTGCTCAAGAGAGCGTTAAGAAAGTTGCACAAGAATTAAAGCTACCATTTGTGGTTCACCGATGGGTAGGAGGTACTTTTACTAACTATCGTCAGGTGCGTAAAGCTATTGCGAATATGATCGATTCTGAAGAAGTATTGAAAAAATCAGATACGCTTAACTACACAAAAAAAGAGTTGAATCTTCTTAAAAAACGTACCTCTCGTCTTGAAAATATCGTAGGTGGTATTCGTCAACTCAGCTGGCCTGTAGGCGCTGTAGTTGTAGTTGATGTCAAAAAAGAAAGTGTGGCAATAAGCGAAGCTAAAGCTTCAGGTATTCCTGTGGTAGCTCTTGTAGATACCAATTGTGATCCATCGTTTATTGATTATGTAATTCCCGCAAATGATGATGCCCCACGTTCCATCGCAGTGCTTCTTGAGTATATTGAACAAGCTGTTGCACGTGGTCAAAAAGCATGTGCTGAAAGACCTAAGAGTGAAACTGCCTTTGAAGAGACACTTCTAGAAACTCTGTATGTTGATGAAGATGAAGACGCACTTCTACCTAAAAAAGCTCTTAAGCCAAAACCTAAAAAGATTGAAGTAGCAGCTGAGCTTGAAGTAGAAGATAAGGGCATTAAAGGTCCTAAGGGAGTGGAAGAGCTTGTCGTAGCTCAACCAATGGTCCCTAAAAAGCCGGCAATCGCTGAGAAACCAAAACAAGCTCCAGAAACCACGGTAGAAAAAGTTGCTAAGCCTGTTAAGACAGATGAAGAGGCTAAAGAAGCTGTAGATGCCGCTGCAAAAGCAAAAAAAGCTGCTACACCGGCTACTACTGAGAAAGCAAAGACGACAAAAGCTAAGGCTACCAAGCCGGCTGCGAAGAAAGAGAAAGCGACCGAGTAATACGGTCTATGGAGAGGTGTCTGAGTGGCTGAAGGAGCGTGATTGGAAATCGCGTATACTCTCAAAAAGGGTATCGAGGGTTCGAATCCCTCTCTCTCCACCAAGTTTTTAAAAATTGGAAGTTTATAAGGAATGTTTATATTTAATCTGTCAGGACCGAAAGGTAGCAGCAGGAGTATAAGCTTCTTGTATAAACTTCCATTTTTCAGATCTAGCTTCTGACTATCATCTTATTCCAATGTATCGCCTTTTCAAGACCATAAGAAACCATTGCATGATTTGTTAATAGGCCTTTGCTCGGTTAATAAATAGGGTAGATGATCAGTGAATTTGAACCCCCCCTGCATATCCCGGTGAGTAGATAGATCATGCTGGTGTGAACTGGGCGGTTTTTCATGGTATAAAGTTTAGCAAAATAGAAACTTCTGGCGGCCTCTATTGAAAACTGCATTGAGTTCAATAGAGGCCGCCAGAAGTTTTTGTGGAAAGCTTAATCGATTAGAGGGCTATGTAATATTCTTTGCGAAGGTATTTTGCTTCTGCTGCCTGAGCATCAGCATTATAGCCCTGTTGGTTGTATTCGCTACGGGCAAGGACTTTGACTGCGCCCCGCGTAATAAGGTCCATATCGTCTGCAATAATGTAAGCGAAGCCATTATCAATGAGCGCTAACTCGATCATATCACGATAGAGTATTACGGGGCTCGATTGATATGCTAGGTATACGTTGGGAAACTTTGCTTGTAATTGTGCTTTAATGGCGATTGGGTCGCTAATCCTTCGAATGATTTCTGAAGCTGCCTCTATAAAAGCCATATTGTGCTCATTTTCGAGTGAGATTGGTTGCACGTGGATTCGTGGATGGGCCCTGTTGGTACATGAGATTATGATGTCTGCAGGAGGATGCACTTGGTTTTCTTCCTCAGAGAGTTCTTCCAGGGGCGGGCCAGTAAGATAAACTTCTACGAGGCTAACCTCTTCAGGGTTATCCGCATAGCTGAGTTCATGGGGGTCGATCATCGTCATAATAGTACTCTTAAGGGCAGGGTTCTCAAGGCACGCTCCACAATAATGGTAGGTATTGCTAAATACGTTAATGCACCCAGGGAGAGCCTTCTTTGTCTGGTCAAATAGGTTTATATGCAAGCCTGTTTGTCTCGCAAATTCTTTTAGAGCAGCTAACAACGCTGTATGTTTCTTATATTTAGGATGAGCTGTTGCCTCAATCACATTAACGGTAATATTCTTGAAACCGTCTGTTTGAAGCTCGCGGATAGCCCAGAAGTCTTGGATAAGTAGCCCAGATCCAAAAGAGGTATACACAATGGGTGTCTGCTTATCCTGACCTTGCATGCGCTGTTTCATATCAAGAAGAAGCTCAATACGTTTTTTAAGAGGGGCATCATCGCAGAAGCATCGCTGCAAAGGAAAGTCTGCACTATAGTAGACCTGAAGATCTTCGTACAGTAGCGTAGTTACGCGTTCTTTTTGTTGAGCGGATCCTGCTTTATAGTAGGTATCAACAAGTTTCTTAATCGCTTGTTTTGTTGAAAGTCCGATTTCTGTACTTTCAGCATCTTCAATTATTGTGACATATGCGGCAAATAGTTCATCAGGTAGGGTTGTTGTGACTCGCGTCTTGGCGATTCCTGCTTGAGGCTTAGCAAAAGAAAGGGCAATTGCATGTTGAAGATCTGTAGCTTCTTGCTCGATGGTTTGCGCTGATTTCTGCCGTCTGTCTTCTGTGACGGGAATCCGCGTATCTTGACTGCTAGAGCTGCTGCTAGATGCAGGCACTTGGGGGCTAGGTCTTACTGCGGGTGTTGGATTAGCTTGATTTGTGCTACATCTAGGTACCCGTGCATGTGGACTAAGTCTTCCGGATGGTATGAACGATGACTCGGTACTAGAACTACTGCTTACAACAGGAGCATGGGGGCTAGGTCTTACTGCTGGCGTTGGAGTTACCGGACTTGTAGTGCTATTTTTAGGTACACGTGCGTGCGGGTTAGGTCTTGCTGATGGAGTTCGAGTAGTTTGGTTGCTGCTACTCCTTCTAATTACTGGTGCATGTGGGCTAAGCCTTACTGCTGGTGCCGATTGGGGAGATTTTTGGTCCATTGCACTAACTTGAGAGCTGATCAATGAGGCAAATAGGAGTATAGATACTACGGTAATATTATTCATAGTGAGTCTCGGTTGATTTTTCTATAATAATTATTCTCTATTAAAGATATTATAATGGTGTCAATCTGTCAAGGCGTGGGTAAATGTGAGGTGGGTATTATTTCTATGAATCTGAGCTTTGCGAGCGTATTATAAGAAGATAAAAATGAAGCCATCTTTCTAAAAGGTTACTTCTAATAGGACTGAGGAGGTTAGGCCTCTCTTTAAACATTGATATTTAGAGGCAATAAGAATAGAGATAACTGAGAAAGGGCCGTAAAAAGTGCTTAGAAAAGAAGAATAGCGATCGGCTTAAGAGAATATTTCCTAATAATGTGGATGTGCATCTTAATGAGCGTAGGTCCTAAGCCCTGTTGTCTTTGCATATTCTCTCTCGACATTTTATAACCTACCTAGCAAGATTCGCAGAAGTATAGCTGTGAGGATGCCGAGTACACCGTATAGTAGGACTTTGAGCCATTTTTTCATAAATTCTTTCACAAGAAGTATCCCTCTTTGTTTTTGTTACCAGAAATCTAGATACCATCTTATCATAAATTTTCACTTTGTAAATAAGTGTGCAAAAACTAGGCAGTTGAAATCTTTCAGATAGTGTCATAGAAATCGTGCATTTCAGAACTTGCACACCATATTTTTAGGGCAGGAGCAGATCTGAGCCCATGCAGTAAAGGAACATCGAAGATCCTCGAAACTTTTTACCTTAGGATTGAGAATTTGTGGTATGATGAGAAGATATAAGAAGGTAGTCAAAGGTGGGTAACATATGAATCTTAATTTAGCGCGGAAATGGCGATCAAAACAATTTGATGAAATTGTGGGTCAGCCCCTTGCAATGCGTCTTCTTAAAAATAGTCTTTATCGGAATCTGATATTCCCGGTCTACTTATTATCAGGGACTCGAGGTACGGGAAAGACGAGCACAGCTCGTATCTTTGCAGCGGCTTTGAATTGTAAGAAGCTGCCTGAGTTCCAGAAAGATCCTCAACAACAGCCGCTTCCCTGTCTTTCTTGCGACTCATGCAAAGCTATGCAGCAGATGAATCATCCCGATGTTATAGAGATTGATGCAGCATCGAATACTGGGGTTGATAATGTCCGTCAGATTATTGAAGCAGCCTCTTTTATACCTGTCTTAGGTGGTAAGAAGATTTATCTGATTGATGAAGCTCATATGCTCAGTAAGGCAGCATTTAATGCCTTTTTAAAGATCCTCGAAGAGCCGCCACAAACGGTCGTTTTTATGTTGGTTACTACAGATCCTCATAAGATCATTCCTACAGTCCTTTCGCGCTGCTTTCAGGTATTTTTTGATCCTATTAAGCCTGCCGAGGTGGTACGTCACCTTACGTTTATTGGTGAGCAAGAGGGCATAGCAGCTGAGCCTGAAGCGCTCTTGTTGATTGCTCAAGAAACAGAAGGATGCATGCGTGATGCCCTAAATCTTCTTGAACGATTGCGGGCACTACCAGAGCTTACGGGTACTGGTTCCTCATCGCTTATAACTAAAGAGATGGTGCTTACGATTCTTGGAAGTATTGATGATGATCGTATTGGCCAACTGTTACTTGCTATTGTAGCAGGAAACCATTCTCAAGTTCTTGACACCTGGCAACGTCTTGAAATGAATCGCTTTAATCCAGGTAGCGTCTGGGAAAAACTTGTTGAAACACTTCGACGTAGCCTGTGGCTTAAACAGGCGGTTGCTCCTGATGAGATGCCGATATCCCAAGTGCTTCAAAACGTTGTGGATACTGCTTCCTATGAACATCTCATAAGCATGCTCGAAATCTGTTATACTCATGAGTTAGCATTTGCAAAAACTTCAGCGCCGGGGACCCTTCTAGAACTACTCATCTTGAAAATGGTTACTCCAGAAAAAGAGGGCGCTGCTCCCAAACGAGAAAGCTCTACACCACGCATAGAAGTACCTGCACAGGCTAAGAAACAGGTAGCACTCCGATCCTTGACGAGTCAACCGAGTACTTCAGTTGAGTCAGTGAAAAGTACACTAGGTATAAGTGAGGTTGCTGCTCAACAGATTAATCCTCAAGATCACAAGGAAGCGTCCCTTGAAAAAAATGTGCAACCTGAAGTATCACAAGATGCGAGTTCTGAAACTGTGGGATCATGGAGTACGTGCTTACAGGAGCTTGAACTGATGCAAGATCCTCTTGTAGTTTCTATATTTAAACAATGCGCTGCTCATGTGCATAATGAGCAGGAAAAAACACTTGAACTTACTTTTTCACAGGATCTTATATTTTTTAAAGATTGGTTGAAAAACACGGAGAAAGTTTGGAAACCGATTATTGAAAAATTCTTTGGCGTAGGCACTGAGCTCCGACCAAAATTTGATGGAATATCAACTAAGCAGCGACCAGTTATTTCAGTACCTATCAGGCCTGCAAAACCTGTCGTACAAACAGCTACGCAAGTACAGAATACCGTTACTCAGAAAGTGACTCCAGCACAAGCGGTACCAAGGTCTTCCGCTCAAACAAATGCTCCGGTTAAAAAAAGTAGTTTTGAGCAGCGCTCTCCCCAGAAAACTCCTTCGCAGGAGCCAGTAGGAAAAGCGGTTTCTCCCAATGGACTAAAAATTGGCTCGATGGTGACTGAAGCCTTTCCGGGACGGCTCCTTGTGTTAGATACTTCTAAGGAGAGTCTATGAGCACAATAGCTCAAGTGGTAATTGTCGGGCGTGTAAACGTAGGTAAATCAACCTTGTTCAATCGCTTATCTCAAAGAGTTAAAAGTATAACCCTTGATTTTGAAGGGGTAACGCGAGATTATCTTAAGGAAGAGATTGCTTGGCGCGACTCCCGGTTCGACTTGATTGATAGCGGGGGTATCCACTTACGCAAATCTCAAGATCCTCTTTTTGAGAGAATACGTACTCAAGTGCTCCAGCTTGTGCAAGATGCCGATGTTATTATGTTTATGGTTGATGGTACGGTGGGGGTATTGCAAGAGGATCATGAGCTTTCGCGATATATCCATAAATTGAATAAGCCTTCAGTGCTAGTGATTAATAAAATGGATAGTAAGCGTGCTCAAGAACAGGAGTTTGAGTTTGATCGTTTAGGATTTGAGCATCAAATGGGGATATCTGCAGAGCATGGCAAGAACATTCCGGATCTTTTAGATCTGCTCGTTACGCTCATCCCAAAAAAGGTAACACATAAACCTCAAAAAAAATCTAATTTTCGAGTTATGTTTCTTGGAAAACCGAATGTTGGGAAGTCTTCTTTAATGAATGCTCTTCTTGAAGAGGAGCGAGCGCTGGTATCAGACGTTCCTGGAACGACACGAGAGGCATTTTCAGAACAGATAACCTTTTACAAGGAAGTAATTGGGATAACCGATACTCCCGGGATTCGCAGACAAAGTTCGGTAAAGGGTGAACTCGAGCCGTTGATGGTGAAAAGTGCTTTTCAGGCTCTGAGGTCTTCTCATATTGTTATGTTACTCATTGACGGATCATCAGATACCCTGGTTGACCAGGAGTTGAAGCTTGCTTTTTATGTGTACCAGGAGAAGTTTAAGTCATTAATTTTGTTGATTAACAAGGATGATTTAGTAACGGAGCAGAGTAAAGCAAGCCTCGAGCGAAGTATGGAGTATTATAAACATCTTATTGATAAAATTCCGGTACTCCATATATCCTGTAAAACAGGAAAGAATATTGGACGTGTATTACCACTCGTTCAGAAAGTCTGGGAGCACACCAGCCAAAAATTTGACCCAGCTGCCTTGCAGCGTACATGCATTGAAGGACTGATGAAAAAGCCCCTCTATGCTAAGCAAAAACCATTGATCTTATACAAAGTGCGTCAGGTGCATGTAGCGCCGATTACGATAGAGTTTGTAGTTAATGAATCTCGCTGGTTTGGCCCCTCACAGCTAAGTTTTTTTGATAATCTCTTGAGATCAGAGTATGATATGGTTGGTGTACCGATTAAGTTTATTGTTAAGAAGAGGAAAGAGGTATTAAACGCATGAATAAACGAATCACCTATAGAGGAATAGATAGCACGCCGGTTCTTGAAGAGTTTATTAACAGCCATCTTGATAAGGTAGTTAAGCTTCTTGAGCATGAGCCTACTCCTATTATGATAGATTTTGTTCTTGAAGCCTCAGCGGTACATGCTCATGATAAGGTAGAGCTTCGCGTTAAAACTCCCCATTATGATTTAATCGCTCATCATGAAGGTCCAGAGATGTACCAGGAAATTGATAAAGTGGTTGATAAGATGGTCAGAGAGATTAGACGTGCTAAAGAAAAGCGTCTTGATGAAGACAAAAGTCAAGATTCTTTTAAAAGTGCATGAGATCACCTAAGTTTAGTTACACATGATGAGAAGCCTCGGATTACCCGGGGCTTTTTTTGAGTTGCGAGGAAGTAAGAAGAACACTTGTGCACAGCTGAGTAACAATGGAAGACCGAACTAAAGGTACTAAAAATTTGTACCTTTAGTTGCCAAATCACATCACATATCCATATATGTTGGAAATTCTCTATTTCTTTTGCTCTGATGTCGAAGCTTTTATGAATGAGCATGCTCCTGTATAACTTTTTCAAATGCCTCGGCTACTCCTTCAAGACTCAACTCATCGATTTCAACACTCCATTTTTTAAGGACGATCTCATTTTGCGGATCTACGAGTAAATAGGTAGGAAAGCCGATAATCTCATGACCATAGAGCTTTTTAATCTGCTCATAGCTTTCTACTTGTATGTCTGAATCGATCTTTAAGAGAGTCATCAAAGAAAGCGTAGGCTGTAATGATGGTTGTTTAAATATGCGTGTATCAAATGCTTTACACGCTGCACAATAGGTTGCCCCAATGTCAATAAAGAGGAGCTTGCTATCGGTACGAGCCTGGTCGCGAGCTCCGGAATAGTCGTGGTGCCAAACAGCCATTGATGTTTCTGTATGAGTTTCATTGGGAAAGAGATGCTCAAGTAGGGCTTTTTGACCTTGAGCGCCTATAATACATGCAATCACGATAAGCAGAGTTCCCATGAAGTTCTTATAGCGACGAATCCAGAGTGAGTCATACGGTTTAATCGTTACGAAGTAATAGATACCAAGTACGAGGAAGGTAAGGACTGATAGCCAGACAAAGAGATACCAGGGGAATAATCTTTCAAGGTGTGAAAGATGATAGAGTGCCATACTGATAAGCATGATACCCACAATCTTTTTCACTTCGATCATCCAAGCACCAGCTTTTGGTAACATGGAGAGTGATCCAGAAAACGTTCCTATGATAAGCAATGGTAAGCTTGATCCTACTCCAAAAATAAAGAGAAGAATAAAACCCTCCAAGTACCCGGTGATCGATACGGCAGCAAGATGTGCCACATAGTTCAAAATAAGAATGAGTCCTGGAGATAAGCAGGGTGAAGCCACCGTACCGCTAAGAACCCCAAAGATAAAGGCCGAACGCTTAGAGCCGCCTTTTACTTTTGAGTTTCTTGATTGGAGCCATGCGGGAATTGGCATCTGAAGAATATCAAACATAATGAGACCAAAATAAACGAGTAGTGCAGAAAGTGGCAGAATGACGTAGGGACTTCCCTGTAACTCACCAAAAATACAACTTCCAAGTGCGGCAATTAAACCGAGCATGGCAAACGTAAGTGATATACCCAAAGTATAAAACAGGGCAAGTAAAAAGTTGTGAAATGCTGAAACTGAACCACTCGCCTGAAGTACCCCGATTGTGATAGGAATCATAGGATAGATACAGGGCGTGAGACTGAGCATTATACCAAGAAGTAGGGCAGCAAGCATACGTACGGTGCGAGAGCCTGTTTGGGTAAAGAGTGAGGTCAGAGTTGCCTGTGCATGTGAAATGGTAATACTCAGATAATTAAGTACTTTTCTAAAGAGGTTCCCTACGATCGATGGCTGGGTAGGTTCACATTCGAGCGGAGTAGCATGGGGAGCCTTTTTTTGTTGTGCTTGTGTGGTTCCAGGAGCTGGGACAGCTTTTTGAGGAAGCGAAAAGAACAGTGAGACCGTTTTTTCTTGAGGATGCTTATCGCTACTCACCATAAAATGGGTGTGCACGAGCGCATCTGGATGTTGCGCGTTAGGTTTAATAGTAGCGATCGTTTTAAAGGTCACCTGATCCTTATAACCATCCTTATGCTTTTTATAGGTCTCATCAAAAAATGATACCGACTCGGAGGTCGTTGTTAAGGGAGATAGGGTAACCTCTGGTGTATTGACACTGGGAATAAGGCTCTCTTTATAAAGATACTCTTGTGGTTGTAGAGTAAAGGTAAGTGCAATCTCTTGAGTAGTGGGAGACAATTCTTTGAGTGTTTCTTTTACCTCATAAGCCTGTAGTAAGCTATAGGTACTTATGAGAGTTATATATATAAGTTTTTTCATTATTGTGATCCTTTATCCGGTAATCCTTGTGCTCATTATGTAGTATGAAGGACTTGCCATTTTTGTTGCTCTGCATAGACTTAGTATGACCGTGGGGTTGTAGCTCATCTGGTAGAGCGCATGGATGGCATCCATGAGGTGATGGGTTCGAGTCCCATCAACTCCACCAATCTATTCTTTTCTCTAATGATAGGCAAGTAGCTATAACTATACCCATCAGATTTGTGAATGATTCTACATGCTGTATGTTTAATGCCTGTTACTATTCCCTGAGGTCTAAGTATGTCGAAGTATCCACTTGATCTTACCGCAACTTTACCAAGATGGGTACCCTTTTTTTTCCCATCTTTGACTATAGCTTTGATCATATCGCCAGTTTGAAAGCCGAACTTTTTTTTATTTTTCTTTGATTGAGTGCGCGGAAAACCATATTTATCAACTTTGCACATTTGGCGTGAGCCGTGACCTGTAGCCTTTACTAGCAAAGGTTGTAGATCATTTATTAATAATTTCTTTGGTGTCGAGATCCCTACACACGCTGCATCAATCCAATGTGCTTTCTCAAGACCTTGCTCCATTCTATGAAGTTTTGTGAGAGCTCCGGTGCCTGTTTCTAGCGGCAAGCCATTCGTTTCTATTCGTTTAAGAAGAATTATTCTTGTAATATTCATTGCTGCAGCATCTTTTAATGATGATTGAGCATATTTTTGCACTTCAGGATAGCCAAATTCATGCGCATTTTGATTACTTTTCATTTGGTTACAAGACTTACAAGAGATAGCTAGGTTTGAGACTCTATTACTTCCTCCTCTTGATTTAGGCACAATATGGTCTATTTCAAGGGGACGATCCTTACCCCCACAGTAGCAACATTTCCGACCGAATTTTTCCAGAAGGTACTCTCTCACCTCATATCCTTGGAGCGCACCTTGTTGGTATTCAATCCCCGAAATCTCCGCATTCTGCATCAATTGGGTATCGAATTTAGCAATTTCTACGCTTATGTGGGAGATGGGGCTATATCGCATGAACCGTTTTATCCAGGTTTCATCGTTCGCAATTCTGCTGCCAAAAGAAGGTGGCAACCATCCACTCGCAGTTTTTCTGTTGTTATACCTTGCTTCACGATAGCGGGTATTCCTGTATCTTCTCGATTTTCTAGAGCTTGCCCGAGATATCATAGATCGTGAAATTGTTTTACTGCGATGGCTAATTTCAAGAGCACTAATAACCTTTCCCGTTTTGTCATCCACTAGGGCCATGCCAGTGGTAGTACTTCCAGGATCAATTTTTAAACGTAATGGTCTAACCTTTTGAAGAGAGTCTTCATTAAGAATAATAGTAAATGGGAACCGTCTAAAGACAGCAGCTTTGCCTCCTTTTAGTAATAGTCGGGCATCTGCAGGACGGCAGGGGTTGACCGGCTTTTTATTGTTGTCGATAACTAGTACCATGTTTTTTCCTTCGCCCATTTCTGGGGTAACGTGTGCCTCGCTAATGTTAATCAGCGGCATATCATAGAAGCACGGACTTATACCCTCAGTCTTATTAGCTTCTATGTTACAGAGCTTGGAACTGGCAAGCATCCCAAGGTGTGATTTTTAGCGCTCCTAATTAACGTAGCCCGATGACTACACTAGTCCTGGCTGAAGCTGGTCAACGCGAGCTGTTGAGCTGCGCCAATAATGGCGCGGTAATTGACGAGGCCATGGGTTCGACTCCCATCAACTCCACCATTTATAATTCTTTAATAGCGATATTTCCTCGTGTTGCCCCAAGAGTTATCGGTGCCACGTTTTCTGTGGTTAGCTCTGTTTCTGATTTGGCGCCTAAGATGCCGTTTACTTCTTTTCTCAGACGATCAATCCAGTTCTTATCAAGTTTTGTGGTGATCGTCATAGAAACAGGATGATCAGATGTTATTGTTCCATTTTGTACTGTTGCTTGTAGGGACGCACGAGTTTCTGGTGGCAAGGAAAGGGTGATATTTCCTTTATCTGAAGACTGTAAAAAGATACTTTGGCTATCTAAGAGCTTTGATTGACTGACAGAGATCGATCCAGTACCGGTTTTTGCAATGACCGATTTTTTAGAGCCTCGTATATCAATCGCCCCATCTTCTACAGAGACATCGATATCACCTTCAACACCTTGTATGGTTACCGGACCATTGGTTTGAGTTATCTTCAAAGAAACATCTTCAGGAACTCGTAGGGTATACTCAACCTGTGCAGTATTTTTTTCATCCTTAGGATGGGTGCGTATTAATACTTCAGATCCGGTTACTTTGTTCGTAATCGTGGTTCCCTCAACAAGTTCCAAGGTTCCTGCTTTTTGGATATCAAGTGCAATCTTTTGTTGGCCCCATGGCTTAACCGTAATAGAGCCATCAGTATTATAGAGCTCTACATGGGCATTCTTAGGCACAGGAATCGACTGCTCGATTTTCTGCACTTCCTTTTTTTTCATAAAGTTTAGATTAAAATTGATTGCTCCTAGCTGAATGTGGTATACCTGAGTAGACAGAAGCAGGAAAAGAAGTAGTTTATTCATAAGATCTGTTCCTTTATGTAGGGCGTCGGAAATCACTATGCAGTCTACACAAAATTTAACTTTTATTGAACCGGAACTTACTCGGCTTCTCAATGCGCATCCTTTTATACCCCATGTGGTTACAAGAATTGGTGAAGCTTCTGGGGTTGCCTATCTTGTAGGAGGTGCAGTTCGTGATCTTGTTCTTGGACTTGAGGTGTATGATATGGACATAGAGGTCCATGGTCTTTCCCTTGACGTGTTAAGTGACATTCTTTCTCAGGAAGGTCCTGTGAGCTACGTAGGTAAATCGTTTGGGGTTCTTAAACTGCATGGCACACTTACCGATTGGTCATTACCGAGATCAGACACGTCAGGGCGTAAGCCTCACGTAATTATCAATCCTGACTTAGATATCGTTGAAGCTCTTCGAAGGCGTGATCTTACGATGAATGCCATGGCTATTAATCTTGTTTCCAAGGAGTTTGTAGATCCGTTCCATGGCCTTGATGATCTGAGAAAAAAACTGTTACGATCTCCTGACATACATTTCTTTTGTGAAGATCCTCTGAGATTTTATCGAGTGATGCAGTTTATTGGCCGCTTTGATATGTATCCCGATGAGATTCTCACCGAGCAATGCAAACGGATGAACATTGAAGATGTATCGGTCGAACGTATTGAATGTGAAGTTGAGAAACTTCTTCTTAAAAGCAGGAGACCTTCCTTAGGATTTCGGTGGCTTCATGCCATTGGCAGGCTTCACGAGATTCTTCCTGAACTTGCCCATACTGAAGATATTGCTCAAGATCCAAAGTGGCATCCAGAAGGTAACGTTTTTGAGCATCTCATGCAAGCTCTTGATGCTGCAGCTCAGATTGATAAAGGGACCACAGCATTAAATCTTATTTTACGCTATGCAGCCTTGTGCCATGATCTTGGGAAGGTTTCAACCTCTCAAGTTATTGATGGTCGCATTAGAAGTCCTGGTCATGCTGAGGCAGGAGTTCCTTATACCCATGCTCTCTTAAAACGAATTACTCGCAATGTAAAGCTTATCGCGACGGTTAAGGCTCTGGTCAAGGCACATATGCTCCCCAGTCAGTTTGTTAAGCAGCATTCTTCCTTAGCAGCATATCGAAGGTTAGCTTTGAGACTTGCTCCCTTAACTAATGCAGATATGCTCATCAGTCTTGCATTGGCCGACCGAAGGGGCAGAAATCCACAAGGCCATGAGCCGCTTACTCTCACACCTCCCTTTGTAAAAACTTTTATAGAGCAAGCTCAAGAAGCGCGAGCATTACATGAGCCAGAAAAGCCTATTTTACAAGGTCATGATATCATGGAGCTCGTTGCACCAGGTCCTGAAATGGGCAAACTTTTAAAGTATGCTTTCAATCTTCAGATTGAGCAATCTATTAAGAGCAAGGAGCTCTTGAAAAAGATGGTAGTAGAAGAGATCTTGAAAAAAGAAAACAGGATGGATTAGACAAGGGATGACACAAAGGTATGCAAAGGTATTATTCAAAAGCTAACGCATGAGATGATGAAAATCCTCTTTAGTACAACAGGATCGCGCCTCAGCGTCCCTATACTTACACTGAATTATTCAGCAGACGAATTTAAAGGTATGGTACTACTACTTAAAGCACAACTACAATACTTATTAAAGATATAGGCTTTCAGGGCGTTACCCATTCCTTGGGGAAACGGAAAACCGATGAAGAAATCAATGCTTGTATTGTTAGCACAATCATTGTTAACTGTAATCACTGCAGTAATGGTAGTGGAGCTCGGCATAGCAAGAGAAGAAAACGTCTGAGTAAATGGGGCCTTTTCTTTTGTTGCACTCACTGATTGATCGTTAGCATCGAGAGTAAAAACTACTGTAGTTGATGGGTTACCATTGCCCGGATTAGTGGCTGTTAATGTAATACATCCCCGACCATTCCCGAGAGGCAAAGAAATGTTCATGCTCATCGGGGTTTGAGACTCATCAAGGCTGATTGAATAGGTAACCTGGTTTTGTGCAGAATCTGTTACGACTAAAGAGTATTCAGGCGCTATCGAAACATCTGAAAATAGCGCAGTTGGCATAGTCACGGGAGGCAACCCGGAACCCTGTAAGTCATAGGTATATGAACCATCGGCTGAAGGTTGGCCACCTGAAGCAGTAACTTCGATACTTGAAGTTACTGCTCCGCATCCATTGGGAATAAAATTAATATTGGATATAAACAATGGTTGGGGACCTGTCTGGGCTGCAAGGCTCATAGAGCAGGCGAGTATGGTGAGCACTAGTTTCTTCATAATGTTTCCTTTTGGTAGAAAATTCGAGGACATATGATAGTAATGAGTTAACTTAGCTGAAGTTACTATCAAAAAGCAATACTTTTTATCTTTCTTGTTAAGGCAGATATGTGAAAGTTTCAATTTCCTAAACGATACTGCATGAGCCTGAAGCTGCTGTTGAACTTGTTTGAGAAGGCGCACTCGTTACATCACTGAATTCGTTTTCCAGTTCATCAAGCGTACTTGAAGTTTCTTTTTCACCATCGGCATGAAATTTCTCATGCCCAGCTTTCATCGATTCGATAAGAGTGATAAATCTGATGAGTTCTTGATTCACTTTCTCAAAGCGAGCGATGAGTTCTTCAATGTCCTTAGTCTTTGCTTGGGGTGCCTGAGCAACCATAGAATCAAGAGTTTGTCGAGCGAGCGAGCTCAGCACAGAGAGCTTTGCAAGAACTTCCTCGGGTTTAAGAAGAGAAATAGGAGCAAGCAAATTAACATCTGCAGAGCAAAGATGTACTGCCCTCATGATGCGTGCTCCATAGGCTGTACGTACGGTTTTTGCAGTTTTAAGCCCTTCGATAATGGCACTTGAACTTTTGGCGACTGCTCGAGAAGCGAGAAGAAGGTCATCTGTTTCTTGCGTACTGGATTTTTTTGCAAGTTGTATAAGTGCTCGCTGTTGTTCTTCAGATAGTCGACTGAGTTCTTGAAACTGGATCCAGGTCTCCTTATGATCCCAAGTTGGCTGTTCGGCTTCGCTTATCGGCTTGATGTCGTTCATTCCACTACATAGAGGTACTAAGGTGAGTAGTCCTGCAAGATATACTAAGTTTCTTTTTTTCATGCGAGTCTCCTTTTTTTGAGGCATAATATTAGGCTTAAAGTAGAGGGACTCTAGGGGCTTGTCAACGAAAATCCTTTCTCTGAGTGCGCTCTATTTGTTAGCACAATGGATTCGCAGGTGAATTTTCAATCTCAGTCTGAGCTTCATTTTCTAAAGGGATTGTGAGACATGCGCATGCATAAACTATCGAATACTCATGGAGTGATTGTGCTTTCTCCTGTGTGAACAGTGAACAAGGTCTTTTTGTTCTTTTCAAAAAAACCCTTTCAGAGTATCCTTATCCTATATGAGACAATATCAAACCAAGAAGGTGCTTTCATGAATGTCGGACTATGGGCTATTATTTCTTCAACTGATCTCATGAGTAAGGGAATACTGCTTTTGCTTCTTGCTGTATCGATTGCCTGTTGGGCCTTAGCTTTCTATGTGCACTCTGCCTTCAAAGAAAAACATGCATCCTTAAAACGAGCCAAAGAACTGCTCATTAATGTAAAAGGAATGGACGATTTTCTTGCTCGTTTGTCAGTGATGCAGTCGACCTATGCAGGTGAGCTTATTGCGTCATTTTTAGGTGACTTTAAAAAACTACTAAGAGCCAATGACTCAAATAATATGGTGGATGATAGAGATTGGTATCTCCTTCAATCTTCCATGAATCAGCATATTGATCAAGCAGTTGCCCATGAAGAGTCGTATCTTGGGTTATTATCTACCAGTGCTGCAGCTGCTCCTCTCGTAGGGTTATTTGGTACGGTATGGGGACTCATTCATGCCTTTATGGGGATAGCAGAAAAACATAGCGCAGATATTTCTGCAGTGGCACCGGGAATCTCTGAAGCTTTACTTACCACCTTAGCTGGCTTAGTTGTCGCTATTCCATCGCTTTGCATGTATGCCTTTTTACAAGCAAGAATTCGTAGAATAGAACAAGAGATTGTTGACTTAGCTGATGAGTGCTTATGGATTATGCGCGGAGTTTTGACCTCGCCATCACGTAAGACAGCCTCTATGCAACGGAGTCCTGTGCACGTTGAGGAGTCTCTATGATACTTGGTCGACGCAAAAGAAAAGAGAACCGACTTCCTGAGATAACGTTAACGCCACTTATTGATACTGCTCTGGTATTGTTAGTGATTTTTATGGTAGCGACACCTATCATGCATAACTCTTTAGAAATCAATTTACCCTCGGGGCAGATGAAAGAGGGTGCTCAGTCTACTGCATCTTCGTTGATTGTTTTTATCTCAGGTGAGGAAAAAATTCAGCTTAATGGTACCTCCTATAAGCTTGATAGCTTGCTTGCTGAGTTAGCAAAAAAAGTTGCCAAAACAAAAGATACTCGCGTGTATGTCAATTGTGATCGTAAAGTATCATCCGGAACGCTCGTAAAAGTAATAGACTCAATAAAATATGTAGCGGGGGTTGAGCATGTTATTCTCTCCACCGAACGAGTTCGGTAAGCACACATTCTATAAGCTGATAGGGTTTTCTTGTGCAGTACATAGCCTGCTTCTGCTGCTTATCTTTGGCACTGAAGTATGGTTGAGTATGCGTCCTCAGACGGTTTTACTGAGAAAACCGGGCCGGGTAAGTCTATCAAGACGTGGCAAAAAGCCCCAAGGTGCTTTGCAGGGTACTCCAAAGAACTTAGGTTCATTGGGTGGCCAAGAAAAGTCTCAACCTGTAGAGCCTCAGCAGTTACCTAAAAATCCTGACAGTGCAGAGCCTCAGAAATTAGTGGCTAAAGACGTTGAGAAAACTACTCCTACAAAAAAAGAGAGTGAGAAAAAAGCGCAGCCGGCATTAAAGTCTAAGGATCTTCCATTAAAGTCGAGTGTTCAGAAGAGTGCAGAGAAAAAAATTCCTGCGGAAAAAAAAGCAGCTACAAAAAAAGAGTCTCTCAAGCCTGAAAGTAAAAAAGAAGTAAACTCTGCTGAAAAAGAAGTGGCTCCACCTGCAGAAAAAGCCCAAAAAAAAGAACTGGCGCAAAAAGAGATAGCGCACGAGAAAGAACCAGGGAAAGCACACAAAGAACCTGAAAAAGCTTTGAAAGCGATTGAAAAAAAGGATACTCAGACTACAAACGATGTGTCTTCAAAACCTGAAAAATCGAGCAATATACATACTGGAACGCAGGCCGTAGCAGTTCAAAGTTTGCTGAGTGCCCAACAGGAAGAACTGGGTGATGCTACGGGTGAAGAGTATGAAGAGGTACATGCTGCGGAAGCAGCCTATTCTGAAGATAGTATTCAGCAAGAGTTTGGACGAAACTTTACCATACCGGAAGGTTTTGATGAGTATGATTCATTTACGATATCCTTTGATATTAAAGATGGCAAGGTGATGAATGTGAGCCCCCACACCAAGGGTGCGTTAGTGGTCTACACTGCGGTGAAAGATGCCTTGCTTAAGTCTACTATGCCAAAACGAAATAGAAAAAATATAGTCTGGGTTATAACCTAAATGGAATATGTATGAAAGCACAGTACCTTGTTGGTTTCTTCTGTATGCTAGTGAACATAAGCTATGCTTCTGAAATAAAGCAAAGTCTCTATGAGCATGCAACACTCAAGGCGATGCCGTTACTGGTGGTGGTAAGTCCTGAAAATGATACCGAGCTTATGAGCGTAGCGCAAATCCTTGCAAAAAATCTTGAGCGAAGTGGTCAGTTTACGGTAACACTTAAGGCAACTCGAGAGCCTTCAAAGAAGTCTGAATTAGATGGGCTCTTTGAGAAGGGCTATCCGTTACAGATATTTTTACAGCACGATGATGGTAGGAAATCAATTGGGTGGCGGCTCTATGATGTAGCTGATCAGCGCTTAGTCAAAGGTAAAAAATGTACCAAGCGTGGTGCTCTTGCACATGGTTATGCAGATAACCTTGCGGATGATATATGGCCGGTGCTTACCAATCAGCCAAGCTCATTTTCATCGAAGCTTGCCTATGTAAAGAAAAAGAATGTTCCTGGGCAAAAAGATCGGCAGCGCTCTCAAGTGTGCGTAGCAAATAGTGATGGCTCTCATGAGCAGCTTATTATTCCTCAAATGGGGACCTATGTGAGTCTTTATTGGCACCATGACAAGAATAATCCCTGTATCTTTTGCTCAGAGTTCACCCGATACAATGTTCGATTTGTGTCAGCAAACTTCCATGGACAAAAAAGGACAGTCCTCGATCTTAAAGGTACCTGTGTAGGCATATCTCTCTCAAATGAAACAAATAAGGCTGTCTATTGTAGGTCGGGAACGATTTGGGAATATGTCTATGATCCAGTACAGATGCAGGCAGCGCACCGCGTTCTTATTGCTAATGATGGCAACAATGTGTCTCCCACACTGCTGCCTTCGGGAGATGTTATTTTTTGTTCTGATGCTCCTTCGTTATTACATAGTGCTAAATCCAAAGGTCCTAAGATCATTAAATACTCTGCACGTGATAAATCTACAACGCTATTAACAAAGGATGGCTATTGTGTAGGGCCAAGCTATGCTAAAGCCACCGGCAAGATTGCCTATTCTAAGAAACTAAATGGTGAGATGCAGCTCTTTGTGTATGATCCTGCCAATCATACTGATGTACAAATTACCTTTGACCATGGCAATAAGATAGACTGCTGCTGGTCCCCCTGTGGAAAATACCTGGTATTTTGTTACCGCAATGGTCGAATCAGCAGGATTGCCGTTATGCACGTAGGTTTAAAGAAAAGATACTACATTACTCAAGCTCATGAGTACTGTACCTCGCCCGCCTGGTCGCCTGTGTATGACGAAGTACCTAGCATAATCACCAGGTGAGCGAGTTAAAGAGCAGGCTAAACGATTTATGTGCCGATAAGACCTTATCTAGCAAAACATCTATCTTTCTCCGTTTCTGCTTTAAGGCAAAAATGTGAGAGAGCTACAGCGATTTTTAGCACGAAAAAGTGGTATCAAGCAGCTGTTGCCGCCGGTGCTGTCGTGCTGCTAAGAGCGCAGTTACAATACTTATTAAAAATATAGACTTTCAGCGCATTGCCCATGCCTTGAGGAAAAGGAAATCCTACTGTGAAGAAAGCATTGGATTGAGTTATCCTTGCAAAAAGCCCAGGCACAATACTTGGAAATGCAGAGAAAGTTTGTGAAAAGGGGGCTACTGATTTTGTGATTCCAACAACATCATTTTCAAACGTATCGTCGATTGCAAGTCCGACAGCAAAATTAATAGGACCTGAAGGATTAACGGCACTTAAGGTTATGCATCCTGGACCATCACCCAAGGGTAATGAATCGATTGAAAAAACTATCGGTATAGTGACAGCACTGTTGCTGGTAAGACGGTATGTGACCGTGTTATTTGCTGAGTCTGTTATCACTAAATTAATTTCATGTTCCAATTCAGAAATAAGGACGTTATTAAATTGTGCTACTTGTGTTGTCTGAGGAGTGAAGCCGATGACGTCCTGTAAATCATAGGTATATGATCCGTCAGCGGCGGGCTGGCCTCCAGATGCAGTTATTGTAAGATTTACAGCTACTGGTCCATTTGGAGTGACGGTAATATTGGAGATAAATAATGGTTGGGGTCCTACCTGGGAAGCGAGAATAATCGGCCAGGAGAGCAGCGCTAGCAAAAGTTTCTTCATAGTAGTTCCTTTTTGTTTAAAGAGCATCATCGACTCATGTGGTAACGCATATCACATGCGTTTTAACTAAGATACCATAGCTGTTTTTATGAATGCAATGATTTTATCTTTTTCTAACACCACTAGGAATTGCAAGGTTATTGTCTAAGATACGTGATAAAAATTTAGTTGTGCGAGCTGTAAAATATTGGTTGTGAATGCCCACTTACGATGCTATCCAAAATGTTTTTGCTTAAAAGTCTCCTGGCATGCAAAAAAGACATCAAACTGTTGGCTTCTGCTGATAAATGTGATAGGTTCAACTGAAACTCTGCAATCATGTGCGCAGGAGCTTGAAAAAGAAGAATCTCAATAAGCTGATTGTACCGCATTGGACAATATAAAGGGACTATGGTATACTGGGCTTCAAAAGGCTATTAACTTATTTAAGGATGACATAGGGTTCTCATGAAAAAAATCAACATTAAACATTTTCGAGGTGGGCCAGGCAACGTGCTTTTGGTAATCGTATTCCTTGCGTTGACGCTGCTCGCCGTATTAAAGCTTGCTGACTTTAGTCAGCGTACGGAACATATCAGTTATACAACCTTTATGAAGAAGCTTGAGAGCAATCAAGTGTCAAAGGTTGAGGTGACCGGTTCTGAAGTGCGTGGAGTATATCGAGATGGACGAACTCATTTTGAAACGGTAGTGCCTAATACTCCTAAACTATGGGAAATGCTCAAAGAATATAATGTAGAGACAAATATTGCAGGGAGTGTAGGGGCATTTGGCTTCTGGCAGCTTCTGTACTTACTCCCTTTACTCTTAACTCTTGGTGCTGTGTGGTATTTCTTCCGCCAGTCACGGAATAACAGCGGCAGTGGTGGTGGAAATATCTTTAGTATGAGTAAAAGTAAGGCAAAGATGTTTATGCCTTCTCAAATAAAGGTAAACTTCGATTCGGTCGCAGGTGCCGTGGAGGCAAAGGAAGAATTGGTCGATATAATCGACTTCTTGCGTAACCCCGATAAGTTTAAGCGACTAGGAGCTAAGTTAACGCGTGGAGTCCTTCTTGTAGGAGAACCAGGTAACGGGAAAACCTTACTTGCAAAAGCGGTAGCTGGAGAAGCAAGTTGTCCTTTCTTTAGCGTAAGTGGTTCTGACTTTATTGAAGTATTTGTAGGTGTGGGCGCTGCTCGTGTGCGCGACCTATTTGCACAGGCACGTCGCCATGCACCGAGTATCGTCTTCATTGACGAGATTGACGCAGTCGGGCGCCAAAGAGGCGCAGGGCTTGGTGGAGGTCATGATGAACGTGAACAGACATTGAACCAGCTTCTCATTGAGATGGATGGCTTTGAGTCGGGCAATTCACCAGTAGTTGTTATGGCTGCGACCAATAGGCCGGATGTGCTTGATAAAGCACTTTTACGTGCTGGGCGTATCGATAGACGTGTACATGTACCATTTCCAGATATTAAGAGTCGTGAGGCTATATTGAAGGTCCATGCCGAACATGTACCTATGGATGGACAGGTGAACTTAGGAAAGATTGCTCGAGGAACTCCTGGATTTACGGGGGCTGATCTTGCGAATCTTATCAATGAGGCTGCAATTAATGCATCGAAACTTAATAAGAATTCAGTATCGGTAGATGATTTTGAAGAGGCGCGTGATAAGATTATTCTTGGTAAAGAGATGAAAACAATGGTTCTTACTGATGAAGAGCGTGAAGTGACCGCATATCATGAAGCGGGACATGCATTGGTGACGCTTTTAACGCCTCAAGAAACCGATCCTCTTCATAAAGTAACGATTATGCCTCGAGCCAAAGCCTTGGGTGTGACCTGGTCATTGCCTGAACGTGATAAGCATACGATCAGTAAAGATGAAATGACAGCACGTATTATGGTCGCCCTAGGGGGCCGTGCAGCTGAAGAGCTTGTCTTTAATAGACTTGAGTCAGGAGCTCATAGTGACTTTGCGACAGCTACGCAGGTAGCTCGAGCAATGGTATGTTCGTATGGTATGTCTCAAAAGCTTGGGCCACTTGTGTATGAACAGAATAGCCTTGGTGAAAACAACTATTCTGAGGAAACGGCGCGAACAATTGACGAAGAGATGAGATCGATACTCGATAACTGCTATAAGCATGTATATAAGTTGCTTTCGGATAACCGAGATAAGCTTGAAAAGCTTGCTAAGGCATTAATAGATAATGAAACCATGTATGCTGGCGAAATCTATGAGCTTCTGGGGATAACATCCCGTGAAGAGCATCTATTTCATTAATAAGATTGAAAAAAGACGAGCTTCTTGTACACTAGTGGATAGAGAAGCTTTTAAGAAAGGTATAATAATGGCACGCATATGTGGGATATGTGGTAAGAAACCACAGGTAGCAAATATCGTTAGTCACGCAAATAATAGAACGAAGAAATGGGTATATCCCAACGTCCAGAAGCTCCGCTATACGGTAGTAGGCTGTTCTGATGGCAAAGTGCATGCTGGAAAAGTATGTACCAAATGTATGAAAGCACAAAAGATCGTAAAAGTTATTTAACGTAGGTGAGACTCAGGTATGGCAAATACTTCGTCTGCAAAAAAAGCAGCTCGGCAAAATGAGAAACGTCGGTTTAAGAATATGGCTCGTAAATCAGCCATTAAAACGGCAATAAAAAAGGTTCAGGTAATGGTTGAAGCATCCTCATTTGATGCGGAAGCTGCAGACCTTTTAGTTCGTGATGTAGCTGCAAAGCTCGGCCGTGCAAAAGGGAAGCATGTATTTCATGCAAATACGGCATCTCGCAAGTTGAGTAGACTTGCCAAGAAGGTACACAAACGCGCTCAAGCAGCATAATTCCTACGTAGAAGATTAAAAGCTCCATGTTAAGTGGGGCTTTTTTTAGTGCCTTGCGATGCGAATTTAAGTACCTCAGCCATGAGAGGGATAGAGAGTCTTATTAATTAGAATTACCGTATGTTTGCCGAGCAGTCCTCGTCTTATGACTCAGTGTTTACAAAGCCTAGTCGTAACGAATAAAAAAAGATCCCTGAGCAGATGCTCAGGGATCTTAGTGTTTCTTGTTTAGGTAGAAGCCTTTAACCACTATGGCCGGTCAGCATTGCATTGGCGGCTATGCCTGCACCAATACCAGCTGCCCAACAAAGTGCCTGTTTGAGTTCAAAGGACCTTTCTGGATTTGCTTTCTTGACCAGAGTATATGCCCCTAGACCAGCTGCGCTATATACCAGCCATGTAGACTTAGGGGTAAAACGATCAGGTTTATTATAGTCTCGACCTACTAAAAGTCCTAAGCAAAGACCTCCAAGAAGATCACCAGTAGACCCTTTAAGAAATTCAGGAGCTGTATCTTCTTCAGTGGTTTCATGAAAGTGAGGGACCTTAGAATTAGAATGACGGCTTGGAAGACGATGTGCCCGTTTCATACAGGCGAGCTCTTCTCGCTTGCCCGTATTAATGACCACTACCTGCCAATCTCTTGGATCAAGATGTTTTGGTAGCAGCTTATTTAGTTGTGCATCTTCTTTGGTGAGATCCTTGATAGGGTACAAGTCCGGGAGCACACGCAGATTGCCTTGTTTTAAACCAAACTTTTTACGGAATTCATCAGGCGTCATGCCATCGATGGTATCATCCTCATCATCAGGTATATCAAAAGTTACATTCTTCTTTGTTTGCTTAGGAGCTACTTTTGAGGTAGCGGATACTCTGCGCTCTACCGGAATATGTTCTTGAAACAGGTCACTTGCTGCAGAGCGTATTTTTTGAAGACTCATGGATTCTTTTTTAGTAGGGGCTCTTTGTAAGTATTTCAGTATAACCTGATCATTTCCATCCTTTTGGAGGGGATCTATGATCTTCATCGGTTTTCTACAGGTAGGGCATTGATGCTTGTTTCGGGCTGCTTTTAGAGCTTCTTCCAGAGAAAGGTTATGTCCACACCCTAACTCAATAATGATATGACCTTTATCTACCTCTTGTTGAGAAGCAGAGCATTTTCGTAGTACAGTATCAGGAGCTGGCTTAGTTGATGGCGTATGTCTCATTAAATACGCGCGTAGCTTGTTTTGTTCTTGAACGTTGAGCGGCTTTTGACGATGGTGTACGTATGCATAGCTATTCTTATTGACCCGAGGATCATGTACTTTGTAGGTGCTACGGCAGGTTGGACATGCCTTATCCATTGGATTTGCAAGATCCATTGCGTTCACACAATCTAAGCAATAATGATGGTTAACTTTTTGCTGACAATCGAACTGAATGACGATACTGTCAGGTGTATAAGCGGTCATACAAATGGGACAGCCTGTTCCCTCATCCTCTTCCTCTACTTCATGAGTATGAGCTCTCGGTCCTGTGGCCCAGAGACTTGGGGTAATACTACCAAAAAGCACTGCTACACCGAGCAGGGTAATAAATAATTTCTTCATAGTAAACTTCCACATTTTAGATTTTCTTATATGTTTATATAAGTAGTATAGCCTAAAATGAATAAAACCTTAAGTGGGTAGAAGAAAGCTTATTCTGAAGCTGTTTTGGACTGCTTATCTACGGCTTGGGCGTATCTTACAAGGAACTGATAGGCAACACGGATCGCATGACTAGATGAGCCTGCATGCTCTATAAGGATAATAAGGACACGGGGCTTTTCATGCTTATACTGTACATGCGCTGCAAAATACCCATGTGGCATATCTTTCTTTCGTATTGGCTGAGCATGACGTGCTCTAACCTGGGCAGTACCCGACTTTCCCTTGAGTTTAAATCCCTTTAGAGAGCCAAGCATAGAACCGGTACCTTGAGTAATTACCCCCTGTAGGCACTCTTGAATGTAGGAAAGCGTAGAAGGCCTTATGGATAAGAGTTCATGAACAATGGGGTCATCGGTGAGGATCCGAGGTCGTACCCGATAGCCGGTGCATACTGCCGATAGTAGACAGGCTATCTGTAAGGGGGTTACAAGAAGGGAGCTCTGTCCAATGGCAGCTGAAAGTGTTTCTCCGGGCCACCATGGTTCATTTTTTACTCTTCTTTTCCATTGGGAGGTTGGAATGAGCCCCTGCTGTTCAGGGAATAATATTCCTGTCTTGTTTCCGAGTCCAAGATCTTGTGCGTACCAGGCAAGGGTGTCTATTGAAAGACGTTTTCCGATCTCATAAAAGGGCTGATTGCAGGAAAGGGCGAAGGCCTGTTTGGTTGTTAGGGCACCATGTACGGCATCATTGTTGCAATGGTAGTGTCTTCCCTTGAAATCAGTATAGCCCCGACAGTTCCAATGCGTATGAGGGGTGACAATGCCTGTTTCAAGGCCAGCTGCGAGGCTTACCAGCTTAAAAAGGGACGCAGGAGGGTAACATGCGCTGAAGGCCCGATTCATGAAGCCTTTTTTCTCCTGCAGAAGGCCCCATTGAGAGTGGGTAATAGGTTTAAGAAAGATATTTGGATCAAATGAAGGTCGTGAGAGAACTACTTCAAGGGCCCCGTCCTCGTCCATAAAGATGATGCTCCCTTCAAGATCCTGAGGAAATATCTCTTCAGCAAACTGTTGAAAAGATAGGTTTAAGGTCGTTTGAAGTGTTTTACCGGCAAGGGCGTGGGAGATGGTATGGGCATGTAGAGGGTTGCCTATGGCATTGGTAACCTTAAGTATTTGTCCTGCTTGGCCCTGGAGATCTTCTTCATACAACCTCTCAAGTCCCATTTTTCCTTGGAGAGATTCTTTAACGCTTAGGTACCCAATAATATGACAGGCGGTGGTGCTGTAAGGATAGCATCGCTCATAGGTCTGCTTTATAGAAAGATTCCTGGAGGTAGGTAGAGTTTCAAGAACTGTGCTGAGCTGCTCATAGGAAATATCATGAACAAGCTTAAGTTTCGAAGAACGTCTCTCAGCTATTTCTATATCTTGCAGGACTTCTTGGTCGAGATTGCATATAAGGAGAGCTTGTTGCGCACTCTGCCGTTGTCCTGCTGAAAGGGTTACCTTACCGCTGCCTTCCCACAGTAATGAATAGACCGGTCTGTTTGTGACAAGCAGCGTACCCTGTTGGTCGGTAATGTTTCCTCGAGGTGAGGCAACCTTTTCCGTTCTGAGATAGTTACGCTTACTCAGGCTCTTAAACTGATGCATCTGACTAATTTGTAGATGGAATAAATAAAGTACGATCGTTGAAAGCGCGAAGAATATCAGGAAAAGTATATGCCTCATTCGTGCTGAAAAAATGTGGGGAATATACATAATACTCCCTTATTTAAGGTTGTATTCTTGACAGCGTCTATTAACTGATGAGCGGTTAACCCCTAAGAGGGTAGCAATTTTGCTTTGACTTTTGAACTTCTGCCAAAGGACAGCCATGACATGAGGATCCTTGAGAGCTTTTTTGCCAAGTCGCACTGCATGGGCAATGTCTGGATCTGAAACGTTATAAGCGGGATCAAATTTAGTAACCTCAGAAATATTATGCTTACTCGATTTTTGCACAAGGAGTTGATGTACTCGATCTTTAAAAGCACGTAAGCTTAATGGCCGTTCATCATAGAGTTTTGAGGTATCTTTATCCGTTAATGAGAGCAGGTTTTTATAGGTATCTTCAGTAACAATTTGATCGGCAAATCCTTGCGCTAAAGCGGTGACCTCTGGTTCTGAAAGCTCATGCATTGGAGGCATAACTAATGAGGTTTGTTCAAGCTCATCATAGAGCTCCTGACAGAATACGCCTTCATGGACAAGCTGCAGAAGATTTTTGTTGGTTGAACAGATAATGCGAACGTTACTAAATACTTTATGATCGCTCTTAAATTTATGAAAATAACCAAGTGAAATGAATTCTGCTAAATAATTCTGAGTCTCTGTTCCTAAATATTCAACATTCTGGATAAAGAGGGTTCCGATATTATCTAGTTTTTCAAGCAAGGGCTGAATGCCATCTTTTTTTATGAGCGGATTATGGCCAAAGAGTTTTATAGCAACATCGTCCTGTTTCTCAGGAGAAGTAAGTTTTATAGTGTGGAGTGATTGTCGAAGGCTTATGCTATGGAGTACTTCAACCGTTGGTATAAGATCTTCCTCAGGCAGATCAAGGAGCGTAGCTTTTTTACCTAATGCTGTTGAAAGCAAGTTAATTTTAAAGGAAAGGAGCTTTTCGCTATTTCCTGGTATAAGTCTGTTTATTAATTGACCTGATTGTGTCGTTTCTAAATAGAGAACATAGTCCCACATGGAAGGATCTTTGAGCTCATCAAAATGAGTTTTAATGATGTCCGATACTTCAGGATAATGAATCAAGACGATCGTTGCCCGCTCTTCAAGGCTTGGGATACCATTTATAATAATTTTTTGTCCTTTTGCGTCATGTGCAAAGGTAGTTTGTGAGGTCTTAAATTCTTGTACACGACGAGCAAGTGTTCGGATTGCCTGAGTAAGTGGGTGGCCTTCGTTCGCATTTAAATCTATCCCGACAAGCTCTTGAGCGGCCTCATTTGCTAGCGTGAACTTACGATACTTATAAAAGAGGATGCCGACTTTACGCTCTTTATTGGAGCGTAGGAAGGATCGGATACTTTCCTTATATTGATTAATTTCTTGGTGCTTGTAATACAGCTCTTCACTAATCACTTTATGTCTCTGATGAAGTGCCTCTAAATTACTATATTTGAGAATGTTAATAATATTACTTACATAGGTGGTAAACACGAGCATCTCATCTCGATCTTTATTAGTGTACAGTTTGCCCGGTCGTGCATCACGCTCTACAATGATATAGGCGGATATACCAGATCGCTCAAAGATTGGGAGGAACACGTCGGCATTAATTTCGTTGAGGAATTGAAGAATTTCCTGATTTTGAGCATCATCTTCATAAAAGGCGGAAAAATGAATGTCGTCTCGTATAAATATTTTTAGTTTATGTAATGCCTGGGTAACCACTTCTTGCTTGTCGATATACTGCTCGACCTTAGCTGTTGTCTGGGCAATGTCATAGTAGTTGTGATCATCCTGCTCTGAATCGGCTTTACGAATATACAGTCTTACACGACCTAGAGGGATGCTAAAAGCAGTCTGAAAGAAACTCTGAGTGAGCTGGGCAAGCTCCTTGAGTGCACTTGCATAGCTTAGCTGCTCCAAAATATCTTTAAATTGTGTGATGAAGTTAAATTTCTGTTTTGATTCAACGGTCTTTCTGATATTAAGGAACCTTAGGCCTAACATTTTTTGAATAATGAGATAAATGGCGGCGCTACTTAAGAGACTTGTAAGCGAGAGAACATTAAATCTATGATACCAGGCTGTCGGAATAATCCAGGCGAGTGTTTGACCGGAGTTATTAAGAAGGTCAAAGCCTATAAAGGGGATAAGGAAACTGGTAAATACACGAATATGTTGCCGCAAAATAGTAGGAATTTCTCGGTTACTATCACGCAGTACCCTATAAAATAGGGGAATGAGAAGGAAAAAGAGCAAGTAAAAATGAATCGCTTGGATAAGGTCCATCTCAAAATTGACAGTTCTTGGATTGAGCGGAGGAAGTCCATAATTAATAAAAGCGTGATAGAGATACGTGCAACTGATGGCAATATTAACTAGTATATGAAAGATAGTCGTGAGGGGATGCAAGGTGATTCGTTTGTGAAGCAAAAATTCAAAGAAAAGTGCAATCGTTTGAATTTGCGTTATGTAAATTGACCAACATATACGACAATAGAGGGTGAAGGCAGGGATATCTCCCACAAGGTGATTGATATCCCTAATCCAATATTGCAAGATAAAGGTAAGGTCATTTGCAAGTAATCCACCAAGGAAAAACAAAAGACAGACCAGGAGCATCCGGCGGCTTTTTGCTGAGAAATAGTAGAATATACAGCCAAAGAAAATGATCGCTTTAAAAAGCCACGCACCAATCATAATGCCAAGGGTGACATACTGATTACTCAATAGCGTATAAATGGAACTTAGATATTGCATAGGTCTAAACTTTTTGTTGACTTTTGAGGAAACTGTTATAGAATCACTTTACAGAAAATCTAATCAAAAAGAGTTTAACTCCGTAGCAGCTAATGTCAAATTATGCGCAATGGTTGCTACTTGAAGCTAAGGAATTGTAGTTGGTGGTTTTTTAACATATTTTCAAAAAGGAGTAACGATGGCTAAACTAATTGTTAGCGCATTGTTCGCTATACTAATGACTGGTGCAGTAGCTGAAGTTTCTGCACAGACTCGGTCCGAGGCAGCTAAAACGTATGCAATCGCCCCGTTTCCGTTCTAAAGTATTTTAACTATAAAGAAAGAACCCCTCGAATTCGAGGGGTTCTTTCTTATAGTTAGGTTTCGCAGCTACTAGTGCTGGGAATGTGCCCCAAACCTCTGCTTTTAAAGTGTATTGTTCTCCCTAAGAATTTCC
The DNA here is from genome assembly GCA_013288045.1 of Candidatus Babelota bacterium. Lineage (GTDB taxonomy): Bacteria > Babelota > Babeliae > Babelales > Babelaceae > PRDV01. Next base: position 43,558 of record JABDCP010000003.1, read on the forward strand.
TATTCACTTTGGTTGACTTTTGAAGAAACCGTTATAGAATAATTTATAAGAACCGTACATAAAAATAATATAACTTCGAGCAGCAGCTTATAGTAATTACTTGGCGGCTGTTTGGGTTTTGAGAATTGTGGTGGGTTGGTTTTATTATTATTCAAACAGGAGTGACGATGACAAAGCTAATTCTTGGTGCTTTGCTTGCTATGTTAATGATTGGTGCAGTAGTTGAAGTTTCTGCACAGACTCGGTCAGAGGCCACCAAAACATATGCGGTCTGCCCATTTCCGTTCTAACTTATTCTAACTATACAAGGAAGAACCCCTCGAATCTAGAGGGGTTCTTCCTTTATGGCTAAGGTGTCGAGGCTATCATTGAGGGGAAAGCACCCCAAATTGTATGTACGTTAGATCTAAGATTTTCCAGTTCACTTTTGGTTGACTTTCGAGAGAACTGTTATAGAATCCTCTGTAAGAACTGTACATAAAAATAATATGCCTGCGAGTAGCAGCTTATAATAGGCGGCTATTGGAGTTTTGAATTGTAGTGTGTTGTTTTATAGTATCCAATAGGAGTGTCTATGACAAAGCTGATTTTTAGCGTATTGCTCGCTATATTAATGACAGGTGCAGTTGTTGAAATATCTGCGCAAGCAAAGCGTTCAACCGTTTCTGCAACTTGCACCGAAGCGCGGTTTCCGTTCTAAGTTAAAGTTAAAAGAAAGAGCCCCTCGAATTTCGAGGGGCTCTTTCTTTTAATAATAGTTTTCAAGTTGGAGGCTAGTTGCTTCTCAAATTAAGCTCTCGGCATCTACGGTTCACCGAAGATCTATTCACACCAAGAAGATGAGCAATTTTACTTTGATTTTTGAAGGTATACCAGAGCTGAGCCATTATGTGTGGATCGCGGAGTGCTTTTTTCCCTAGTCTTACAGCTTGAGCGATGACCGGATCGGTAATACTATTCACCGGATCGATTTTCTCAATGTCTGTGATATTATGTGATCGGGACTTTTCAAGAAGCAGCTCTTGAATTCGCTCTTTAAGCTCTTGCAAGCTGAGAGGACATTCCTTGATAAGTTGTGAAGTTTCCTTTGGTGTGATACTCAAGAGGTCTTTGAACGTATCAGTAGTGATTAGTTGATCGGCATATCCTTGTGCAAGCAGGGTGATATCTTCATGAGCAAGGTCAGTTAATGAAGGGAGACTTATGGTAGTGGCTTGCAGCTGCTCAAAGAGCTCTCGAGAAAAGATTCCTTCATTCACTAATACAGAAAGATCTTTTGACGTTGAACAGATGATGCGGGCAGAGCTCATTATTTTTTGGTCGCTTTTTACTTTATAAAAGTACCCCATGCGGATGTACTGGGCCAAGGCCTCTTGTGAGGTGAGACTTAACAGTTCCAGATTTTGAATAAAGAGGGTGCCTGATTCATCGAGCTTGGTAAGCAGACTTTCAGATTGACTACCGCCCAGGAGGTCATTGATCCCAAAGAGCTGTGTGGAGATTTCATCATGCTGCTCATGTTGGGTAAGCTTGAGGGTGTACAAGTTCCTCCTTAGACTTATCGAATGGAGTAATGTTACTGCTGAAAGCAGATCTTCCTCAGGCAACGAAAGAAGGACAGCTTTTCTGGTTAAGGCCGCAGAAAGAAGTCCAATTTTAAAGGACAAGAGTGCCTCAGAGGTGCCAGGAATAAGTTCATTAATAAGCCGCCCCGATTGGGTTGTTTCTAAATAGAGCACATAGTCCCAACAGGAGGGATCTTTTAAATACCCAGCATGGGGTTTTAGCAAATCTGAAATTTCTGGATAGTAGAGGAGGAGTATACTTGAGGTCGTATCTGCATTTGGAATACCTGAGATCACCAGCTTAGTGCCACGCGTATCCTTACCGTAGGCTATTTGTGCAGTTTTATACTGTTCAACCCGTTGTGCTACGGTCGTGCATACTTTGGTGAGTGGATGTCCTGAGAGCTTATTCAGATCAAAGCCCACGAGGTCATGAGCAGCTTCATTGGCATATGAAAAAGTGCGATTCTTATAGGATATGATGCCGATTTTTCGCTCATGAGAGGTGCGCATGAATGAGCGTATCAGCTCCTTGTACTGATTAATTTCTTGATGCTTATGATAAAGTTCCTCAGTAAGCTGTTTCTTTTGTACATGCAACGCCTCCATACTACTCTGTTGCAGTGCGGAAATGACGTTACTTATATACGAGGTAAACACGAGCATTTCATCCCGTTCTTTATTTGTGTAGAGCTTATCAGGTCGTGCATCGCGTTCTACCATAATATAGGCAACTATCCTTGACTGTTCGTAAATTGGTACAAAGAGATCAGCATGGATCAAATCAAGGAAAGCGAGAATCTTTCTGTTGAGATCTGAAGCCTCATAGAAATAGGAAAATTCTACGGAATCTCGAATAAATATTTTATCGCGGGCTAAAGCGGCACGTAATAATTCATCCTCTTTAAGAAATTGGTCAATTTTTAGCGCTGCTCCTATGGCTTCTGGCGAAGTGATCGCGGCATCTTTAATGAAGAGCCGGGTAAAACTGAGTCGTATACCGAAGGCTGTATGAAAAAAGGTCTGGGTGATATGGCCCAGTTCATTGACTGCTGAGGCATACCTCACCTGCTCCAAGATGTCCTTAAAATTAGTAAGAAAGTTAAAGGGTACCTTCGAGGTGACATCTGAATGTAGATTAAGCAATCTCAGGCCGAGCATTTTTTTGCTCAAAGTTATCAGAAGAATGGCACTGCAGAGGGCACCAAGAGTGGCCCAGGAGTATTGACCTAAGGGGAAAGGAATATGTGCCGCACTAAAAATGGTGTACCAGCCGTCACCAAACAGAAGCAAGGAAAAAGGAAAGAGGTACAGGAGGCATGATTGTGCCTGAACAGCCAAAATTTTAGGAAGTGTTCTGGTGCGTAGTTTTCGTATAAGGAATATAAAAAGACCCAAATACAAGACAAATACATAACAATAACTCGCAGAAATTACGTTATGCTCAAGGAGATATTCGCTGCTTGATGTAACTACCGGAATTCCATAATAGGCTCCCGCTTCATATAAGAAAAAGCTGGTGAACAGGAGATTGCACAGAAGGCTGAAAATATGAAGGAAGGTGCACTTAATTCTTTGGGTTAAGAGGTATTCAAAAAAGAGGACTAATGCCTGATGTGCAGTTATGAAAAGACTCAAAGAAATCCGGCAATAGAGGGTAAAAAGGGGGATGTCGCCCTGTATTTCAAGAATCCTTCGTAAGACGACCGATCCAATATAGGTAGCATCATCAAGGAGCGTTCCGAAAAGAAATATGAGTAACAGAAAAAGAGGTGCCCTGAGCTGTGGTTTATTATACCAGAACTTGACAATAAACCGACTAATAACGAGCTTGGCAATGCCCACAAGGATGAGAGCGCTACACGTTATATACGGATTAACAAGGAAGGAGGTGAGTGCTTCCAATAAGTGGTTCATTGACAATGTCTCTAGTCCCTCACAGGAGGGTATATATAAAATGAGTACTGCTTGTATTATTAATTTAAACAAATTGGTCTATTGGTCAAATGGTTGGGCGTCTCCTTTGTTGTCTAATGGGCAGTAAAAAGGTAAAGTAGCACATAGGTAGCAAGGAGTGGCATGCAGCTTCAGGAAAAAATAGTACGTATTATACAGCTTTTAAAGGAGGCAACAAAAGATATGCCTCCGACCTTAACGACGTCCCTCATAAGAGAGTATGGGCGGGACCCGTTTATTATCCTTATTTCGTGTCTTTTAAGCCTTCGTGCAAAAGATACTGCCACCTATCCGGTCAGTAAAAAGCTCTTTGAGCGGGTGCGTACCCCTGAAGAGCTGCTTAAGATGCCTGTAAGGGAGCTTGAAGAGCTTCTGTATCCCCTTGGCTTTTATCGCAAGAAGGCCCAAACTGTCCGATCGGTTTGCCAAGAGCTCATTACGAGATTTAAGGGGAAGGTGCCCCAAACTGAAGAAGAGCTTCTCTCGTTAAAGGGCGTAGGGCGGAAAACAGCCCAGCTCGTACTAGGCAGTGCATTCAAGGTACCCACTATTTGCGTTGATACCCATGTACATAGGATTGCCAATAGGCTTGGCTGGATCCAGACGACCCATCCTGATGAAACGGAAAGGGAATTAAAACGGCTCATTCCACAAGAATATTGGCTGGATATTAATACCTATCTCGTTATGTGGGGCCAGAATATCTGTGTACCCATCTCACCCAAATGTTCTCAATGTGTTTTGAGTCCCTTATGCCCTAAAATTGGCGTAGGGAAAAGAAGGTAATGGTGCGCCATTGTTGTATCCAATACGAACGTGTGGCTGATCGGATCAGGTCATTTTAAGGGGGCAGGATCTTAGGGGGTACTGAGCTCGTTCTTGACGTTCTTGAGTTACTCGTGTATCTTAAGTAATAGCTTTTACTGGAAATCCTTTTGTTGTTTGATCCAATTCTGACGTAGTCTAGTTGCACTCACAAGTAGGTAGTACCTAAAAGTATTTTGATACATTTTTCTAACATCTATTTTGTGAGGTTCTTGAATGAAACTATACGTAGGAAACCTTTCCCGCTCTACAACGGATGATACGGTTCGACAAGCATTTGAACAATTTGGCGAAGTATCGTCAGTTCGAATTCTCTTCGATCGTGAAACCCGCCAATCTCGTGGTTTCGGCTTTGTCGAAATGCCACAAGATGAGCAAGCGAAAGAAGCTATGGATAAGCTTAATGAAACTGAAATTGAAGGTCGTCGCATTCGTGTAAACGAAGCGCGCGAACCAGAACGCACCGGCGGAAGCAGTGGTGGTGGCCGTTCAGGTGGTGGTTTCCGCGGTGATCGCGGCGGTGACCGTGGTCCACGTGATGGCGGTTTTAGAAATCGTTTCTAAGTTTTGAAACAAACAAAAGGGTGGGCCTTAAAACCCACTCTTTTTTGTTGTCTAAATTTTGGGGTGGTAGTGCAATACTCCCATGCTCCAAAGCTCTTTCTAAATTAATTCATTATTGATTTGTAGGTATGGTCGTGCTTAACAAGGCGCAGCTACAATATTTGTTAAATATATAGGCTTTAAGGGCATTACTCATTCCTTGAGGAAAAGGAAATAGAAATTCAAAGGATGGATTTGGATTATTACAATCATTGGAGGTGGTGATAAAAACATGAAAAACTTGATTTTTTGGTAAAGGAAAGGCGGAAAAGGTACGTTCAAAAGGTGATTCATGTGCAGTAACTGTAATTGGAGGGTGAATTAGATTGAGTTCAGTGTCCTCTACCTGTACTTCAAAAGAAACTTCCCCTGAGTCTTGGCCGCCCGGGTCAGTAACACTGAGCGTGAAGCATCCCGGACCATCTCCTAGAGGCAAAGAGTTAATCGACAGGCTTACTGATTTGGTTTGAGATGTTGAAGGTAGAATGCTATAGGTTATTTGGTTATTTAAAGTGTCCGTTACGATCAAATCATATTTAGTAAATTCTCCAAATACTGGTACCGTGAATGTTGCAGTTGGAGCTACTATAGGGGAGCTACTAAAGGGGAGGCCTGAATTAACTATGGTATAGGTATAATTACCTGCAGAACTAGGTGTACCACCAGCGGCGATTGCTGAGATGTTTGTAGTTGATGATACACATCCGCTAGGATTGATTGTTATATTCGAGATAAATAATGGTTGTGACCCTGTCTGGGCTGCGAGGCTCACAGACCAAGCGAGTAACGTGAGTAAGAATTTCTTCATAATGCTTCTCTTTAGTAAAAATGTAATAGTTAGGTTCTGATATCTCAAATCTTGCTGATCACAAACTACCATAGTCCCCTTAATGAAAACAATAATTTTACGCTCATGAAACTGAATACATGAAACTATAGCCGGGAACCCGGGAAACTACCAATGCTTGAGCCAGTGCGTTCAAAGCGATGGCGGTTTTAGAAATCGTTTCTAAGTTTTGAAACAAACAAAAGGGTGGGCCTTAAAACCCACTCTTTTGTTTGTTGTCTATATGTTGAGAGGTGCAGTACAATACCCGAGATGTTCCTCAGAGCTCTTAGTTAGGATTGGCTGGCAGGTATGGTGGTGCTAATTAACGCACAGCTGCAATATTTAGTAAAGATATACGTCTTCAGGGCATTACCCATTCCTTGAGGAAAAAAGGGAAAGGTAATGGAGATAGTAGAGAGGCCGTTATCATTACAATCATTGTTCAGAAAGAAAAGAGCAGTAAGTGGTATTGAACTTTTGAAAGCAGAGAACGTCTTTGTAAAAGGGGCTTTGCTCAGTGTCTGTACTACGGGTGATCCATCTGAGACAGAAAATTGAACCGAAGTTGTTGAAGCCGATGGATCAATAACCGTTAAGGTGATGCATCCTGGGCTAGTTCCTAGAGGTAATGAACCGACCGATACGCTGATAGACTGGGCACTAAATGGTTCAAATAAAACGGGATAGATTACCTGGTTGGTACTGCTATCTGTTATTACTAGATCAAAGTTTCCCGATTCGACATCACTAAATTGTACCGTTGTTCCAACTTCGGTTATGCCATTTAACTGATAGGTATATGAACCATCTGTTGCAGGCTGACCACCTGAGGCAGTCACTGATATATTTGCGGTGTCTGTACATCCTGGAAGTTGAGGTGGAGGATAATTAAAAGTTATGTTGGAGATAAACAATGGTTGTGGCCCTGTCTGCGCTGCAAGGCTTACAGACCAGGCGAGTAACGTGAGTAAGAATTTCTTCATAATGCTTCCCTTTAGTAAAAATGCAACAGTAGTTTTTGATATCTCAAATCTTGCTGATCACAAACTACCATAGTCCCCTTAATGAAAACAATAATTTTGTGCTTATGAAACTGAATACATGAAACTATAGCCGGGAACCCGGGAAACTATTATTGCTTTAGCCGGTGCGTTCAAAGTAATGGTGGTTTTAGAAATCGTTTCTAAGTTTTGAAACAATCAAAAGGGTTAGTCTTAAAAACCCACTTTGCCAGCAGCCTGCAATCACCTCGTATCATAAGCCTATGCCGGAATACCTCTTACGAACCCGATGAGTTATAAAAGCTTGCCATATAACTCATAAAATGATAAAATGTGAGTTATAGAGGATGACCTATGCAGTGGAACTGGCAGCTGGCGACATGGCCGAATTTTACCTATAACCCTGATAGCATAACTGAACTTGAAAGAACATTTCTTTTAAGAGCAGGCAGCAGCTATGCTTTGTTATGCACTACAGGTGAGAATGATAGAACTCAATTTGTAATTGAGATGCTCACTCGAGAAGGATTAGAAAGCTCAAAAATTGAGGGAGAGCTTCTCGACCGGGAAAGTTTAGTTTCATCACTTAAAAAACACTTTGGGTTGCATGATGATATAAAGAATCAATTTAATAAAGAGGCGGGGATGGCTGAGCTTCTCTGTAACGTATATGATACCTATGATGCACCGCTTAGTCACGAAATGCTTTGGCAATGGCATGGGATGCTCTTTAAAAAAAATTGGTCCATTCTTGAAGAATGCGGACAGTATCGGACAGATAAAGAGCCTATGCAGATCGTTTCTGGTCATGGTGATGGACGCGTATATTTCGAAGCGCCCCCTTCAAAGAATGTATACAAAGAAATGACGAGATTTATCGAATGGTATAATGCTTCACGCACTTCAGAAACTCTTTTGGGGCGTGCCGCTCTTGCACATGTGTATTTTGAAAGTATTCATCCGTTTGAAGATGGAAATGGAAGGATTGGCAGAGTTCTTGTGGAGAAAGTCCTCTCCCAAGGAGCTCAACAACCTCTTTTGATCGCAGTTTCAAAATGCATTGAAAAACGCAAAAAGGCATATTATTTGGAACTTGAAAGATGCAATAGGACGGTGGAGGTACAGCATTGGGTTGAGTTTTTTGCCAATATAATCCTGCATGCTCAGCAAGATTCGATGAGGCTTCTCAACTTTTTGATGCAGAAGTCTAAAATGCTTACGGCACTTTCAGGAAAGATCAATCAACGACAAGAAAAGGTTTTGTTGAGGATGTTTGCAGAAGGACCCGATGGCTTTCAAGGAGGTTTAAGTGCTGAAAAATATATCTCTATTACAAAAGCACCTCGAGCAACGGCTACTCGCGATTTAGTTGACCTTGTTAGTATGGGAGCTTTGCTAAAAACTGGTGAGTTGCGGTATACCCGCTACTGGCTAAATCTGGCCTATGTGTGAGAGATCTGGAATATGAAGGCTAACTCGCTAAATTCGTCTGAAAGCAATAATTGGCCTTAATGATCTTCGATTGAAATGGCACCTTGCATGAGTCTTTGATAGTAGGATGATTTCTTTTCAAGAACTGATCGTGGATAGAAGACAATATCTTTTTCTTTGTCGATCAATGAAAAGTCGAGGATTCCAACGGCTTCCTCAATAGTTTTTAAGCGATGCGCAATAACGATAGTAAGCGCACTTTGCGCAAGTTCACTAATCATCTTAGTAATTGCCGTTTCACTGACTTCATCAAGACTACTTGTAGGTTCGTCAATAAGAATAAGAGCAGGGTTATAATACTTTGCACGCATATAGAGACTGGCAAAGTTTAAGCGTTGCCGTTGTCCGCCTGACAGGGTAAGTCCCGCTTCACCAATAGGAGTTTCAAGTCCCTGCTTTTTCTTAAAGACCTCCCAGATTCCCACTTGGGTAAGAATCTCTACGATCTCTTCATGAGTGTAGATAACCTTGTCATGAGGGAGTCCTAGGAGCAAGTTCCTATAGACCGTTCCACTTAAGCTGCTTGCTATCTGACCTTGCATACAAATAAGGCTTCGACGTATTTCGTCATTTACGTTATAGACAGGTACTCCATTAACAAGAACATGACCTTTGTCGGGTTTTAATTGACCGCCAAGGAGAGAGAGAAAAGTTGTTTTACCTATTCCTGAGGGCCCGATAATGCCATAGAGCTTCTTCGGTTGACTCCGTGGCACCTCTATGAAAAAGGTATGATCATCAAAGATTTTTGCTTGAGGATTATAGTAAAAATGAATGTCTTTAGCAGATACCGTTATCGTGTCCGTTTTTGCAGGGATAATAGGCATAGCTTCTGGAGCTGCAAGTACCGGATAGGTTTGTTTGCCAAACATTTGGATAAATAGGTAAAGATCATCTATGCGTGTGGTTGCTCGAAGAACTTTTCTAATACGTCTTCCAATCTCTATCACTTCATATGTTCCGTTAATGTAGGTATAGAGAACAGCCACGCCTTGCATGACCGTTAACGAGCCATCCTTGATTAATGAGAACACTAACCAGCCAAGTATAAAAATGCTTCCTAAATAAAAAAGACGTGAAATGGTTACTGATGCTGCAAAGGCGAGCCATGCCGTTCCTTCGATATCCATGAGATCTTTTGCCTTTTGTTTGGTGAGATCTGCAATTTCATGGGTAGCAAATGAGGAACGAATAAGCTGTACTTGCGTCAGACTTTCTACAGCAACTGCTTTTAATGAGTCATCCGCATCGATCATATTATTCTCAAAGGAAGCGCTGGTAAATAAGTTAAGGATTATATTAATGATCGCGATAAACGCTAACAAAATTAAGCAGGTTAATCCGAGCGTACGATCAAGAAAGAAAAAGGTGATGGTAACACTGAGCACACTTATAATAACCGGTAAGATATCCCATAACATCATATCGATGAAATTTTCATAGGCACGAGCACATCGTTCTACTTTGACAAAGAGTTTTCCGGTTGATTTTAGGGTATGGTAAAGTGGATCAACCGTAAGGAAATGTTCAATGGCATTGTACAGTATACTGTTGACACACTGTACTTCTAAAAATGCAGCAAAATAAACTGACACAAACTCAAGGACTATAATAAAAAGCCAGAATGCGATTAGATACAGAAAGAGCGTAAAGCTTTCAAGGTGGATGATTTTTTCAAGCAGCATCGGATAAATTGCATAAAAGCACTGGATCAGCGCAATGCAAAGAACTGAAATAATGAGAGGCACTTTTTTTTTGCCAATAACACGCAGCCAGTGCTCACTAAAATCGATTGGGAAGACGCTAGCTTTTTTTCCAAAGTTAGCTAACCTTAGCCAAAAATGATAATAGCTCTCTACTAAATGTTTATACTGATTAAACATGGTATTCTCAATAACTGTCACGGTATCCAATATTAGCTATAGTAGTATATAGTTGATAAATATACAAGAGATGATGCAAGAAAGTACAGAAGATGTGGAAGATTGAATCTTATAAAGCCTCATGGAGAGAGGCTCTTGAAATTTTTAGGAATGACATCGGTCTTCTCCTCTTAGTTTCGTTGCGCACTCTCATGTCTGTATACCGATCTTTACTCCATGCATGGTTCTTACCTATAACCCTCTTAGTAGGACTTGTGCTTTCTCTGCCACTGTTACTCGGATCATTTTATACGGTGCTAGTTGCTCGTGCAGCGCGTCCTTCCATGGAACCGAAAAATTGTGCCTATTGGCAGCGCCTAGTTTTTGTTGATTGGTATCTCTTTTTTGGTGTGCTTATTCTTGAGAGTAAGTCATCTTATCTTGCTACGCATGCGCAGCATTCTTGGGGTATTACTATACTTTGGTATGCATATGATGTTTTGGCACGACTTTTTTTCGTATCAGGAAAATTCTGGCTACCGGGCACCGAGGCATTGGGAACTATGCTCATGTTCCTTTCACCATTTCTTATCCTCGTAGTTCTTTTTATGCTTGATTCGGAGAAAACAATTATGGCCTCACTGCAAGCGGTAGGGAGAGCGTTCCTTATGCTTGCCTATAATTATCCGTTTTTCTTGCTACTCTATGCTTTTTTCAGACTGATTCTCTCAGCTGGATATCTTTCATCTATGGTACTTGATCCTTATATTCCCCAGATTGGCCTATTTGGTTGGTTCTTCTTCCTCTTCGTACTGTATCCTTATTGGGTTTGTGTGATAACAAACTTTTATGTGAAGCGTCTTCATGAGCAACTCTCTTGGTACTACTGGCGTTAGATGTGATTTGCTATTATTCGGTTTCTTTGGTACATCTAAGAACATAGCTCAAATCATACCATGGCGCACATGATGCCATCTACGAGGTACCAACAATGCAGGTTCTTCTTTCCCGTAAAGTTTTTTTTGTACCCTTGGTGACTATCCTTTTTCTTGTCCCAAGCAGAGTACTGTATGCACAAGAGAGTATTCCAACTATTATTCCGGCAGTCATCCAGGGAGGCTGCAGTGTCTGCGGAACTACTTCTTGTATTAACTGTCCCAAATTCTCAGGGGTAACCCGTGCTGTAAGTGACCAGGTGTCAGTAGGCTGTGGTGCCTGTAAGGATACTGGTGAATTTTGTAACGACACAGCTTGTGCCTGTTTTATTGATCCCAGAGCATCACGAGGTGTGTGCCGTGGTCGGACTGACTGCAGTATGAGAGAGCTACCCCCTTATTCAGCATTTATTCCTCGGTCACAAGGTACCAATACTGCGCGAGAATTAGCAGGCTGGGAAGAGTTTATTCATCAGTTTGATGTAGGGGAGTATTACCTTACGACCGGCCATGTTCTTGGCTATTATCATTCCTTTAGGCCTGAGAGGATCGCACGAGAACTTTTTGGAGAGACTGTGCTTCGGTTTGCCGGAAGTCAGGTGCCTAACAGAGGTTGCTGTGAGTTGCTTGCTGATAATTTTGGGTTATCAGATACCTTGCGTGGTGTCGTGACCATCGAACCTACTATTGAGAATATCGTCTTTGATAACCAATTTTTCATTGGACTTGATCCACTTGCGTGTGGGTTGTATGCCCGTATACATGTGCCGATAGTGCATACCCGCTGGAATCTTAATCTCTGTCAAAAAATAGAAAGTGTACAGCCTTGTCCTGATTTCCCTGCATGCTATATGGCAGATGAGGCGGTACCTGCCCAGTGTGATATTATCAAGGCACTGAGTGGACAGCATACCTTTGGTGATATGCAAACTCCCTGGGCCTATGGACGCATAAAAAATGGTCCTCAAACAAAGACCGGACTTGCTGATATAGATCTTATTGTAGGGTATGACTTTAGGCAAACTGATACTTCCCATCTAGGATTCTATGCGCAAGCAGTACTCCCTACTGGGACAAAGTTTACGGCACGAGAGCTTTTCCAGCCTCTTGTGGGTAATGCCCATCATTTTGAGTTGGGAGTTGGGGTGAGCAGCCATTGGATTCTTTTAGAGAGCGACGCTCACAGTAACCTTGCCCTGTACTTAGAGGGAAATGTCGTTCATATGTTTAAAAATACTCAGATGCGTACCTTTGATTTTTGTAATAATGGTCCTTTAAGTCGATATATGTTGCTTAAAGAGCTTACTGAAGAAGATGGACAATTTACCTATGCAGGCTCGCTTATTAATGCAGTTAACTTTGCTACTCGCCCAGTATCAGTAAGCATAGCAGCGAAAGGTGATATTAGTGCTAAGCTTGCTGTCCGGACCCCTCATATTATTGCTGATATTGGCTATAACTTTTATGGACGCACCAAAGAAAATGTGCATATTAATTCGTGCTCAGATGAACGTATCTATGCTATAAAAGGTACAGAGGGCGTGTGTGGCCTTGAATACATGACAGATGGCATGCAATTTGGTTCCTTTGTGGGGGATATTCCTCTTAATTCGTCGCAAAGCCATGCAACGATTAGACGTGGAGCCCATACTGATAATCCGCAACCTGCACCACAAGCGAGTCCGTCAGATATTGTGGTCGCCGCTTTTAGTAGGCAAGAAGGCTCCATTGAAGGGCCTGACGTTAAGAAAGCCTTCGTCTCAGCTCCTCCCAAATTAGTTACCGTCCGCGACCTTCATAAGGCAAGCGGAACATCTCCATCGCAAGCAACCCATAAGGTATTTGGGTATCTTGGGTACAATTTCTATGATTGTGACTGGTGTGCGACCCCGTATCTTGGCATTGGTGGTGAAGTTGAGTTTGATGCGCTCTTTCGTGAGGATCGTTCTTCTTTAAACCAATGGTCAGTCTGGGTTAAAGGTGGGTTTGAATTTTAAACTATCCGGTAGCCAGCAAAATATTCTTTGAAGTAGGTACGACAATCCCATTTTTGAGATTTATCCTGTTGAAGATACTTTCCTGCTTCTTCTAAGATGCGTTGTACCTTTGCAGAATCAGGTTCCTGGTCAAGTAGCCGTTTCATTTCTTTAAAGAGAAGTTTTAAGGCGCCTTCAGTAAAGTCGGTTGCTGGGTTATGTCCATAGCCAAGAAGTCGTAAATATCCTTTAACTTCAAGATCGGCATCATAGTTCGATTCTGTATCGATGATACAGAGCTTACCATCTTTTACGTGCAAATAGTTGTCATGAGTGAGACTAATATATTTAGTTTCTCGGATGAGTACAATAAGCTGGCGCATCTGCTCTTCAGTAACTTGATGAGAACCTTGCGGATGTACCTTTTTTACCACGACACAATAGTTTACATTATTGACCTGGCGTGGGCGTCCCTTGAGGTGATAGATGCGTTTATCAGGCAGGGTGATAAGATCGAGATGATTGGTATCGATAACCTGCTGCATAAGTTCCATGCCCCAGATTCTACTTAGTCCAAACTTTACAAAGTAATCTGGAAGATCATCAAACGTCCAGACCCCATGTTGACCGCCATGCTTATCGACGTTCTTCAGCTTGGTAAATAGGGAGCTGCTATGCCGATCAAGAATCTTAGCAACCTGCTGATCAACCAGGTACTGCTCTATATGATCAAGGATAGTGTAGGCTTGAGTGATCTGAGATGATATGAGTAGTAGGCTCAGGGCACCGCATTTCATTTGGTTCCTTTATCTCTTTTTTTTAGATAGTGCTGGGTATATTCTGCAAGGACTTTGATAATCTTTTCCCGAACCTTTGTATTTTGGCGACTTACGTAGAGGTCAAGATCAGAGAGGCATTTGTCTCGTCGTTTATCATCGGTCTCTAGTACGAGATGCTCAGCAATTTTATCAAGAATATAGGCAAGAGCTTCAGCCGTGTAGTAGTGCGAAAGGTTGCGGTCTAACAATCTAACAAAGCCGGTATTAGGCTTGTCGCGATTGAAGCTACCATCGGTGTCTATAAAGGAGATTCTTCGGTCTGACAATCTGAGAAAATTAGGCTCGAAGGTGCTTAAATGGCCCGTTTTTTCGATAAGCATAATAAATTGTTGTACCTGCTCAAGGTCCATGGGTATATGATACTCGTCCTTGGAATCATGTACCTTTTTACAAATAACCACGTAGTTGAGGCTCGTAAATTCAGTAGGTCTTTCCTTAAGGTGATACAAATATTTTTCTGGAGTATGCAGAAGATGCAGGTTTTCCTCTTGAATGCATAGGGAGATTCGCTCACGCTTTACCATCCTTGAGACGTTATACTTAACATAATATCCGGGCAACCATTTGAAGGTCCAAACCCCATGCTTTTGACGCTCCGTAGCATGGACCGCATCGACAAGACGTGCTAATTCCTTGCTATGCTGATCAAGTATCTCTGCAAGTTTTTCACTTACCCTATGGTGTTCAATAAATGTTTCATCAACTTCGAGCGAGCCAACTAAGCCTCCATGCAGTAGAGCTGCATGAACGACTAATGACCCGCAGAATAAGCTCCTGCGGAGCTTTTGCTTCATCGAATTCATGTCCCCCTCTTTCGATGTTCTGGTCTTAACCCTTATTATTATAGCAATTTAGCTTTTAAATTTTCAATATTATTATTAAAATGCACATTTGAATTTTAATATTTGAATTACCGTGCTTTGGCACGACCCATAAGGTCCTTAAAGTACTCTGCAAAATAGGTCCTATAGTCCCATGAGGGCGGAGTCTCTTTCTCATCTATGTACTGTTGGATCTCCGCAAGAGTGGAACTGATCTCCGATGGTGATTGTTTGAGCAACTGTTTTACCTCCAAGAAAACAAGCTGTAGAGCTTCTTTGGAAAGATCTTTGGTAAAGTCATGCGTTCTTATTAAGCGTAGGAACCCCTTCAGAAGATGGTCAGACTCGTAACGCGATTCGGTATCGATAAAACAGAACTTTCCATCTGTTGTACGTATATAATTAGGTCCTTTTCTATTGCGAGGACCTGCCATACTTATATAGCCGGTCTCATGCATAAGCCGGCACAGCTGTTTCATCTCTTTTCCCGTTATGGGTGGTAGTTTGCGTGCAGCATGAACTTTTTGGATCACAATGGCATAGTTCCGGTTAGAAAGGGTGGTAGGGGTACCCTTTACGTGATATACCCGCTTGTTAGCAACGGTCAGTGAGCTCAAATGGCAGCGTTCCATTGCCTCTTTCATTTTTTCCAGACCAACTATTCTCGCGATACCATATTTAATGTAGTAGTCAGGGAGCCAATCAAAACGCCATACGCCATGTTTCTTTGAACCGGAATCTACCTCTAAGAGTTTTTGAGCAATGATGTCGCTATGCTCGTCGAGGACTTCTGCGATTTTTTGATCTACGAGATACTGTTCAATATGAATTTTTTGTGCACACAGAGGTAAGCAGAGGGCGCTCGCCGCCAGAAAAAGCTGTATTCGTATACCTATCATGGGCGCTCCTTTATGTTTGGCTTACGCACTTTAAGTACCTTGAGAGTTTTCTTGTGTGCCTTACGCCGCTCTTTTAGTAAGGTAGAAAGTTTTCGTGCAAGGGACTTTTCTTGATCTTCAAGCATGGTGGCAATCCGATTGAGTGCCGTCTGGAGATCTTGTCCGTGGAGGAGCACCAGATGGGCAGCAATACGATCTACTATATATAAGAGTGCTTTTGAAGAATAATATGATGAGAGGTCGCGATTGAGAAGATCGATAATTCCTCGAATCGGATTTGCTTTATTAAACGTACCATCCGTATCAATAAAAGAGATTCTTCCATCGCTAAGTCTCAGATAATTATGAGCAAACGTGCTGCAGTGGCCGGTTTTCTCAATAAGAGTGATAAACTGCTTAACCTGCTCAAGACTCATGGGCTCGGTATCTGCAGCAGGGTCTTCAGTGAGCTCTTCAACGACTATGACATAATTAAGATTAGATAGATTATAGGGCCTTCCTTTGATGTGATGGAGATACTTTTGCGGGACATGTAACAGATTAAGACCATAGTCTTTGATGCACTTTGCAAGGACCTCCCTCATAAGAAGGCGCTTTGTATTGTACTTTACATAATAGTTGGGGAGCCAATCAAATTGCCATACACCATGTTTTTGATAGGGTGTACGATTAGTCTTTTGTGTAAGAGCTTCAAGGAGTTCGCTATGCTCATCGAGTATGGCGCTTATCCTATCATCCACAAGGTGAGTCTGAATAAACAGCTCCTCTTTTCTTGCTACCAGGAGAGTACAAGAAAAAAGGGCCGAGCAAACCAGGATGGCATCTCTTAACATCATCGGAGTCCCCCCAGGTCATCAAAGTATTCATGAGCGTAGGAAAGGTAGTTCCATGCGTGGGGTTGCGGCTGTGCTTCTAGTTGCTCTCTGAGATAGGGTAGAGCGAATGAGATGTTTTCAGGATGCTTACGGAGCTCTTCTTTAATTTCCCAAAATATATGCTTCAAAGCATCTTTGGTATAATTTTTATTAAGATCATGCCGAGTTCCGATCATTCTTAAAAACCCTTTAATGCGTTTACTTGCATCAAAGATTCCTTCAGTGTCTATTAAACAGAGCTTACCGTCAGCCATTTGGATATAATTAGTACTGGTCATATCAACATAATCTGCTTTGCGAATAATGGTGCAAAGCTGCTGGACCTGTTCAAGTGTAAGTGGTCGTTGTTTTCCTGCTGGCTCAATAGCTTTTATCACCACTGCATAGTTGAGATTATTTTGTGTGTATGGCCTACCCTTAATGTGGTATACTCGTTTATCAGGCGTTGTGAGACAATCAAGATCGTAGGTTTCTATGCATCGCCTTATTCGCTCGACCCCTTTAATGCGTTCTAGGCCATATTTTATATAGTAGCCAGGAAGCCAATCAAATTGCCAGACGCCATGCCATTGGATGGTGCTATCAATCTTTTTGATCTTTTTATAAATTTCATGGCTGTGGGCATCTAAGATAGCTTCGATGTCTGAATCGACAGCATATCTTTCAAAAGCACCCCAGCAACTACTTGCATATACGCTCAAAATGAGCACGGATGCTAGCCATTTCATACCTTCCCCCTTTGTATGCCAATATGAGCTATAATCACTACGGGTACATTTTGAGTATACTTAATTAAATTTCTAAAAGTAAATAGAAATTAAAATAACAAGCCATCGATTTTATAATTAGATTAATTTGGCGAGCTTGCCTCTGATGTGGTTCGGCGTTAGAATAAAAGAATTCGCGCATTATACCTAAAGGAGTTCCCTATGTGGTTCAGCTTTGCTACGAGTTACCGTAACCATAGAGAAGATGGGAACTGGAAGATGCTGGGTCTAGTCCTGGTGTTCTTCGTAAGTGCCCTCGCAGCTGATTCAAGAGCCCTTAAGGAGCTACAAACCAGCATCTCTTCATTGATCGATCAGCCTAAGTTTGTCTCAATGCGTTGGGGCATGTTAATTATGACAGCCGATGGGCAGGTTCTTTTTGAACGGGATGCTGATAAAGCGTTTTTGCCAGCATCAACGATGAAGCTTTTTACTGGGGCAGTGGCTCTGCATGTCCTGGGTCCTGACTGTACGATGAGAACGTCTGTGTATACAACACAATCTATGCACGCTGGGGTCGTGCATGGAGATCTCATTCTCTACGGACGGGGTGATCCTACCCTATCTGGCCGATTTGAGCTTGAGAATCCCTACAGTCTAGATTCTTTAGCGTATCAAAAAACAAATTCAGGAATTGAAAGCTTAGCAGACCAGATCAAAGCACAAGGTATTAAGCGCATTACCGGTTCTCTTATCGGAGATGAGAGCTTTTTCCTCTCGAGGAAGCTCGGTCCAGGATGGGAATGTGATGATACACAAGCCTATTATGCTGCTGAAATTAGCGCACTGACGGTTAATGATAATTGCCTATCGCTTACCGTGGCACCGAGCTCGATAGGAACAGCTCCTACCATTACCGTGTTGCCTCAAACAGAGTACGTAAAAATACTCAATACTGCTCGAACATCCGAGTCAGGGCAGACCTGTATTGGTATACATCGGCCGCTCAATAGCAATACTATCGAAATTTTTGGAACGATTCCTCGAGGAGCTAAGGAGTTCAAGTCGCTTATCTCGATTCATGATCCTGCACTATTTGCCGCGACACTTTTAAAAGAGGCATTAGCACGTCGAGGCATTAAAGTCATGCAAGGAGTACGTCGTATGGATGCTCTTTCCCGAATGGCACAGCCCTGTGCCGTATCAAAGTTATTCGAAGTGGCACATGTTACTTCCCAGCCGATGAGCAATATAGTCAAACTTATGAACAAGGTGAGCCAAAATCTCTATGCAGAACTTTTGCTGAGGCACATAGGCATTGCTCAAGGGTCAGTCCAGGTGGATCAATATGGACGTCCACAACCAGCTGAAGCAAGAGGCAATGAGATGAGACGCTCTTTTCTTGAGATAGTTGGTATCGATCTGCAACCGCTGAAATTACATGATGGCTCCGGGCTTACGCGTCATAATCAATTGACCCCAAGGGCTACAGTACGCTTGCTTCACTATATGCTTACCCATCGCGAGAGTGCAAGTTTTCTAGATTCATTACCTCTAGCTGGAGTAGATGGGACTCTTGAGCATAGGATGAAAGGTACCTCAGCAGCGAATAATGTACGAGCTAAGACAGGGATGCAGGGAGCGGTAAATGCCTTATCTGGATATGTTACCACTAAGAAAGGGCGATTGCTTATCTTTAGTTGCATCGCTAATAATTATATCGTGCCAACACCCGAGATTATGAAAATCTAT
The DNA here is from genome assembly GCA_013288045.1 of Candidatus Babelota bacterium. Taxonomy (GTDB): domain Bacteria; phylum Babelota; class Babeliae; order Babelales; family Babelaceae; genus PRDV01. The sequence continues at coordinate 62,494 of JABDCP010000003.1, forward strand.
GACCAAATCGGAGCACTTCTTGCAGACTACGTTGGTTAGTAAAACTGGGCCTAGGCTTTCAATCGAAAAACCACCCATCTTTAGGCTTGCAGACAAGTAGTATTGAGCATGCAATAAGCATTGCGCCACTTACTTGCCAAATTGAGGTTACCTCGCCAAGTACTTGTTGAGCTAGTACAGCGGTAAAGAGTGGTAGCGAAGAAAAGGTGATTAAGTTTACGCGTGAGACACCTTCATGCTTTAAGGCAGATGCATATAAGAAGATACTTGCGATGCTTCCAAGAAGGCTGATACCTATGAAAAGTCCCCACTGCAGTAACGTAAGATGACCGACTAAGCTTACCAACTCTCGAGGTGCAACGTAGGGAACAACAAAAAGAATGCCCGAAACTGCTGTTGCAAAGGTTACAAAAAGAGTTGAATAGTTCATGCTTACTTTTCTCAGTGCTTGGGAGTAAAGAGCTTGGCAGAGTACTGCCCCAAAAGCGAGAAGCTCCCCTGTATGCGTGCTACTTTGATAGGAGAGGATTTTGCCTTGAGTTACTACGAGGGTACTACCTGCGAAGCAAAGAGTTATTGCTGTTAGCTGTAGTCGAGTAAGTACTATCTGTCCAAGAAGTGCAGCAAGTACTAGAATCCATAGGGGACTTGTGGCACTTATGAGACTAACTGAGATAGCTGTGGTATACGATAGTGCAGTAAAGAAAAAACTCGTATATATGAGTACTAAAAAGAGGCCCAGCATAAACATTCCAGGAATATCACGAGCTTTTACGTTCAGATATTCTTTCTGAGCGATAAAAAAGGGTATTAGTGCAACGGTTACTAGACTGTAGCGGATACAGGCAAAAGCTGCTGCTGACATGGAGGGGGTGAGGAGTTTCGAGGCTACCGTTACTCCTGCTCCTATGAGAGCACACAGAAGTGCTGCGAAAATATAGAGCATATATTCCTTACTAGTTTTGAGACGATAAATGAGTGTATCGTACTCCCACGGTGAATATCATAGGACACTAGAATAAACAAAAAAAAATGATAAAGTAATACATAGTTTTTTTTTAAAAAAAAAGGGAGGTACTCTACTTTGATAGAGGCAGTACTCGGAGCGCATGCATTTGAGAAATCTGAAATAACCGTTATTGGAGCAGGGCCTGCAGGGCTTTTAACAGCTTATCGTTTAAAGAAAGCCGCTCTCAACGTTAAGGTTATTGAAGCTCGATCTCGAAGTGGGGGAAGGCTTTTCTCAGCACCCTCTATTCAAGCTGAGTTTGGCGCATGGTCCTTGGCAAATGGGGGAAAGCCAGAGATGTTTCAAGCATTGGCAGAAGAGCTCGGACTTGAAATAGACTATTGGCAAGCGCCTTTTAAGCGGTTAGGAATAGTGAGTAATCAGCTTAGTGATATAACCTACCGTTTTATTCAATCGTATGATAATGATCCTCGGAAAGCTCGCAGTATTCTTGAAGCAATTATACTGGTATCTAAGTCAGGCCAAGAGGTATTAGATAATTTTTATCCAGATGAACCTTTCCTTAAAGACTTCACGGAGAGGCTTTTGTGGGGCTATTTTGGTTCACGGGCCGCAGAACTCTCTGCTAAACTATATAAAGAATCGATTATTCAGCTCTGTCTTGGCGGGATGTCAGATGTCTACAAGCAAGGTCCGCAACAAGCTCCGCTCACTCGAGTCAAAGGGGGCAATGATCTGTTTACAAAAAAGCTTGCGGAGTTTCTGCGCAATGATATTACGCTTAACAAGCCATTGACGGCTATTGCAAGAAGCACGGGTAATCGCCTGCGGCTTCTTTTTGAGGATGGTGCGGCGAGTGAAACTGATCTTCTTGTGCTGGCACTTCCCGTTTCAGCATATAAAAATTTAACTATTGAAGAGGGTCTGGTTCCTCAGGACCGTTTAGAGAGCATTCGCAGTGTATGTCCAGGGAGTATAACAAAGATACTCATACCTGCCTTGGGAACGGCACGCCCACCTGGTTATATCTCGACAAATGATTATGGTGCTGCAATGAGTGAGCATGAAAAGTTTCTGACGCTCTATTGGCGTACTCCTTTTACACTTGACGCTTGTAAGGCCCAGGTTGCTAGTATAGCACAGGCGCTCAAATGGGATCTTCCGACTAAGTATATTCATGTAGAGACAGATGATTTGCACAAGGACTATCCCCAGGATGCAGTTTACATAATCGATTGGGTTCACGCTCCCTATATTAATGGCTCATTTTGTGCTTTTTCTCCCGCAAATGACCGGTTTGTACGAGCTGAAAAAATCGAAGGGATTGCGACGAGCACTCTTTTTAAGCCATCAGGGTCCATTTACTTTGTAGGCGAAGCTGCAGGAACGAGTACTCCACCAGGAAGTCTTGCTGCAGCGTTTGAGTCTGCAGAACATATGGCCAGTCTTATTAAACAAAGATTATTATTTCTTTATAGCAATTCGCACCAGGATGTCCAGTTTCGACTATAATGCTAAGAATAAGCTTTTGCCCTTTCGATGCCGTTATTAATATGTTAGACCATTTGCTTTTAAAGCATACTTCATTACAATGATTCTATATAATCAACCAATCTGGTTACCAAGCAATAAGGTAGCGCTTGCTGGTGGAGATTAGTGATAGCTGCTGGTGTATGTTGGTAGTACCTATGCGGCAGGAAAAAGAAAAAGATAGAGATAACGGGTTACTTTGTTCCCTGATGGAGGACTTATGACAGTAGGTACTAATAAACGAGAAACGTTAAAGGTTATTCTCATCACGATCTTACTCTGTTGCCTTGGGAATACCGTGATTGCCCTCAACGCGCATAAGGCCCTGACCTCGGCGCTTATCAGAGGATTAGATGGCCAAGATACTGAGGATGATAGAAAATTGTTTTCAGCTATTCCTGATGAGTATGATATTGATGCTGAGAAAGCTTCAGGAAAGGCATTGCAAGGAATTATAAATGCTCGGCTAGATAAGGCTTTCGATGATAGAGACCATGAAAGTATAGATAACGTTCTACGAATTGCGAAGTATGTTCAGCCTAATCGCTCAAATACTTACCAGATGATACGGGTTCTCTATAAGTACTGTGAAACATCAAAAAATCAGAAGCAACCGTTTGATGCATTCAAAACCTGGTATACAGATTATCAAGTAGATGTGGATGATGTCACCCTACATGAAAATAGTAGAGAAACTATTGGTGACGACATCACAGGAAGGCTCCTGTTAATCAAAGATAGGGAAACTATGGCAATGAATATTGCCGAGCTAGTTCATGAAAGGCGGAGTAAGAAAGGAATAGTACTCCGAGATCTTTTCAAGCATCATGTAGACGATACTTTTGAAACAGCACCTTGGACTCGCGTAAGGCAGTGGCATGAGAGGCATCATGAGGATGTGGATACGATAGAGTATGGTACCAAGACCCTTGGGCATTATATTACCTCGCTTGCTCTGCGAGAAAGTCAAGAACGACAAGACTTAATATATAGTACTTTTTTTATGAAAGATCGTTCTGACCATGTTTCCACATTTCTCTCACTTGTTGGGCTCCTGAGCCATGGCAAAATTACTGACCAAGGCAAAGACTTTTCTTTTAGTTCCCTAGAAAAATGGTTTAAAGAACATCCCGTCGATGTAGATCTCATAGACTATCCAACGACGAAAGGAAAGTTAGGAGATGCTATTACTGAGGCATTTGTAAAGGGTGAACACATTAGTGGCCTTGCAAGGCTCGTTCAGGAACATCGAAGTAAAAAGAATGCGGTGGTTTGTCGTCTTCTTGAGTGCTTACAGGTAAACAGTAATCCAGCTCTAGTAACAAAATTAGAGTCTTGGCTTGCGCTATACCCTATTGATGGTAGCAAGGTGCAGTATACTGCTTTTCAGACTGTTGCTGACCGCATTGCAGAGATACGTAATCCAGCATTAACGGCCTTATTTAAGAGAACGCAAGATAAACAGAAATCAAAGTCTGATCAGACGTGGTCGACTCGACAAAAGATAGGATTTATTGGAGGATTGCTGCTTACGGCCGGGGCTTGTTGGTATTATTTTGTTCACTCGAAGCACAAGAATGATAAGAAAACTGATGATAGACAAGCGATCAATCTCAAACTGATAGAGTAGAATCGCTCTAAAGGCGACGTGCCCTAAGAAATCTGAAGCAGCCTAATGTGCCATCTTCAAACCATCTTCCTGCATAATCTGGCTCATCAAGGAATGGGATGCTTATCTAACAGCTCACAGCGATTTTTCCATAGACGCCCCAATTTTCAAGTGCTGAAGCATGATGCTTAGATGCTAATTCGTATCGCGCTCCAAAGGCGAGGTTTACCGGATAATCACACCAGTTAGTGGCATAGGTAACGGTGCCTGAAAAGGTGCTCGATAATGCTTTTTGTGAAATGGCAGAGTTCCTGTTTACAGCACTTCCGGTGAGCTTTACAAAATCTGCATCGGGAGTGCCTTGCCCAAACGTATCTGAGATCTTTGCGGTACTGTGAGAAGTAAGATCTGTGCAGCGCGTCAAATCATAGATCCCAAAGTTTTCAAAATCAAAAGCTGAATCTTTGATAGTAAGTTTTTCAGCAGAGCGGTACCAAAGATTATAGCCACCTTCAAAGCCCCAACAGCACCAGGTATAATGAAAAGCGAGCCACCACTCGAGAGTATGCTGTGGCTCCAGGTGAGCGCACGCTCTTAATAAGTTGATGCCTCCTTGAAGTGGGGTATCGACATTGTCTTCAGCTGCGATAAGAAGAAATCGAGATAGCGGACCATTTTTAAGATCAAATTGGCGTCGTTGCTTGTCACCAAAGCTGTAGAGATATTTAAGCTCTGCCATGAGGAGGCATTCGGTACCATCAAGTTCAGAGAGCCATAGGTTTCCGTCAAACATGACACCTGCTCCAACACCCCCGCGTCGCGAGCCTACATAGGGTTGGAACCAGCGTGTATCATCAAACTTTTTCCCCGTAGGAATATTTCCAAGAAGGTATACGCTGAACATATCATCTTCACAATAGCCCATAACATATCCAAGACGGACCTGGATGTCATCGACTCCGGTATGATGGCGTGAAAGGGGAAAGACCTCAAGGGTATCGAGCGCTTCACGTACAGAGGAAGGCTCATTAGTTAGATCTCCAAAAGTTGTTCGTTGTTCAAAGAGGCAAATGTGATGTTTCACTCTGGTGACTGCAAAGGCACAATCAGCCCAGGTTCCAGGACAAAAACAATCTAAATTAAAAATAAACTGGGGTAGCCAGGCGAAGACTTCACGTTTAGGACTCAGACGTACCATCGAGCTAAATCCTTCAGGTTGCTTAGAGCCAAGACCTAGATTCAATGAATTAAAGGGTGCTGACTGTTCGGCAAACAAAAGAGGATTTTCGCCAAAGAATCCTCGTCCAAGGTGTGCACTTTTTCTATTTTGCTGGTAAAGGAAGGTTGAATCGAGTGTAAAGAAGGCACAGCTCACTTCACCACGAAATCTTTCAAAAAATGTACCGCTATTTCGATAGGTTAAATCATTGGTGATTGAGCGGGGGTTCAGATAGGTACTGATGGCAGTAGGGCAATCGTTACTTATTTCGTCACAATCACCAGAAATAGAGGCATCACAATCGACTGAAGGATGGCAACAATCATCAGGGTATAAAAATCGACCTGTTCCAAACATGAGTGCTAAGAAGAGTATACGATACCTCTGCATAGGTTCTCCTTTTTAAGTTTTTAATATCGTTAGTATGATAAATTCAAATGCTCTTTGCAACACCAAAAATAGCCTCCATTTCAGCAGGACTCTCTGGACTCATTTATTGAGGGTTGGGCATGTTCTCTGAGATGACTTAATCTCTGGGGGGTGATTCTCTTCCTATAAAAGAGTGAGCATGTCTGGAAGGCTAGATATATGCGAGCTAACCATGGAACTAGGTAGGCAGAGTTCAATACTAGACATTGAATTTTATGACGACAACGTCACCATCTTTTACAAGGTAATCCTGTCCTTCGGTTCTTATTTTTCCGATCTCTTTGAGTTTTGCTTCAGTTTTATACTCAAAGAGATCCTTGGCATTAAAGACCTCTGCACAAATAAAACCTCGTTGTAGGTCAGAATGTATTTCTCCCGCAGCTTCACGGATGGTAGTCCCTTTTTCAATAGGCCAGGCGTGGATCTCTTTAGGACCACAGGTAAAAAAGGTAATAAGGTTAAGTTCGCGATAGGTATGTTTAATGATCTCAGCTAGATTGTCCGTAGTAACCTGCATCATCTCTCGCATTTCAGCTGCTTCTTCCTCGGTGAGAAGAGTGAGCTCATATTCCAATTTAGCAGAGACGGGAATAACTCGCTCTTTTCCAAAGCGCTCAACTAATTTAATGAACATAGGATTTTTAAGATAGGCATCGCCAGCAAGTTCAGCTTCAGTGACGTTTGCAATAATCAAAAAGTTTTTTGCACAGAGCAGGGGAATCGTTTGGACCTTAGATTCCTTAAGGAGACTTTGTACTTTCTCAAGCTGTGCGTCATTGAGAGCTACTGAGAGCCCTTTTAGGAGCTCGATTTCCGTTTCGAGTTCCTTGAGCTGTTTGGGATCATTTTTTGCTGCCTTAAGAAGATTGGCGGCTTTAGCAAGTCGTTTATCTACTGAGTCGAGGTCTTTCAGCATCAACTCAGTAACGATGATGTCATAGTCAACTGACGGATCGCGGTCTAATTCCTCGATGAGGCCAGAAAAGCACTTCAGAACATGTAAAATAAGGTCAACTTCTCGTATGTGACTAAGAAACTGGTTACCAAGTCCTTCACCTGAGGCAGCACCTTTTACGAGTCCGGCAATATCAACAAATTGTACAGTAGATGCGAGAATTTTTTGAGAGTTATAAATTGC
>JABDCP010000003.1:69882-115185 GCA_013288045.1 Candidatus Babelota bacterium
GTGGTCAGCCCGCTGCAGATGGTTCATATACCTATAGTTTAGAGGGTTTACCTTCTATAACTAAGCCAACTGCCTTATTTCAAAATGTCCCAATTCCAGATGGAATTGAGGGCACTTTAGATTTGCTAATTACGGATTCTGCAAACAATTCGGTATCCTCACAAGTTACCTTTACCGCATCTCAAGCTGAATCGGTAAGCATGTCTATTGATTCCTTGCCGCTTGGAACAGGTCAAGGCTGCATTTCCTTAACTGTTACTAAATCAGCTGGTCAACCTGATGGCGTGGTTTCTCTTTTTGTAGAATCTGATGAGGTCTTTTCGGGTATTCAAACAAATGAAGTGGATAATGATCAGCCTTTTACACTGACATTTTCTGCCCTACCCAGTCCTTCGCTTCTGGCAGAAATGGAACTGGGGAATGATTGCGAGAGGGGGAGTACTTTTAAAGTTGTATTTCCGTTTCCGCAGGGGATGGGTAATGCTCTCAAGGTCTATATATTTAACAAATATTGTAGCTGTGCTTTGCAAAAAGGAACAATACCTGTTGTTCCTTTCTGATCTGGTCGGCACCTTTTGAACCTTTTAGGATGAAGGACTGATCTTTCTAGACCAGTCCTTCAGAGTTGTTATTTTGTGTGATCATCAGGTTCGATATCGATCGGCTCATCGTTCTGAGTATCAGATTCTTTTCGCTGAGTTGTATTTTCATCAGCTTTTTCACCAGCTTGCTTATAAAGAAACTCAGCAATCTTGTGAGATGCTTGAAGAAGTGCATCCGTAGCTTTTTGAAGCTCTTCTGCATTCTGAGCATGTTCTGTAAGCGCAGCTTTTGCAGCAACGAGTGCTTGCTCAGTTTTTTCAACGTCAGAAGCTTCAAGTTTGTCTTTATTCTCGTTGAGCGTTTTTTCTATTTCTAGAATGAGTCCGTCAAGACGATTTTTCTTCTCGACTGCTTCACGAGCTTTTTTATCTTCAGCTTCATGCTCTGCAGCTTCACGAACCATACGTTCAACTTCAGATTTATCAAGACCACCTGTACTTGTGATCGTAACTTTCTGCTCTTTGCCCGTTGCACGATCTTTTGCAGATACATGCACGATACCATTAGCATCGATATCGAAGGTTACCTCTACTTGTGGTACGCCACGAGCTGCTGCAGGAATACCTTCAAGTCTGAATTGCCCGAGGAGCTTATTGTCCTTTGCAAACTCTCGTTCACCTTGAACTACTCGGATATCTACTGCTGTCTGATTGTCTTCAGCGGTACTAAATATCTGTGATTTGCGCGTAGGTATTGTAGTATTACGCTCGATAAGTTTAGTTGCAATGCCTCCCATGGTCTCAATACCAAGAGAAAGGGGAGTAACGTCAAGAAGTAACACATCGGTTACATGGCCACCAAGAATTGCACCTTGTACAGCGGCACCAATAGCTACGACTTCATCGGGGTTAACCGATTTATTTGGTTCTTTGCCAAAAAGATCTTTAACGAGTTGTTGTACTTTTGGCATACGGGTAGAGCCACCTACGAGAAGTACTTCGTCGATCTTATCTTTTGAAATATCAGCATCTTTAATTGCCTGTTTGCATGGAACAAGCAAGCGCTCAAAAATATCGCTACAGAGGGCTTCTAGTTTCGAGCGAGAAAGCTTCATCGTAAGATGTTTAGGGCCTGAGGCATCGGCTGTTATGTAAGGAAGATTAATTTCAGTTTCATGCATCGAAGAAAGTTCAACCTTCGCTTTCTCTGAAGCTTCCCGTAATCTTTGAAGAGCCATACGATCATTTTTCAGATCGATGCCACTTTCCTTTTTGAACTCTTCAATTAAGTAAGCCATGATTTTTTGGTCGATGTCATCACCACCAAGGTGGGTATCACCGTTGGTTGATTTCACCTCAATTACCCCTTCTTGAATCTCTAAAATAGAGATATCAAAGGTACCACCACCAAAGTCAAATACAGCAACCGTACCATTTTTCTTTTTATCAAGACCATAGGCAAGGGCAGCTGCAGTGGGTTCATTGATGATACGCATAACTTCAAGCCCGGCAATCTTACCAGCATCCTTCGTAGACTGCCGCTGTGAATCATTGAAATAGGCAGGTACCGTAATAACGGCCTTTGTTACCGTTTGTCCTAGGTACTGCTCTGCCGATTGTTTTAATTTGCTTAAGACGGCCGCAGCTATTTCTTGTGGGGTATACTCTTTCCCTTGAGCGGTAATAAAGACCTCCCCTTGGGGACCCTTTTTAAGGTGATAGGGTACTTGTTTTGCTTCCCCAGCAACTTCGTCAAACGTATGTCCAATAAATCGCTTGGATGAGAATATCGTATTTTCAGGATTTGTTACTGCTTGTCGTTTTGCTAAGATACCGACAAGACGCTTACCATCTTTAGTAAAAGCGACTACTGAGGGTGTAGTATTTTGGCCTTCTTCATTGGGAATTACTTTGGGAGTACTTCCTTCCATTACAGCTACAACAGAGTTAGTTGTTCCTAAGTCGATACCTATTATTTTGCTCATCGTGTTTCCTTTCTTAGGTGCGTGTCAATTGCGTCAGCTTAGATGATCTTTCATACCAATATATACTGGTAATTTTCAATTATGTCAAGAATTTTGCTCAAGAAATCTTAGTCTGAGAGACTCATATTTAGGGGCTTGCGCAATGGTTTGATTATTGTCTAATAATCTATTAAATCAATTACTATTGCTCTAAAATGATTATTCTGTAGGTTGATTGCGCTAGCGCACCTTCAAAAATGCTTCTGGTTAAGTAAAAACGAGATGTTGGACTTGCCTACAATGAGGAGTTGATTCGATCGTTCTTGAGTGCTCGGGTGAAGGCATCTAAGTGAAGTTTTTCTCAGATGCAAGGACTAGGCAATTGAGCACTGTTTTTATCATCACTTTAAAGGAAAATAGCGCAATAGCCATGCCTTAACCAACTCTCGAGCTTTGTCCGAAGAATTTAAGAAATCATGGGTTGCACCATCTACAACTTTCAATTCAGAGCTCTTTGGTAACCACTCCATGGCTTTTTTGGATTCTACATAGAGCTCTAGCTCATCTTGATCAGCATTTCCATGTATAATACGTACGGGACAGGTAATTTTACTCAGGAGTGCTTTTTGATCAACAGCCTTGATGTCATTTAAAAGATTGCCATCAACCTTAAGTGTCTCGCGCAATCCGTCATTAACTTTTACCGTAATATAACCCGTTGTTTGCATCTCATCAAACTGTTCTTTCGTTAACCTAGTATCCCATTGCCATTTGACGGGTCCTGTAAGCGCGCTGATTAAAATCATAGTTCTAACCTCAGGAGTCCATGCTTCCAAACAAGTTAGTGCCCCTAGACTATGACCTACTAGAGCAATCTTTTGATATCCTCTTTCCTTACCAAAAGCTATTGCTGATGCCAAATCATCCACTGATTTTTTTATTGTAAGTACATCACCTTCACTTGTACCATGCCCGGAAAAATCAAATGATAGTACGTTGTAATTTTCTTTTTGAAGAGCTTCGGCAATTTGAGGAAACAAGCCTTTAGCAAATCTATTATTTGCCGAACCGTGAGCCATGATAATAAGAGCTTTGGAAGGGGCTTGCCACAAAGTTCCCGTTAACGTTTGATTTCTTGAATTTTTAAACGATATCTCTTTAATCACAGGTATCCTTTCTTGCAATATCAAAGATACTACAGAAAATAACTTTATTGGGCGACAGAGTATTTGCATTAAGAATACCAAGCTTCGCGGGCTCTTTTGAGTTTGCTTTACGCTAGGGATGCAATGAGCCTATCGCAACTGCATGCTTCGATTAGTCTTAGGTGAATTAATGCCTTTTCTAGAGGAGTGCATAGCCAATTCCTGAAATTACTAAAGCGCAGATTAACGTCTTGCCATATGGTCTAAAAGATGGCCAAATATTCCAGCGATAAAAAGAGTACAACGAGAGCAGCATAAAAGTACTGAGCCTGATGCAGACGATGGTAGAAAGTATAGCAAGAGGTGTCTGAAGATACTGTACCACGACATACACTACACCTATGCTCAGAAGATTAATCCCAAGATACGTATGGGCATCTTCTTCTACGATATACCATTTTTCATAGAGGACAAAAAGGCTTTCAAGAAAGGTAAGCAGCACCATACCATAGAGAAGAGACCAGGTTACCGCCGACGCACTTGGTACGGTATGATGAAGGGCGATCTTTTTACCATTAATGATAAGAAATATAAGTAAGCCATACAGGACCTGATTGAAGACCTCCGTAAGAAAATGGAAAGCTTGTGTTTGAGTTTCCTGCGAACGAGATTTAAGGTGAGCAAGGAGCGCATTACTCGTTACCCCAAGCACTTTTTTTGCCACAATAGTAACCCAATAGGAGATACTTGATATGACCTTCATGAGGCTTGCAGATTCGATACCAAACTGAAACGCACACAGGGGTACGAGGAAATTTCCCGAATACAGTTGGTGTAAGCAGTTGAGTACCCACGAAAAAATTCGAGTTTTTGAGATGCGAAAAAAAAGCTCAAGCTTTGAAATCGGTGCGATCTCTAGCGTGTCTAATGTTTGGTACCAGTAGGCCAGGCCAGCTATAAGGAGTATGCATTGCAGAAGGGATGCATACATGAGTATCTGCAAACTTGTAAGAAGGGTAAGGTGGCCAAAGTAGTGAAGAGCTATAATGCCCGCTACATTGATTCCAATACCTAATAACTCAACAAAAGCGGCAAGTCGAAAATAAAAACTCAATTGAAGAAATGCTCGGATGGTTTTGCGGTTGCTTTCAAAGAAAAAGATGAGAAGTGTGTATATAAGTAAATTGGTTGAGAAATATGGTGCAATATCTTTAAAAAAATGGAGGCCTGGAATATGAGAGGAACTGAGATAAGTCGCACTACAAAGGATTGCGAGGAATACTACTTGCGGTATAAGAAGTACCTGAGTAAGCAACCAAAACCGTGTACGAGAGACGGAAAAAGTTTCAAGAAAAGGAGCCAAGGTAGTATCAAGTCCCAGGTTAGCAATCGCCACTGCTAAGTAGATTAATGAGAGTAAGCAACCAAGGACTCCATGGAGAATGGTTCCTGCATAGGTGCGATAGAGAAGGTGGAAAAGTATAACAAGACCTTGACTACCAAAAGAGTCGATAAACGTCCAGATAATACCAAACTTAAATTGTGGAAGATACGGAAGATGGTAGGATTGTTTCGTCATGGTGCTCACTAGAAAAAAATGTGCATATGAGACTAGTATAATCGTAAAACGAATGTTATACTAAAGTCACTTAATTCTAGTAAACCAATAAGCTTTTGAGCATGAGGTTAGTAAATGTTTTCTGAACAAGAAAAAGTTGTCTATCCAGGGCATGGCGTTGCGAAAATAGAGCGAATCGTAAAAAAAAATGTCGGCGGCGCAGAAGCATCATTTTATGAGTTAGCATTTCTTAATAAAGATATGACTGTTCTTGTACCCGTTGAAAGTTCCTGCTCTGTTGGTCTTCGTGCACTCAGCTCTCATGAGCATGTGGTGGGCGTATTGTCATACCTTACTGAAGAAGTAGAGCATGCTTCAGCTATAGAGTTTGTTCCTGCAAACTGGAGTAAGCGTAATAAGGAATATCAATCAAAGCTCAAAAAAGGTGACCTTAAAGAGCTCTGTGAAATATACCGAGATCTTCATATTATCTCTACCCACAAAGAGCTTTCATTTGGAGAAAAAACTCTTCTTCATCAAATCGAATCACTATTAGTCGAAGAAATATCGCTTGTTGAGGAAATTGGCGAAGAAAAAATGATCGAACATCTTCGATCTCTCTGCTCACAAATCTCTGAAAAAAGGGTGTGATTGGAACCTCTTACTGGGATATGGGTACATGACTCTTCCTTTTTTTATGATTATTTCAGGTCCGACCGGTGTAGGTAAAACAGCCCTCGTAGACGAGCTTATTTCTCAGGTCTCTTTTCCGGTAGAAGTTATTAATGCTGACATGGGACAGCTCTATGAGCCACTTACCATTGGTACTGCAAAGCCCGATCTGAGTGCCGTCAAAGTTCCTCATCATATGTTTGATATCATTCAAGATCCTCTTGATTATACAGCATCTGCCTATAGAGCGCGCGCTCTTGAGCTGATACAAGAAATAACCTCACGTGGAGCAGTGCCGCTCTTTGTAGGCGGTTCCGGTTTTTATCTAGCTACATTATTCTATCCTCCTTGCGATGCACCTCTTCAAGGGGCCGATCCGGCAACCTATGCAGAGAAACCAACACCAGAATTATGGGAGCTTCTTAATCAGGTTGATCCTGCACGCGCTCAAATGGTGCATAAGCATGATCGCTATAGGATTATTCGTGCGTTGCGCATTTTTTATGAAACGGGCAAACAGCCTTCTTCATGCGAACCAGTATTTGATCCTCCGGGGAAATGTGCCTTTTACTACTTAGTACGAGATCAGGAAGATCTCTATGCTCGCATAAATAAGCGCACTCAGATAATGCTCGATGAAGGGTGGTTTGATGAAGTGCAAGGTTTATCAAAAGAGTGGCATGAATTCTTGCTTTCGAAAAAGTTGATCGGATATCCCGAGATTATCAACTATATGCAAGCAGAATCGTTAGGTCTTTTAGGTGATGATGCTTATGAGCAGCTGAACGCACAAATTTCTCAGAAAACTCGTTCTTATGCAAAAAGACAGATAACATTTTGGAAGCAGTTAAAAAAACGTTGTATGCAAAGTGATCCTCAGAAAGAGTTTTTTCTCTCACTGGAAGAGATCAACCTCTCACACTCCGCTTTTGAAAGCATTCTAAAAGCTTTGGTATCAGCTGTGCCATCAAAACGCATCTAGTGTTATTTGCAACGACCTACTCCTTACAAAAAGCATGAGGCTGTTTTGAAAAGATGAGCAGCTGTGGTCAAGCCCTCAGAAAAAACTTTGACACCTCAAGCGTTGCATGGTACGGTATGGACACGAAGCTTTGCTCGTTAAAGAGGGTGCGAAACTCTAGCACATAGCGAATTCCACCCAGATAAAAAAGAGTGCGAGTTGAAATTCTATAATTGGTGAGTTATTAAGGATGTCTCACATGCTACACGATAGACCATTAGGTACACACACGTCCCAAGAAAAAGACATTGCTGGGGTGGACCGAGCTCTGACCGGATTGCTTGCGCATGAAGATATGAGTGAGCAAGAGAATGTTGGCACTACTTCTATACATGGTAGCGACCGCATAGAGATTACTCAACAGCAAGTAAGCCGAAGTATGGCACTGGTACTTGTGGGTTCTTTTCTTCTATTTTTAGCGGGCTATACACTTGGAAAATATCATGTAGTTCAGAGTACTTCAGAGGGTGCAAAGTTGATCCCTGACTTAGTCTATGGTATGTTCTTTGAAAGAGTTACTGAGGAACCGCTTATTGTACCTCATAAAGAAGTACATGGAGAATATAGTCGTTTTGCAACCTTTGAAGAAGCTGATAAGCTTTGTAGGGAGTTGAAAAAAAGGGGAATTCTTACTCAAGTAGTTACCCGAAGCAGTTCTACAGTGAATGGTAGACGTTTTGTGCACTATGCTGTTTGTAAAGAGACTCAAAAGGAACTTATTTCGAGTGAACCTGTAGTGGAAAAGGTTGTGGAAAAAGATATGAAGAAAGGTGGTTGCCTCAATGATTAGTGATATACGTAAAACGTTACAAACTCGTCCTGTTAAAATACTTCTGTGGATGCTCGTTGCCTCTTTTTTTATTGGGATTATTCCTTTGGCATTTCGGGGACGTCATGCTGAAGATAGCCTTGGCACAGTAAATGGATATCATATAGGGGTACTTGAATATAGGCGTAAGCTTAATGAAATACAAGGTCATATTCGTGAGCTTCAACAAGCATATGGGATTCAAGCGGATATGGTTCTCAAGATGTGGGGCTTGGATAAGCGTCCTGATGAGGTAGTATTAGATAGTCTTATTCATGCTAAGGTGAGTAAATCTTTAAATGATCGTTTAGGTGTGCAAGTAGATAACGAGTATCTCCAAGCTAAATTACGTGACCCTTATTTTGTACGCCAATATTTGAGCAATATTATTCCTCCACAAGCTTTGGTGGGTGGTAGTATCGATACGGCTGCACTTGAATATAATCTTGAACGTCAAGGGATCTCTCATGAAGAGTTTGATGAGATGCTTAACGATGCTATGTTGAGTGCATTTCTTGCAAAACTCATTTCAGGTGGCTTATATATTTCTGAAGGATCATTAAAGGATTACTATATTGGCCAATCGGTGAAAAAGAAGTTTGCTTATGTTGGTCTTCCTCTTTCTAAGTATCTTACGAAAGCTAAAGAGCAAAAAATTACTGATGCTGAGTTAGAAGAGTATTATGCAAAACCTGCACACCAAGATCCGTATCGCATTCCTGAAAAAAGGTCAGCCAAAGTATGGACTTTCTCCCCTGAATCATTTGGTGTAGTGGTTACCGATAAAGATCTTGAGACAGCCTACCAGCGAAATAAGCGCAATTATATAAAGACTCCGGCTACCATACAGGTACAACATATATTGTTACCCTTTACTGCAGAAAATAAAGTGGAGATGCGAGCTCGCGCACAGGCCATCTATGATGACGTGACGGCAAAACCGGATACCTTTGCTACAGTTGCCGCGAAGGATTCACAATCAAAAGATAAAGGTACAACGGTTACTTTAAAACGTACCGACAAGAATTCGGCTTTTACTAAGGAAGCCTTTGGTCTTCAAAAGGGGGGTATTTCTCATGTGGTAGAGACTGAGGAAGGGTTTGAGATTATCAAACTGCTCGATAAAAAGGAGCCTGAGTTTAAACCACTTGATGAGGTTAAAGGGGACTTGTCGAAGCAGCTTAAAGAAGAAAAGTTCACCCAAGTCTTTGATGCAAACGCGCAGCGGGTGTTAAGTCAATCGAAGGACGAGCCAGCGATCTTGACGAGTTTTATTGAGCGCCATAAAGGGCAGGAAAGTACCCTTGCAGATGAAACTCGCTCTGAGAAGCGTCTCAATAGCAGCCTCTTTGGGCTGCGTCGCATTGGGGAGAAGGCTTTCTTTGAAGATGCTCAAAAAGGATACATTATAGAGTTAACAGCGATTAATCCAAGTACGATTCCTCCTTTAGAAAAAGTGAAAGAAAAGATCTTGGAAAAACTTTATAGTGAGCGAGCACATGAGCTCTTAAAGAAAGATCTCAGCCAGGGACTTGCTGATCTTACTGATAAAAAAATGACGTTAGAACAGGTAGCGCAGGCCCTTAGTGGGAAAGTGGAGACAACGGATTGGGTATCGTTCACCGATCAAGATTCTCTTAAAAAGCTTCGCCAATTGAAGATCAAGATGCCTAAGCTTCAACACCTAACCACAAAAAATGCAGCAACAAGTGATATTGCTGGCAATGAGGGCTATATCATTCAGGTTAAGGAGATTGAGCCTATTAATGAAAAAGAGTTTCAGGAAATGAAACCGGCTATTCGTTTTCAGATTGCACGCAATGAGCTAGAGGGAATAGGAAGAGCGTTCTTTCAAGCCTTAAGAGATAAAGCCCAGGTATCTATAAACAATGAGATGCTACGTCTGGCAAAAAGCTAAGAAATAGCTATGATTAGAAGAAGTAAGGGTATCCTTGTATAGGGTACCCTTATTGCAGAGTTACTCAAGTAGTACAAGAGTGCAGTTAGGCTGGAACCGTGTATTGAGTACGAGAGATCTCAAATTCAGAATCTGCAAAAGATATAGTCAGTAAGTGAATATACAAATAGCCCAAAGGGGTACCTATGATTATTCAAGCAACACAGCTTCGTAAAACTTTTGTGAGCAAGTCCCATGTTGTTGAGAGCGTAAAAGATGTAACCCTTGCAGTAGAGCAGGGTGAAATATTTGGGTTTATTGGACCAAATGGCGCCGGAAAAACGACCACGATGAGAATGCTCACGACACTCTTGGTTCCCACTGAGGGAAAGGCCTTGATTGCAGGCCATGATCTTATTAAAGAGCAGCAGGCCATTCGAAAAAAAATCGGCTATGTGAGCCAAGCAGGGGGACTCGATCCTGCCTGTACCGCTCGTGAGAATCTTATTTTCCAGGCACAATTGCATGGCTTTTCTTTGCATGATGCACAGCTTCGAGCTCAAGAACTTGTTGAAACTTTTTTGCTTGAACCCTTTGCTGATCGTCCAGTGAGCACCTATTCAGGTGGACAGAAAAGACGGGTAGATGTCGCATTATCATTAGTACATAAACCGCACTTGCTGTTTCTTGATGAGCCGACCACGGGTCTCGATCCACAAAGTAGAGCTCATCTTTGGCAAGAACTTATGAAGATTAGAGAGCAGGGTACGACGATATTTTTGACGACACATTATCTTGATGAAGCTGATGTGCTATGTGATAGGATCGCTATTATTGATTATGGTATGATAGTTGCTGAAGGCACTCCCCACGCTCTGAAAAAGCAGATAGGTGGCGATATTGTGATGCTAGGTATTGAAGCTTCATCCAATGACTCGCTCAAAGATCTCATTAAATCGCAGTCATTTGTACGTGAAATAACCGAAAGCACTGAGGGACTTCGTATTTGCGTAGATCACGGAGAGCATGCACTGGCGAGCTTGGTACGTCTTTTTGATCAAACTAAAGTTCCTCTGCAGAAAATCAGTCTTTCACGACCTACCCTTGATGATGTATTTCTTAAGCAGACTGGTCGGTCATTGCGCGAAACTTCTTTATAAAGGATCTTTTCATGAAAGTACTTAACGACACCTTACTTATCTATCGCTATACACTACGTGCTACGTTACGTAACCCGATCTTTGTTATTATTGGTCTATTTAACCCGCTATGCTTTTTATTCTTATTTGCTCCGTTATTACGCGAGCTCTCCAATACTCCTTTTTTTTCTGGAGCAAATACACTCTCCATCTTTTTACCGGGTCTCTTGGTGATGATGGGAATGTATGCATCAGCATATGCAGGCTTTAAGATAATCGATGAAATACGAAATGGCTTCATTGAGCGCTTATGGGTTTCTCCGGTAAGCAGACTCGCCCTGGTTGCTGGTAGGACTCTTCGTGACACGACTATATTAGTATTTCAAACAACCATATTGATTATATTGTCCTATTTCTGGGGCCTTGAAGCCAACCTGCTTGGAGTTCTCGGGGCTCTTTTCCTCGTCGTGTTAGTTGGTATAACGCTGTCTTCGTGCTCCTATATACTAGGGCTTATCTTTAAAGAAGAGGAAGCATTGGCTGCTGCAATTAACTTCTTCATTGTTCCACTACAGTTGTTGTCGGGCATTACACTTCCTTTAGCTTTAGCGCCTTTATGGCTTAAGCGAACAGCTCAGTTTAATCCACTATCCCATGTAGTTGATGGAAGCCGAGCTTTATTTGCAGGGAATTTCTCAGATGCATCTGTTCTTCTCAGCTTCGTCCTCATGATAGCCATGGCTGGTGGGACACTCTATGCACTCGTTCGGTCATACAGAACTAGAGCCGTCTAGAAAATAGAAGTCATTTTTACACGGTATGTGCCCCCAAGATCCACCTATGAAAAGATGATCTTGGGGGATTGTGTTTCTACTATGCCTATCGGAAATATTTCACCTTGACAATTTTTGTTGTTGTGCTAGTATTAAATGTGGGCGAACAATGGAGCCTGCAACCTGTGTTTGGCGTCTTAACACAAATTCCGGCGGCGAACGTCTATTTTTAGAAACAAATTAGTTGATGTGGTTGCAGACAAATAAAGGATTTAGATGACTATGTATAGAATAACGGTAACTCTGTGTATGCTGAGCATACCATTGAATAGTTTGAGTATGACTATACCCAAGGCTGATGATCTACAGAGAGCGCGCTCAGAGCTGTTCGCAGCTTGTTATAAAGGCAACATGGAGAAAATGGAAGAGATTATGTCTGGAGAGAAGTTACCTTTAGAATATTTTAAGGGAACTGTAGAACCTTTAGAAGAGCTGCGTAATGAAAATGGATATATATCTGATATCGCATTAGTCAACAGACTTGAAATGCCTTTGCTTCATTATGCATCGTGGAAAGGATTTGAGTTATTGGTGCAAAGAATGCTGGAAAAGTATCCTGAGCACGCAAAGATGAAGGCAAATAACAATTCAACCGCGGCTCACTTTGCAGCTGAAAAGGGGCATTTGACTTGTTTGATGGCTTTATTAAAAAGTGAGCCCGAATTAATTAGAATGAAACGTATTAATGGACGTACAGTACTTCATGTTGCTGCTCCGAGGGGCCATAGAGAGTGCATAGAGCTATTACATGGGTTAGACCCGGAACTTATTAGAATGCAAGACAATAATGGTAATACGGCACTGCATGATGCTGCTGCCGGGGGTCATAGAGGATGCATAGAGCAATTACATGGGTTAGATCAAGAATTACTCAGAGTTCGAAACAATAATGGTATAACAGTACTTCATGTTGCTGCTTCGAGGGGCCATAAAGAGTGCATAGAGCTATTACATGGGTTAAACCCGGAACTTATTAGAATGCAAGACAATAATGGTAATACGGCACTGCATGATGCTGCTGCGGGGGGTCATAGAGGGTGCATAGAGCAATTACATGCGTTAGACCAAGAATTAATCGGAGTTCGAGCCAGTAATGGTAGGACAGCAATTTATCATGCTGCTTTTAGTGGTCATAGAGAGTGCTTAGAGTTATTACATGCGTTAGACCGAGAATTAATTAGAGTTCGAGACAATAATGGCTGTACAGTACTTCATGCGGCTGCTTCGAGGGGCCATAGAGAGTGCATAGAGCTATTACATGCATTAGACCAAGAATTAATTAGAGCTCGAGCCAATAATGGCTATACAGCACTTCATGCAGCTGCTTCTAATGGTCATAGGGGGTGCATAGAGCTATTACATGGGTTAGACCGAGAATTAATTAGAGTTCGAGACAATAATGGTTATACAGCACTTCATGTTGCTGCTTATAATGGTCATAGAGAGTGCATAGAGCTATTACATGGGTTAGACCAAGAATTAATTAGAGTTCGAGACAATAATGGCTATACAGCACTTCATGCTGCTGCTTGTAAGGGTCATAGAGAGTGCATAGAGCTATTACATGCATTAGACCGAGAATTAATCAGAGCTCGAGCCAATAATGGCTATACAGCACTTCATGCAGCTGCTTTTAATGGTCATAGAGGGTGCATAGAGCTATTACATGCGTTAGATCAAGAATTACTCAGAGTTCGAGACAATGAGGGTTTTACAGTACTTCATGTTGCGGCTATTTTTGGTCATAGAGGGTGCATAGAGGTATTACGTGCATTAGACCGAGAATTAATAAGAATTCGAGACAATGCTGGTAGGACAGTACTTCATCATGCTGCAAGACTTGGCCAAGATGCATCTGTTGAATGGCTTTGTCGAAAAGGTTGTGGGATCGATAGTGTTGACTATGTTGGGCATACACCCCTAGTAGTAGCCATTAGAGCACGAAAGGCAAAAGTAATAGAATTGCTTCTTGATGCAGGATCTGATGTAACATTTGAGCATGCGCAAGGTCTAAATGCATGGTACGAGTGCGCACTATCCTGTGACGAAGAACTTATAAAGATATTTCTCAGAAGAGCCTATAGACTTTTCAGGCCGATCAGTTCTATGGTTGAACAGTCGGGGTTACGATTAAGATTTGCAGAAAGAGCTTTATCTGAAGGAGGTATTTCAGGCTATCCATTGGCATGGATCTTTTTATCAGGGCCTTTACGTAAGGACTGTGCACTGATGCTCCAGGGAAAACTTATCTTAGGTAAGCCGATTTCGAAGGAAGATACCTTCTTAACACTGTCAAAGGAACCTGCTGCCGAATTCTTAAGAGATGAGTTTGTTAGGGAGTTTGAGAGAATTCTAGACAGGCCAGAGCTGACCCAGCAACAGCGAGGATTTATACGTTCACTGCTGTTGAGAAAAGATGAGATAAAAGAAACCATTCTCAAGGGTATTGTTGAACGCTATCGGGAATTGGTAGTTGCTGAAGAAGAAAGTGATATCGACGCAGAAGAGGTATCTGACCAGCACAAATGCCGAAGAGTAGGAGCGGATGAGAGCAATGTTCCATGTGCGTAGAGATTCAACTATGCGAAGTATTAACCATTTAAAGAGTGTTTTCAGGTTGTCGTAAGCTGGAAAACCTTGAATCTAAAGGTAGGAAGAGTATAGTGCATTTCTTGAGATCATTCTTTTACGATTAACCATGAAGTGTGGCTGCAGACAAATAAAGGATTTAGATGACAATGTATAGAATAACAGTAGCTCTGTGCATGCTGAGCATACCTATGAGTAGTTTGGGTATGACTGTCTCCAAGGCTGATACAGTACAGAGAATACGTTCGGAGCTCTTTGCGGCTTGTTATAAAGGCAACATGGAGAAAATGGAAGAGATCATTTCTGGAGAGAAGTTATCTTTAGAATACTTTAAGGGGACTGTAGAACCTTTAGAAGAGCTGCGTAATGAAAGCGGCTATATATCTGATATAGCATTAGTCAACAGACTTGAAATGCCTTTCCTTCATTATGCATCGTGGAAGGGATTTGAGTTATTGGTGCAAAGAATGCTGGAAAAGTATCCAGAGCAGGCAAAGATGAGGGCAAATAATGGTACAACAGCGGCTCACTTTGCAGCTGAGAATGGGTATGTGAATTGTTTGATCGCTTTATTAAAAAGTGAGCCAGAATTACTTGGAATGAAAAGTATTACTGGCTGGACAGTAATTCATTCTGCTTCTTTAAATGGTCATAGAGAGTGTATAGAGCTATTACATGGGTTAGACCCAGAATTACTCAGAGTTCAAGACAATAATGGTTTGATAGGGCTTCATGTCGCTGCTTTTCATGGTCATAGAGAGTGCATAGGGCTATTGCATGGGTTAAACCCTGAACTTATGAGAAGACAAGACAATAATGGTTTTATAGTACTTCATGTTGCTGCCTTTAATGGTCATAGAGAATGTATAGAGCTATTACATGGATTAGACTCAGAATTAATTAGAGTTGGAGCTAATAATGGTTATACAGCACTACTTTTTGCTGCTTCGAATGGCCATAAAGAGTGCATAGAGCTATTGCATGGGTTAGATCAAGAATTACTTAGAGTTCGAGACAAGAATGGCTGTACAGTACTCCATGCGGCTGCTTTTTATGGCCATAAAGAGTGCATAGAGTTATTACATGCCTTAGACCCAGAATTACTCAGAGTTCGAGACAATGATGGGTGTACAGTGCTTCATTCTGTTGCTTTAAATGGTCATAGAGAGTGCTTAGAGCTCTTACATGGGTTAGACCCAGAATTACTCAGAGTTCGAGACAGTAATGGTATGACAGCGCTTCATTCTGCTGCTTCGAGCGGCCATAGAGAGTGCATAGAGCTATTACATGCTTTAGACCCAGAACTTATGAAAAGGCAAGACAATGACGGCTGTACAGCACTTCATCTGGCTGCGAATAGTGGTGGTCAAGATGCATCTGTTGAATGGCTTTGTCGGCAAGGTTATGGGATCCATAGTGTTAACTACGTTGGGCATACGCCCTTAATAGTGGCCATTAGAGCTCGAAAGGCTAAAGTAATAGGATTGCTTCTTGATGCAGGGTCTGATGTAACATTTGAGCATGCGCAAGGTCTAAATGCATGGTATTATTGTGCACTATCGTGTGATGAAGAACTTATAAAGATATTTCTCAGAAGAGCCTATAAACTTTTCAGGCCGATCGCTTCTGTGGTTGAACTGTCGGGGCTACGATTAAGATTTGCAGAAAGAGCGTTATCAGAAGTAGGCATTGCAGGACATCCATTGGCATGGATCTTTTTATCAGGGCCTTTACGTAAAGATTGTGCACTGATGCTCCAGGGAAAACTTATCTTAGGTAAGCCGATTTCGAAGGAAGATACCTTCTTAACACTGTCAAAGGAACCTGCAGCCGAATTCTTAAGAGATGAGCTTGCTAGGGAGCTTGAGAGAATTCTAGGCAGGCCAGAGCTGACCCAGCAACAGCGCAAATTTATACGCTTTCTGCTATTAAAAAAAGATGAGATAAAAGAAACCATTCATAAAGGTATTATTGAACGCTATCAGGAATTGGTAGTTGCTGACAAAGAAAGTAATATCGACGCAGAAGAGGTATCTCAGCACAAACGCCGAAGAGTAGAAGCGGATGAGAGCAATGTTCCCTGTGCATAAAGATTCAACTGTACGATGTATTAACCATTTAGAGGGGTTTTCAGGCTGTCGTGGCTGAAAACCTTTGAACCTAAATGCGAGAAGAATATGGTGCATTTCTTAAAATCATTTTTTTACGATTAACCATGAAGTAGAACAATCCTTAGCCGAAGTACCTGAGTACTCGGCGTTTTTATTGCGTCTTTCATAAATGCTGGTAAACTTAATAAACAAAGTGAAAATGTCTTGTACTACCTCACAGGAAAGCAATGTCCATGAACGATAAAAAGAAGACAGTTGATCAAACCAGCGAAAAAATGAAGGTTCTTGAGAGCGTTCTTGAGCAGATTGATAAGCAGTTCGGCAAAAATTCGATTATGTATCTTGGGCAGAATACAGCTACTGTCTCTAACAATGATGTTATCTCTACCGGCTCAATCCTTATAGATAATGCTTTAGGTATCCGTGGCTTTCCTCGTGGTCGTATTGTTGAAATTTTTGGACCAGAAGCGACCGGCAAAACAACCTTAGCACTTCAGGTGTTAGCTCAAGCACAGTCTCAAGGTGGTGTGTGTGCCTTTATTGATGCTGAACACTCCTTAGATCCTGCCTATGCGTCCAATCTCGGTATTAATACGAATGATCTATTGATCTCACAGCCAGATTATGGTGAGCAAGCTCTTGATATAGCTGAAATGCTTATTCGCTCGGGTGCAGTAGACGTTATCGTCATTGACTCTGTTGCAGCTCTTGTTCCCAAAGCTGAGCTTGAAGGTGAAATGGGAGATGTGCATATGGGCCTTCAGGCACGCCTTATGTCGCAAGCACTGAGAAAACTGACTCCCGCTGTACATAAATCGCGCACGGTACTCATATTTATTAACCAGGTGCGAGCAAATATAAATTCTATGGCCTTTGCAGAAAAAGAGGTTACCACTGGCGGTAAAGCCTTGAAATTTTATGCGTCTCTTCGCTTAGATGTACGACGTATTCAGGCAATTAAAAATGGCGATGCCCATATAGGTAATCGCTTATCGATTAAAGTAGTAAAAAATAAATTAGCCGCTCCATTTAAAAAGGCTGAAGTAGATCTTATATTTAGTGAAGGTATTTCTCCTGAACTAGATCTTATAGGTATAGCTCTTGAGCTTGGTGTTATTAAGCAGTCTGGAGCATGGTTCTCCTATGGGACAGAGCGCTTAAGCCAAGGTAAAGACCAGTTAAGAGTGCTTTTGCGTGAGCATAAGGATGTAGCAGCAAAAATCCGTAAGCAGGTGCTTGAACTTATGGGGGTTCAAGTTGCAGGAGCTCGTGCAGCTGAAGCTGAAAAGAGCCCTAAAAAGCAGGTAAGTGCTGCTTAAGAATAGAGATACGTAAGTGATAACCATGAGGGTGTGTATAATTTGAAACCAACAAAAAAAGAAGCGACCAACAGTCAGCCGATAAACGATAAGATTCGTTTTGATAAGATGCAGGTAATATCTCACGATGGTTCTAATCTAGGTATTTTATCTCGTGCAGAGGCATTACAATTAGCACGGACGTCGAATCTTGATTTAGTATTGTTAACGGCAGCTGGTGGTGATGGGATGCCCGTTACTAAGATTATGGACTTTGGTAAAGCGCTCTATGCAAAGAAAAAGCAGGCAGGAGAGGCTAAGAAAAGCCAAAAGGTAATCCAAGTAAAAGAGATGAAGTTTCGTCCTAAGATTGGCGAACATGATTTTATGACCAAGATGAACCAAGCGATTGAGTTCCTTAACGAAGGAAAGCATGTGAAGGTTACGCTTATGTTTCGAGGTCGTGAGATTGGCATGAAAGAGGAACGGGGAAAAGAGCTTTTTGATAAAATTGCAGAAGCATTTGAAAAAGCTGGATTAACAAAGATTTTTGCAGAAAAAGATTCGAAGATTGGACAGCTCTGGTCGCGTATCTACTATTTAAAGAAGTAAGGAACTCAGTATGTATAAAGTGAAGACCCATTCAGGGGCAAAAAAAAGATTCAAAAAGCTAAAGAGTGGTCTTATTAAGGCATATCATCCTTATAAGCGTCACTTGTTAACGAAGAAAACAAC
Organism: Candidatus Babelota bacterium; assembly: GCA_013288045.1. Taxonomy (GTDB): domain Bacteria; phylum Babelota; class Babeliae; order Babelales; family Babelaceae; genus PRDV01. The sequence continues at coordinate 88,195 of JABDCP010000003.1, forward strand.
TAAGAGAAAGCGGACCTTAAGAAACACGATGTATCTATCGGCTGCCGTAGTAGGGCACGTTTCACCGCTTTTACCGTATTAATACCATTACAGTGATTGAAAGGATAGTACCATGACGAGAATTAAACGCGGAACGGTTACTAAAAAGCGTCATAGTCGTTTATTAAAAAAGACCAAAGGATTCTGGGGACAACGCAGTAATGTTTTCCAGCGTGCTAAAGAAACATTAATGCGGGCAATGGCTTTTGCATTTACCGGTAGAAAGTTGCGCAAGCGCGATATGCGCTCGCTCTTTATTATGCGTATTAAAGCAGCAGCAGAGCGTAATGGAACGAAGTATAATACTTTGATCCATGGTCTTCATAAGGCTGATATTCAGTTGAATAGGAAGATGCTGAGCCAGCTTGCTGTGTATGATCCTCAGATATTTGCAAAATTGGTAGCGATGGCGCAGGCAGCTTAGGTGAGCGCGCATAGCTAGGTAGTAGTAACGGAATATACGCAAAAGCGTAGATAAGGAATTGTGATGGAAACTGTACAGCCGCTTGAAAGATTACAAGCTCTTGAAAAGAGAATTGCTCATATTATCGACCTTCTTCATGCAGAGCGTGATCGCACTGCGATGTTAGTGGAAGAAAAAAATGCACTCCTTATGCGTATTGACGCTATGGAGTCTTCTCTTCTGAAGGAAACGAAAAGTATTGAAGATTTGTCACGAGAGCGTGTACTCACCAAAAAGATGGTTGATGAGCTTATTCAGACGATTGATGAGCTTGTAGAGACTATTCCTCAGTCGGAGGTTTCCCTGTAGGAAGAGCGGTTACCGATTCTTTGGAGCGTGGAGAGCACGATGACAAAAGAACTAAAAAAATATAAAGTAACCATCGCTGGAGAGAGTTATTTCTTGGTGAGTGATGAAACTGAAGAGCAAGTAATGCGCGTAGCAAAGCATGTGAATGATCAAATGCGTACGATTGCTCAATCAGGACTTTCAGATGATCCACAAAGGCTTGCTGTACTCGTTGCTTTGCAAAGTACCAGTAAGATGATGGAACATGGAGAGCTTTTAAAGCATCATCAAGAATCCACGGAAAGAATGATTGAACTTCTATCTGAGCAGGTTCCTCAGGAAAGTCCGGTAGCTTCCTAGTCTCGTTTCCTTCCGTTCTACGACGTTTTCGCAGCAGAGATATCTCTGGATGCGGGTAAAAAGGATGTGATAAACTTAAAAGATTTCCAATAGTATTATTAATGGGGGTCCTGGTAGTTTGTTACTCAGTATGATATACTGTAGAGTAAATTTTGATAGTTGATGGAAGTTAGGATAGATCATGACCGTATTAGTAACAGTTCTTATCGCCACAGCGGCATTAGTTGGCGTCATAATAGTTTTAGTATATGCCTACCGCATGTATATACGGGCTCAGCAGATGCTGACCGAAGCACGTTCTAAGTGGGAAAGTGCCCGTAAAGGGATCGAAGCTGAGAAGCGTGAAGCTCTTATTCAATTGAAGGATGAACTCTATAAGAAGCGTACCGAATTTGATTTGGATATGAAGCGTGAACGAGCAGAGCTTGAGCGATTTCAGATTAAAATCAATGGCAAGTATGATGCTATCGAGAAAAAAGAACAACGCCTTGAAGAATTAGCCAATGAGCTGCAGCAAAAGGAAAGAACCTTGTCTCGTGCTATCGATGCACAGCGGGCTCATGAGTTGAAGCTTAAAAAGGTTTACGATGATCTGACGAGTAAGTTGGAATCGATGAGTGGCATGACCCGAGAACAGGCTCGTGCGGCGCTTCTTGAAGCACTTGAAGATGAAGTGATACTTTCAAACCAAAAATATATCCAGAAGATTGAGGAAGAAGCTCGATCTATTGCTAAAGAGAAAGCACAAAACATTGTGGTTACTGCTATGCAGCGCTACACTGCAGATCAGGTTGCTCCAAACTCATCAGGTGCGGTTCATTTACCAAATGATGAGATGAAGGGGCGCATTATCGGTAAAGAAGGGCGTAATATTAAGGCTCTAGAAACAGCGACTGGTATGGAGTTTATTATCGGAGATACCCCAGAAGTTATTACGATTTCTGGATTTAATCCGATACGTCGCGAAGTAGCACGAAGATCGTTAGAAAAATTAATAGCTGATGGTCGTATTAATCCAACTCGTATTGAAGAAACGGTGGTTCAATGTGAGGCTGAAATTGAAGAGATGATTCAAGAGTACGGCAAAAATGCGATTCTTGAATTTAACTTGCAGGGTATTAAGCCTGAGATTGTCACGCTGCTTGGTAGATTACATTTTAGAACAAGCTTTTCACAAAACGTCCTTTCACATAGTATCGAAGTAGGGATCCTTGCCCGTATGGTTGCTGAGGAATTAGGTCTTCCTAATCCTGATATTGCCCTACGTGGTGGGTTACTGCATGATATTGGTAAGGCGGTTTCGGCTGAAATTGAAGGGCCTCACGCAGTCATTGGTGCGGATATAGCAAAACGATGTGGTGAGGATCCGATGATCGTGAACTGTATTGCTGCGCATCATGAAGAAGTATCATTTGAATCGATTTATAGTCCTATTGTGATGATAGCGGATACGATATCGGCTTCTCGACCAGGGGCACGACGTGAAACCTTATCTGCCTATATTAAACGACTTGAAAAGCTTGAAGAGATATCCTATGGCTTTGAAGGGGTTAAAAAGGCATATGCACTCCAGGCTGGCCGTGAGGTACGTGTTATTGTTCAGGAAGATTACTTGGATGATGAAAAAGCAGCTCAATTGGCACGCATGATTGCACGTAAGATCGAAAAAGATATGGCGTTCCCTGGACAGATCAAGGTAAACGTTATTCGTGAAAAACGTTCTATCGAATATGCAAAATAGACGATGAGTGTACTCAAGGTCCTCATGTTAGGGGATATCTGTGCAGCTCCTGGAAGAGCAATCTTTCAGAAGCATTGTGCGCAGTTAAAGCAGCAGTATGGAGCGGATGCGGTTATAGTTAATGGAGAGAATAGCGCCTCCAATGGAAAAGGAATCACTTCACGTATCATGAAGTTCTTTAAACATCATAGTGTGAATGTCGTAACCTCCGGAAACCACATATGGGCCCAGAGAGAAATCTACAGCTATCTTAAAGCCAATACTGATCTTCTTCGTCCGGCGAATTTCCCCTCAGAGTGCCCTGGGGTTGGTGTTACTACCTTCGAGGTGCGGGGTTATACTGTAGGGGTAATTAATCTACAAGCACGGACCTTTATGCGAGAATTTGTATCGTGTCCTTTTAAAGCTGCTGAATCTCTTTTAACCTATCTTAAACCACGCACTAAAATTATTATTGTCGATTTTCATGGTGAAGCTACTTCCGAGAAGATGGGCCTAGCCTATTTTTTGGAGGGTAAAGTTTCTGCAGTAGTGGGTACTCATACGCATGTCTTAACCCATGATGCACGTATACTGCCTGGTGGTACAGCTTATATTACCGATCTTGGTATGGCTGGTGCCTTAAACTCAATGATTGGCATGAAAAAAGAGCCGATTATCACCCATATGATCACCCAATTGCCCATACGGTTTGAAGTAGAGACGACCGGTCCAATGGTACTGAGTGGCGCGTGCATTTCCATCGATACTACTACCGGTAAAGCAGTGGGTATCGAGCCTATCAAAGTTATCGATGAAGCGATTGTCCTTGAAGGACCTGACGAGTTCGACGAACGAAAATACTAAACCCTTGAGTTTTCTATAAGAAATATTTTATACTTATTTAAATGGTAAATATTTCACCAGCGGAAAGGATATAGTATGACAAGGTTTAGTAAAAAAGGTCAGAAAAAGATTGCCGAGGTTATGAAGGAATTAGAAGAGGGTACTCTTACGCGTGGTCCCTTAGATACACCTGTGCATAGTCACAAGCGCGCTCTTAAGATAGCTGAAGATGAGGCGCGCCAGTTACATGTGGTAAAGAAAAAGCCTCATCGTAAGAAATCATAAGAAAATAGTGAACTCATACAAAAGGAGATACAATGGCAAAATACGGCAAAGACAGTCAAAAGAAAATAGCTGAAGTCATGAAAAAATGGGAAAAAGGCGAGCTTAAGAGTGGCAAATCAGAAAAACCGGTAACGAGCCAAAGGCAGGCAGTTGCTATAGGAATATCTGAAGCGCGCAAAGCAGGCGGCAAAGTACCGCCCAAAAAGAAATAATAGACCAGACGTAATAGTTTCAAAAAGCCAAACCTCAGAATTTGAGGGATATAGGTATTTGTTGTGAAGAGGGAGCTCCTAAAAGGGCTCCTTCTTCACTTTATGCATTTAACTGCTCTTCATGAACTTACAACGTAATGCATATAGCGCGAGAACCCTCTATGCATGAGCAATGCAGTTTAATAGTTGGGCAATTGCCATGTTTGTCTGCTCTGCGAGGTGAGCAGTACTTTCCACCTTTTACGATGAACATATAATGGCCAGATTGGTTTTAGGCAATACTATTACTACCTACTAAAAGATGGGGGATTTTGAAGCATCCTGAAACTTGCGTAGAACTAAGTAAGCAAGTGAGAGCAAAAAGACAATGCTGTCTGTAATCATCATATCATCATTCAGAATAAGCCACTGGGGTATACTTGGAGTTGTATGCTTCAGTACGATTGGGGAGCTTCTTTCAGAGAAATCAAATTACTCACCTATTCATGGAGTTATGGCGGTAACTAATTTATATCTTGAAAGAGGGGTCTTTTTTTTTGTATATTGTTTATATGTGGATGAATTTTATAATGGATCAAGGAGGGAAGACTACCACTAAGTGAAATTTTTTTACTTCATTATATAAATGTAGATTCTTGTTGTTAAAACATATTAAAAAAGGGGCGCCAATCTTTCAAGATAAAAAAGATATTTCGCCAGAAAAAAGGAATGATTATGAATATTATATCAAAAGTTTTGACCTTTGGACTACTCATGGTAGCATTACCTATGGTTGCAGTTGATAGCTGTACCAATCGTAGCTGCAACAAGCCTACTAGCTGTAATGACCGCTGTAAAGAAGATAATTGCATTGAACGTGACTGCATTGTAGGTGCATACACCGGTTTTCTGAGCGGTTCATTTTATACCCCCCACGATGCTATTGTCGCCCAGTTTAATCCAGGTGGTACTATGACTATTTCAGATGTTGGTAGCGTTCAACCAGCAACTCCAACTACAGAATTCGTGGGAACTTGGAGATGTGCAGGCAAGAATACCTATACATTTAAAGCCGTTGCTACAGGAGCCTTTATTACCTGTCCTGCGGGAGCTGTTTGTGGCTCTATAAATAGTGTCCAATACTTAACCTTAACGGGCACGATTACATTTGATACAGGATGTCAAAATGGTACGGGGACAAATGTCACATTCACTGAATGGACTGATTATACCTTAACGACAATACGTAACCCAGGTACTGGCCCGGGTGACGGTGGACCATTTTTGAACCAAATGATCACCTTGTTACGCTATCCTAACGCTTAAACTTTTAGGTAAGCAAATATTTTAGGTACATAAGAGTAGGTGGGCAGTCTTTGACGTTCCCACCTACTTCCTATCAAATTATTTTATACGCTCCATTATAACCCTTCTCCAATCATTAGCATAACCAATGCTTTCTGGTATTCTATATAGATAAACGTAAGATGTGCGCTTGATAAAATTGTTGAACTGAGAGTGCATTACGCGATGAACTATTCCACGATACACGAGCATTTCAGAAATGACAGATTTTTGTAAGTATTACAATAAAGGGCTTCTAGGCGGGATCTCTGTGTTATTATTTTAACCATATATAAACTAAAAGGTAAACCATGAAAAAACATATTCTAAGCATCGTCTGTGTGAGTACTCTCACCTACAACCTTTTTTCAATGAACCTGGATCTTCAAAAAGTAGCGCTTACTGCAGATCAGCAACAGGCCCTAAACCAACAGTTGCTCGATGCAGCAAAGCTGGGAAAAGTTGAACTCACAAGAGATCTTCTTAAAAAGGGTGCATACATTGCGGCAAGGGACGGTTTATATTGCTCATCCATTCATTGGACGGCCATTAAAGGTCATAGTGATTGTATGGAACTACTTCTTGATGAAATTGAAGAATATGTACCTTACAAGGCTGCCAGAAAACATGATGATTCGTATTATACATTACAAAAGGTTAAGCAGCAGCGAAAAGCAGTTGTGCCACTATTTGTAAAAAGAGCGAGCACCTTTGATGAGCAGAGGGCTCAAATTAATAAAATACTCAAATGTAGATACGATGATGATGGAGTTTATCGCTATTTCATCGACGGTGATGCTATTTGGGATAAAGACCTTTGTGGTTTTTTTGAACCTGTTCTGAGGGGCTTGGAAGCACAACAAGATCTTGACTACCTTTTAGTAAACTATGCTAGGAGTAATGAAGCGCTCAGGCAAGTATTGAAAGTAGCAGGTGCTCAGAATAATGGATTTGTGGGAGAGGATGCTCATGAAGTTCAAATGGCTCTTGGGCGTCTATTAATCTTTGCAATTGATACAGGTGACCGTTGTCTTGCAACTGAACTTATTCAGCATGCAAATGATGAGTGGCGGGACAAAGCCCTCCATCGTGCGGTAGACCAAGGTGATGAGACTATCGTGGAGAGGTTGCTTGAAAAGGGTGTCCGCCTTGATTCTAGATCTAGAAGGGATGGAGAATATAAAAGATCTAACGACAAAGGAGAAAGGGCGCTTCATACGGCGGCACGTAACGGCCATGATGCCATTCTGAGGATGCTTCTTAAAAAAGGTGCAAGTACTAAGGTTTTAGATAGAAATGGGCGCACGGCTCTTCATGTTGCGTGCGTTAACGGGCATTTTCTCTGCATCAGAGCACTTCTTGCAGCTAAGGGTGATAAATGGACGAGAGATGATTCTGGTGCCACAGCCTTTGAGCTTCTTGAAGGATACTCGGTGAGCGCAGAAAAGAGCTACGGCTTATGAAATGCAAGCGTATTTGAGCTCTTATTAGCGAACTCAATTACGCTCGTCATTTGATGTATTGTTGCTACCATAGCATCGGTGAGTTATCCTGCAGGTAGGCCGACAAATATAGCGGGGATGGATTAGAAATGATGGAATAGCTAATTTGCAGCTATCCATGCAACATCAATCTCGGTCTCTCGAATTGAAAGGCAGCGTTGAGCGCGTGAATGGGGCAGTAAAATATGAGTTCTATTAACAATATACTGGGCCATCAGATCTAAAAAATGTTTACAGAAATCTTCAAAACTATGTTGCTTTTTAGAATACGGTAAGATCGCATCAATCATTGAAATACTTGAAGAATATTACAGTGAAATCTCAAGACAGGCCCTTTAAAGTCTCATATGCATTGGACCGGCACACTCATTAGCGCAAGAGCATGCTTTCTGTTATCCTATGAGATGAATAGGTTTCTCGTTATAACCATTGCTCCTATGCCTTTCTTAAGTATTCTTGTATATGAGACTCAAAGGATCAGATGTTCTTAATTGTTCTACTGTATATGCTATGTGCAGGTACCTTCACCATCAGTAAATGGGGTCTTGCCTACACAGAGCCGATTTTTTTTGTCGCGGTGCGCATGCTTCTTGCAGGATCACTCCTCTGCGGCTATTTTGTTGCCCGCAGTGGCTATACTACTAAAAACATATGGCACTACCTCAAAAGAGACTGGTTGCTTTTTGCTCAGATCATTTTTTTTCATATCTACCTTACCTATATATGTGATTTGTGTGCGCTCAAAAATATCACGAGCATTGAATCGGCATTTATCTATAATCTCTCACCGTTTATTGCGGCATTATTATCCTACCTTTGGTTTGGAGAATACATGACCAAGAAAAAGTGGTTAGGGTTACTTGTGGGGTTCTTCGCTTTTCTTCCACCGCTATTTCAAGCGGATAGTGGGAGTTTCTTTACACATGCATGGCCCCGGTTTCTTACTTTAATTGCCGTTATCTCAAGTGCGTATGGTTGGATTGTTTTACGAGCATTAGTAAAGAAGGGCTATTCTCCGATCGTTGCCAATGGAGTGGGGATGTTTTTTGGGGGGCTCTGTGCCTTGGGAACATCATTTATGACCGAATCGTGGAATCCTGTGGTTACAGAATGGGTTCCTTTTATGCAAGCAACAGTGTTAATTGTAGTAGTCGCTAATCTGCTCTTTTATAATCTGTACGGCTATTTGCTTGAGCATTATACGGCGACACTGTTATCTTTTGCAGGCTTTATGTGCCCCTTGTTTGCAGCACTCCTTGGATATCTCTTCTTTGGGGAAACATTTTCTCCGAGTCTTTTCTTCTCATTTATCGTTGCCTGTCTCGGGTTGGTCATTTTCTATCATGAAGAGTTAAAACAGGGCTATGTAACCTAGGACTACATAAGGAAGAGTTACACTGAACTTTTTGCTTTAGGCTCTTCTTTAGGAGGAAAAGCATTTGTAATGGCCTCCGATAAAAGGGATGTTAACTCATTATAATGTGAGCGCACCTTAGCATAGTTCTCGATATCTTCTTGCCATTTCATTTTGAGTCGGTCAGCAACCATAGCACTGACCAAATCGAGGTATTTAGATAGCATATCTTGCATCTTACCAAAACTAATATAGGGATTAACTTTGCTTATTAAACAGCTGATAGCAGAGGCATTTTGTTTTAAGATGGCAAGCTCACTCTCCATTTTCTTAGCATCGTCTTTCTTTGCTGCATTGATGAAGTCTACTAAATGCATTGCCTGAAACTTGAGAAGATCGCTTAAGTCTTGTCCTATCTTTGTACCGTAATAGGGTTGTAGAGTGATGGTTCCGAGCTCCGCCTGACGTGCAAGGAATATTTTTTCAGTTACTTGGGTTGCTTGATCAGGAAGGCTATCAGATACTGCAAGAAGATATTCTCGTAGTAATAGGGGACTTTCATTCCACTGCGCTTGTAATGGAACCTCAGGTTTACCCTGGAGGTCTAAGCATAGCGTGCAGAGTAGTAGAAAGATGCTGAGTTTTTGTGTCATAGTGCTCCTTTAAGAGAGTAAGCAGGTAGTTTTCATATCGAGCAGCGTAGCATATAATGGCCGCGCAAATCTAGGTTCTTCATAAGTTTGTGAGAAGAGACCACATCTTCCTGCTAAACATCTGAAAAGTTCAAAAAACAACTTATCGAAGAGATTCATAGCCACCAGGAAGACCTTCTTTTGAGAGAACTACTTGCCAAAGCTGAATTCCACGAGCTCTAAAAAGCCCCGCACATGAAAGAAGGTAGTAGCTCCACATGCGGTAGAAGCGCTCACCATACTGTGCCTCAAAAGTTGGCCAGGATCTTATGAAGTTTGCATACCAGGCCATAAGAGTCTTATCGTAATCTGCACCAAAGTTGTGGATATCTTCTATGATGAAACGTCCTTCTACTGCCCGAGTTATTTGTACGAGCGAAGGCAGAATACTATTAGGAAAAATATATTTGTTTATCCAGGGGTCTGGAGTATAGGCTGTGACATTAGAACCGATCGTATGTATAAGTGCAATACCGTCATCTTTAAGACATGAGCAAACCATTCCCATATAGGTGTCATAATTTTTAGTGCCTACATGCTCGAACATGCCTACACTGACCACACGATCAAAGGTGATGGTGCAGTCGCGATAGTCTTGAAGAAGGAAGGTGACCGGGAGTGTACCTTTATGAGCTTGTGCATACTCATACTGCTCTTGTGAGATGGTAATACCAGTTACCTCAACGCCGTATTTTTCGGCAGCATACAAAGCAAGTCCACCCCATCCACAGCCGATATCAAGAAGAGTCATACCTTTCTTGAGTTGCAGCTTTCGACAAATAAGATCGAGCTTATGTTCTTGAGCTTCATCTAATGTGGTAGCATTTTTCCAGTAGGCACATGAATAGATCATACGAGAGTCAAGCATCGCTTTAAAAAACTCATTTGATAAGTCATAATGTTGTTTGCCTACTTCAAGAGAACCTTTGCGAGTTTGGTAGTTAAAGAGTTTAAGCATGCAAGCTCGATAAAGCTCATACCAATTTTTGGACATATACGTATCAAGGTCTGCGCGAAATACTCGGTAGAAAAACTGATCAAGAGCTTGACAGTCCCACCAACCATCCATATAAGATTCTCCTAAGCCAAGCGATCCTTCTTTTAGAATTCTTTGATAGAGACCAGGGTTATGTACAGTAATATCCCAAGGCCGGGAACCATCGATTTTGATATCGGCTTTATCAAGTAGAGAGATTATAAAAGCCTTTGCTTCTTCTTTGCCATAGGCTTGCCTACCAAAATATACGATTGCAAAGAGACCTAGGATGCAGGAGAGTATGATAATCGGCCATTTCATAAAGAGTCCTTTCATGCATTATATTGGCAATATGGGTGAGTAGAGTCAACAGTTTGTTGAGTTATGTGAGGAAGAAGAAGAGTGTTTATTTAGAGTGTAAGATGTGGAAGGCTCAAGATTATGGGTTCTCATCAAAGCCCTAGGTGCAGGTGCACTATGCTATTAAAAAAATGAGCCTTCTAAAAAAAAGGATTAGGGCACCCAGTTAGCATTACCTCATCGAGGTATTCTGCCAGTACCCACCCTATAGCATTCTTGGTTACGCAATCAAGAACTTATGAAAGTATTGCAGCTTTGCTCAGTGGGCAGCTACAATATTTGTTAAATATATAGGTTTTCAGGGCATTTCCCATTCCTTGTGGAAAAGGAAAGGAGAAATTGAAGGCGTTATTAGCCACAGTACAATCATTATGAGTAACAACTGATGCGTCAAGAAAGGGACTTGATAACGATGGAAATATAACCGTAAACGGGCTTTCTTTTACTGTTTGTTCGATAGTACTTTTTCCATTAAGTATAGGTTCATTGTTAGCCGAGACAATTGCAAAATCAACGGTACCCGTTTCCTTTCCAGCAGGATTAGTAACACTAAAAGTGATACATCCGTTTCCAGCACCTAGCGCTAATGAATCGATGTTCATGCTTATGGATGTGCTTGCCGATGGAGGATAAACAATTGTTGCGAGAACAGAGACATTATTAGAATCGCTTACAAGCAACGACGACTGTGTTCCAGGAACTTTAAATGTAGCAGTTTTTCCAACCATGGTCTGTGATGGCGTGAAACTAATTGGCTCAATTACTTCGTAGGTATATGAACCATCAGGGGCTGGCTGACCGCCGGAAGCGGTCACTTTTACAATTGTAGATCCTACAGCTGGAGGGCAGGCAACCGGAGTTATTGTTATATTTGCGATAAATAATGGCTGAGGACCTGTCAGGGCACTCATCGATGTAGACCAGATAGTGAATATTACGAAGAGTTTCTTCATACGTCTTCCTTTGGTGAAAATTTAAACAATTTAATTAGGTTACGGCTTTTCGCAATCTCAAGTATAGTACATGGTCATATTTATGAATGCAATACTTGTAACTACTTTTCTTTACATGAAGCTAGAGCTGTGGTGTATGGATTAGACCTAGAGGAGTCTTTTCAAGCATATGGAGGCCTCCGTTACAGGCGTGAGAGAGATGCTTCTGAAGGAAAACGCTTTTGTTGATATTCGCTATATGCTCATATAGCTCTTGAAAATACTACCACACAAGCAGCTCATGATTAGCTTACATTAAAAAATGTTTGTGAAAATTGTTCTTGAATTCTTACCATATATAGAGCAATTCTCATGCACCAAGTAGGGCACCAAAATCGAGCAGTACCTGGCGCAGTTCTCTATAATTGCCGCGTTGCAGATGGAACGTATTAAACCCAAGAGCTTCAGCAGCTTCAAGGTTTTCTTCACGATCATCTATGAAGAGACATTCTGTTGGATTGAGTTTATGAAGATCTACAAGATACTGAAAAGCAGCTTTTCTTGGCTTAATAAATCCGGTTCTTCCTGAAATGAGTATGTCATCAAAGAAGCCAAATACATCCCGATTAAGCTCATGCAAAATCTCAAATGAAAAGGGGTCCCAGTTTGAGAGAGCAATAAGTTTATTTCGTGGGGTTCCATCAGGATTGATCTCGGTGGCACACTGTTCTAATAGTCGGATGCCTGCTCTAATTGGTCGCATATTATGCGCTAAGGTGTGCGGGTTAAAGACTGCAGCAACAGCTTTTTTTATGAGCTCTTTTTCTCGGTGACTTGCAAAGAAGGTCCCTTGCTCAGCAAGCACTTCAATTTTTGTATGTGCTCTGTTGATGATCTCTTCACTTGAAAGTGTTCCCGCTTGCCAATGGGACATGATAGGAGGTAAGAGGACGCCCCGAGCGTTACGTAGGTGAATACCTTCTGGTACAGGTTCACACTCGAGCTGAGAAACGACTTCGAAAAACCGTGTTTCTAATTTCCAAGGGTTTTTCCAATCGAAGAGGATATGTTCAAGTAGGTGAGAAAGACCAATAGACTTCATGTAGCCAAAGGTACTTTTTTCAAAAAGCACATCGCCAATATCCCAAATAAGCACTTTAGCAGATAATGCAGAGCTGCTCATGAGAAAGGTTAACGTAAATAGTAATGATCGGACGTTCATCAGACTCCTTTAGAGGGTATTATGATGTGGATCTCTCTTATAATGGTAAAGTATCCTTGAAAAAGTGCAAGAACCCTTCTTGTAAACGAGTGTATAGGCATAATAAGGTAGTATAGCAGGGGGAGTAAATCTTGTCTGACAACTATTTCTGTGTGTGGTGTATAAGCTATAGTGACAAGTTGACCACGAAGCCCATGCAGGGTTGATAGGAGCAGGGGTGATTGTTTTGCGGGGTGAATTTATCCATATCCATGCAAAAAGGACACTCTTTCCTGGCTATAAAAAGGATCTTAGTGAAGGACAATCCAGAAGGATATAAAGAAAGAGATGCCTGCAGCAACGACCCAGTAAAAGTATTTGTCTAAGTAGTACTGCACCTTTTCGCCCCAGATATAGATAGCCCCTGAAATGGCAAAGAATCGCAATCCTCGGGCACCCATAGAAAGAAGAATAAAGGGCGTTAGGGGAAGCCTCAGAAACCCTGCACTGATCGTAAGTATCTTATACGGCATGGGAGTAAGTGCTACAATAAAGGTTGTCCAGGCTTGGTAGGCGGTAAATTGTTCGACCAGATGATCAAACTTCTTTGCATTTATGACATGTTCAAGAACGCCCCTACCACCAGCTTTCCAGAGCAGAACTCCGATGTAATATCCTACTAGTGCTCCAAGACCAGATACGAGTGTTGCAATGGTGGCGTACATAAATGCTTTGGGTCTATTTTCAAGGCTGAAAAAGGCGAGCATGGTACTGACTGGTACAATAAAAAAGCCCTCTATGAATACCAAAAGACCGAAGATGAGAGTACCATACCAGGCGTGTACATGTTTACCTAGCCACTGATACAGTGCTTTCATCTCAACCTAACGTCTTTTTGATGTATGCTTCAATCTGGTCGATGCTAATTCGTTCTTGAGCCATCGTGTCACGGTTGCGCACGGTGACTGATGAATCTTGCTCTGACTCAAAATCATAGGTAAAGCATAATGGCGTGCCTATCTCATCTTGGCGGCGATAGCGCTTTCCGATCGATCCTGAGTCATCGTACTGCACCATATATCCTTTTTGTCGTAGCTCTCCATAGATCTTCTCAAGAGGGGCGGCAATTTTCTTTGATAGGGGCATAAAAGCTGCTATATAGGGAGCTAGCCGAGGGTGAAGTCTCAATGAGGTCCGTGTTTCGCCCTCAACTGTATCTTCATGATAGCTATCAAAGAGTATCGTTAAGAAAAGTCTATCAGTACCTACCGAGGTTTCAACGACGTGAGGAACGAAGGCGCTCTTTGTATCATCGTCATACACTGCGAGGTCTTTACCTGAGAATTCCATATGTCTTGAAAGATCAAAGTTACCGCGATTGGCTATTCCTTCAAGCTCTTTCCATCCAAAAGGAAACTGATACTCAACATCTGAGGTTTCGGAAGAGTAATGTGAGAGCTCATCCTTTTCATGAGCTCGTAAACGAATACGTTCAGGAGCTATACCGATATCGGCATAAAAGGCCTTGCGAATCGCGCACCAGATACGGAAGAACTCCTCAGCCGTTTCTGGGCGACAGAACCATTCCATCTCCATCTGCTCAAACTCACGCATTCTAAACAGAAACTGTTTTGGGGTGATTTCGTTGCGAAAGGCTTTTCCAATCTGGGCAATGCCGAAGGGAATCTTAACCCGGTTACTGTTCATGACATTTTTAAAGTTAACAAAAATAGATTGTGCTGTTTCTGGTCGTAAGTAGGCAACTGAGGTGGCATCCGCTGCTGCTCCAACTTGGGTTTTAAACATGAGGTTAAATTGACGAACCTCAGTCCATGCGGTGTTACCGCAATGGGGACAGGGCTTTGAAAGATCTATGTCGTCAGCCCTGTAGCGATGTTTACAGAAGGTGCAATCTACCATAGGATCCTGAAAGCCTTCAAGGTGTCCTGATGCTTCCCAAATCGCTTCGGGAGTGATCACCGATCCTTCCATAAAAAGAATATCATAGCCCGTAGCTTCAAGTGATTTGATCCAGGCGTTCCTAAGATTGCGCTTTAAAAGAGTGCCTAATGGACCTGTGTCATAGACACCATTGAGTCCACCGTAGATATCGGCTGTTTGGTACACAAAGCCGCGACGTTTACAGAGTGCAACTAATTTCTCAAGGGTAACAGACGTTTGTTCAGCCATAGAGGGTCCTTAACGCAAGATGATGCAGCGGTAGTATGTCGATCTATGAGCTAGTATACTCTGTTTTCAAGAGGTGGTAAACGATATGGAAAGATGAGTTATTTCAACGATACTTTCCTGAAGCTTGGTACAGTGGAGATCCCTTTTGAAGCTCAAGATAGGCCACAACATGCCAGACTGTTCCATAATAGTACGGTCAAGAGAACAATTGGACCAGGCATTTGCTCTTGTCGCTCGACAATGCTTAGCAGCCTTCTAGCCGCGTTAATGATGGCGCTGTTTTTTCGTTCTTCTTGAAGCAGTCTTCTAGACGCGATAATGAATGCGCTGCTTTGTCGTGCTTCTTGAAGTGGCCGACTTCGTGTAACTTCTTCGCAATAGGTAACAATGGACTCTCGAATTTCCTCTAAAATCGGATATTCATAAACCTCATCGGGAGCTTCTCGATGAACCATACTTGGGTTTCTTATTATTTGTTTGAGAAGGGCTTTACAGCGGCTTCGAACTGATTCTCTCATAAGTTGGAGGGCAATGTCAGGTCTAAAAAATTCCCTTGCGAAGTTATCGAGCCTCCTCTCATCAACATGGTTATCTGCATATTCATCAACCTGATCGTTGTTCATGGGTAGAGAGACATGCATCGGAAATACAGAGAAGACACCTAGGCTTATGACAGTGAGTATGTATAATTTAGCATTCATACCTATCCTTTAGTGGTATTTACTCGTAATTTAAACACTTATCAAGGAGAATCCTTTATGCTTGGAGATGATGGCTGATCTCATTTTCTTAGTATAACACACTAGCTACTTGTGCAAAGTAGTCTAGCTCTCGAAGCAACCTTCGAATTAATTTGATATCTCTTCAGTTTCAGAGGCATCTCTTCGTTATGCTCGAATTCTACAGCCTAGAGAGCCTTTCGAATCATTTCTCTTTGTAGTGCCAAGGTCCTGGCTCTGGTAATTTTTAGCAAGATAGGTACTCTAAGAATGAGCAGGCTTCTTGAATTCATAAGTTATTACATCTTAGCTCAAATATCATTCGAGTAAGAAAGGCTTTACATGCAAAATAAATCTCTCCAAGTATACGGTGCGATATTTTTCACCGTTTTTGTGGTGTTGGCAGGTGCATTATTGCTTATGCATCGGCAGGTGGGTCAAATGAAAGGTAGGCTTGAACAGCTAACCTCTACACAGGTTGAGCAGCCAAAATTGCCTGAATCAAATCTAGCCCACGTGGATGTATCCGCTCCTAAACGGCAGCGTTGGAGTGAGTTGCAATCACAATCTCAAAATGCTGTACTTCAGGTCTTTTCTCAGATTAATGAATTCAATTGGGTAGAACCTTATAAGAGTCCGGCACAAAAAGAATCTCGAGGATCCGCATTCTTCATTAATGCAGAAGGCGATATCATCACCAATGCACATGTCGTTAGTCAAGCTATTTACGTGGCTGTTCAGATTCCTTCGGTCGGTAAACGCCGCTTTGAGGTTGAGATTGTAGGAGTAAGTCCTGAACGAGATTTAGCGTTACTAAGACTTACAGATAAAGCGCGTGAGGCGCTTAAAAAAGAGCTCGGGGTGACTAAACTTCCTTACTTAACGCTTGGCGACTCAGATGCGGTGCATCGTGGTGACAAGATTATGGCGCTTGGATTTCCGTTAGGGCAAGAGGGGCTTAAGAGTACTACCGGTGTGGTAAGTGGTCGCGAACATCTACCAGCTTCGGGATATTTTATACAGATTAGTGCTCCCATTAATCCGGGTAACTCGGGTGGTCCATCTTTAGACCATGGAGGTCGCGTTATAGGTGTTAACTCTGCCGGTATTCCTGGTGCTCAAAATGTTGGCTATATTATTCCGTCAAATGAGGTACTTCTCTTTTTAGATCAGTTAGAGAACGTGGTGCCAGAGGATGGGAACCCGAAACTGTTACGTAAGCCATTTATGGGGGTATTTTTCAATTCAGCGGATGATAACCTGCGTGAGTTCCTTGGTAATCCATCTCCAGGAGGCCTCTATGTAATTGATGTGTACAAAGGAAGTCCTTTTGATCTTGCAGGCATTAAAGCAGGAGATATGATCTATACGATGGACTCGTATCCTGTGGACATGCATGGAGAGATGTCGGTTCCGTGGAACAAAGAGGATAGAATTTCGCTTCTTGATTATGTATCGCGCCTTAAGCTTGGTCATAAGGTTGTCATGGAACTTTATCGAAATGGCAAGCCTTTTAAGGTGACTATTCCCTTAGAGAATAATGAACCTCCTATTAGGAAGATGTACCCAGGATTTGAGAAGATAGATTATGAAATGATCGGAGGCTTTGTGTTCATGCCGATTACTGTTAATCATATCATGCTTCTTGCGCAGTATGCTCCCAAGCTCATAGAATATGCAGATCCGGCAAAGCCGATAGAACCGTCCTTGCTTATTACGCATGTGCTTCTTAATTCGCCAGCTTCTAGGCTGCGTACTATTGGAGTAGGGGGAATTATCGCTGAAGTAAATGGACAGAGGGTAAAAACTCTTGAAGACCTTCGGGCTGCAATAGTATCAAAGCCGCAGAGTAAATATCTTACCTTTAAGACTACCGATAATCAGTTTGCAGTGATTCCGGTAGATGACGTACTTGCTTCGGAAGAGCGTTTATCGGCTATGTATTACTACCCAGTATCGGATACTTTTAAAGAATTTAAGAAACGTATAATGGAATCACGAAAATAAACCGATAGTACACTTGAAAGGTTAGCCATGCTTAAAAGATGTTTGACACTTGCTCTTATTGTAGGACTCCCGGCAGCTCGAATAAGTTGTTATGATGGAGAAGTAGAGTGGGGCTATGCGGAAGAACGGACGCGCAATGCAGTAGTCCAAGTATGGGCACAGTCGACAGCCTTTAATTGGATCTATCCTTATAGTAGTCCAGAGCAGGCCCAAGGAGCGGGTAGTGGCTTCTTTATCGATAAAGAAGGGCACTTCCTTACGAATTACCACGTGATACGTGCTGCTAAATCGGTCTACATTTCTTTGCCTACTTTGGGAAGGACGCTACTTCCTACAAAGATTATTGGCGTGTGTCCCGAGCTTGATATTGCGCTCCTGCAGTTGACGGCAGAAAGTAAAAGAATTATTGAGCAAGCATGTGGACCGATTAATGCGTTAGAGTTTGGTGATTCTGATAAGCTCTATGATACACAATCAGTTCTTGCTATAGGATTTCCTCTTGGATTGCGCACTCGAAAAAGTACGGTAGGCGGAGTAGCGGGACAAGACTTTGTAAAAGGAAACTCACTTATCCATATTACCGCTCCGATTAATCCTGGAAACTCAGGGGGACCTTGTGTGACCAAGGATGGTAAAGTTGTGGGTATAAATAGCTCAAGCTATTGGAGTGCGCAGAATTACAATTACATTATCCCTATAAAGGAGATACTGGTAGTTCTTGACGATCTCTTTACAACTCCTTTAGTTCGCAGACCTGATTGGGGAATGGGGATTAATAAAACCACGGCAGCTCATGCACGCTCACTGGGTAATCCACTTCCTGCGGGGTTGTACATCAATTATGTCTACAAAAATTCTATGGAAGAAAAAGTAGGATTTAAGGCTGGTGATATGCTCTATGAGGTAGGGGTTAATGGAGTTCATTATACCTTAGATGAATTTGGCTATACCTCAGTTCCTTGGCGAACCAGTGAAAAAATTTCGCTCAAAGAGCTCTTAGTGCGCTGCAAAGTGGGAGATGCTCTCTCCTGCGTTGTGTATCGTAAAGGGCAACGCAAAGAGCTTCGTTGTTCTTTTGAAGATTCACGATTGCGCCCAGTACGTGAGATTTATCCTGAGTACGAGCCTGAAGAGCTTGATTATGAAATATTTGGTGGATTAGTTATCATGCAGCTTCGCGAAAATCATTTTGAGTATTTCAAGAATAACTTTGTGGACCAAATAGGAGAGCTTCGTAAGTATCATCTTAAAGAACATCAGTCTGAGCCTGTTCTCGTTGTTACCACCGTGCTTGCAGGGTCAATAGCTCACTTGAGCGAATGCATAGCACCAGGCTATCTTCTAGATACTATCAATGGCCAGAAGGTGACCACCTTAGCTGAGCTTCGTGCTGCACTTAAGCTGAGTCCTAAGAATGGCGAGATAGCTATTGTCTTGAAAGATCGCCCGGTAACGGTGTTTAATCTCAGTGAGGTACTTGAAGACGAATATAGATTATCTGATGCATTTATGTATCCGATAACCAATACTATGCAGCAGCTTATGGCCTCATACAAAAAAAGTTGAGAGGTTATCATAACTGTGTAGACTAGCAGCATGGAGGTCTTCCTTCAAGTTGCTGTATGGTATCATAGTTCGATATCTTACCTAAAGGGCCCAGTATGATTAACAAAATCATCTCAATTGTATCGATCATTTCAATCTGCTTGCTGCAGCACTCCATATTTCCAATGGAGAAGTTAGCTATATCGACTACTCATACAGTTGCCTCAAGTTCTCTTGATGAACCGCTACAGAAGTTGATAGCAAGATGGGCTTTCATAAAGGCACATGTGGCAAATGCAGACTTGCTGTTAGCAGCAGAAATAGAGAAGCGAAAAAAGCAACTAGCAGAACTACAGGTACTAGAGGTAGATAGAGATGAGCTTAACAGGCTACTAGCAGAATATGAGCAAGTTGAAAGGCTCCTAGCTGAGTATGTGCAGGAACAGCAGCTGCAACCACAACAGCAATCTCAGATAGATCTAAATAATAAAGTTGAAGAGAACCAAGTGAGCAGTGGTGAATGGATCCGGAATTTCTTGGAGACGTTTTGGGATTCCGTTGAATGACACCTATCCCATTGTTTGAAAGTTTCTGTATATCATATTACATATCTTATCTAGCAATAAAGGGCTGCTTATTATGTTTAACAAACTCATCCCAATGGTATCGTTTGTTTCAATCTGCCTAGTACCAAATTTCGTTCGGCCAATGATTGCTGAGCTTGCTGCACCGGTCGCTCAAGTAGCTACCTTTACTTCTCAAAGGGAAGTACTTAAAAAGCTACTAGCAGAGTGTGACAAACTAATAAGGGAAAATGGAGAAACAGCCGCTTTAATAAAATCAAGAGATAACGGAATAAAGATTCTAGCAGAGATAGAGCCGTTTGTGCAGGCAGAAAAGTTACAAGCTTTTATGAGAGAACAGCAACGACGAAATGAAGCTGTCCTTAAATCGCGAACCCTTGTCTCGATACAATATGCCTTTTCTAAACGTCTTCAGGCAGTACGTGCTGATGATGGTACCATTGCAGCAAGAGTGAAATCATGCAGTGCTGAGGCTATTCAAAAAGGGCATGAGGTATTGCGAGAAAATATTGATGACTGCTTAGCGAATATTGAGGATGATCTTGAAAGAGATGTTATAACTCACAAAGATGATTCGGTCGTTTTTGAAGCCGTAAATTTTGAAATTTCTTATCGTGAATCTGAGCTTGCTGTGGTTGAAGCTTTTCAGCAGGAATGGTTTGATCCGATGTTTCAGTACCCTGATGGCGAAACTCCCTATTCGCTTATTTTGGAACTCGAAAAAGTTCAAATAGATCATAAGGCTAAATGGCCGATACCCTTTTTGCAAGAGTTATTTAGGGCCGGTTTGCTGGGTTGGCATGTCGTTTCTCAAGAAGCCTTGAACAAGGGTCTTTTTGAAATAGGAAGAAACAGAAGCTATCAGTGTATGGTAGGGGAGATCTTACAATGGCACTCATGTAAAGATACGGAGGGCCTGAAAAAACTCTGCATTGATTTAATCCGGCATGATCGTTTTTCTCGTCTTCATTTTGGCCTCTTGAAGAAGTCTCAGTTGGATCAAGATATGCTCAATATGCTATTGAAAGAAATAATTGCAAAAAAGCCAGAAAAGATTGATGCAATTGAATTAGTAGCAAGGTTTGAAACCTGTGCCTGTTTGATAGATGCTGGTGCTTCGTTGAATATGGACATAGAGGGTAAGCATCCCGTTGTTGCGTTAACTGAGCTACTTTTGGCCAATGGCCCTGATGTTGATAAAAACGCCTTAGCTTATTTTAATGGTATCATGAAATGGTGTTATAACTCCCAACCTGCGGAGCAAGCACTACCACAAGCTCAACAGCAATCACCGCTGCACGGTCAATTAGTAGGTAATAATGAAAGAGTTAATGAGCTGAATGAACGTGGTATCGTAAGAAGTAATGGCTGGATCTGGAAGCTCTGGGAGACATTTTGGGGTCAAAGTACATAACGCCTATTCATTGCTTGAAAGCTTCTGTAAGCACATATCTTAACTATCTTACTCCGCACTAGAGGCTGCCAAAATCTCTTAATGGTATGTATAAAAATACCTGATATGCTAGTACGCCTAAGATGTGTACGTGAAGTTAGCGAATAGGAAACTTGCCTACCCAAAAACTCTCAGCGAGGTTCTCTTGAACACCATAATGACTCAAGTATTTATTTTATTGATGGTTCCCCATGTTATGCATGCAGCAAGTGCAGCGCAGACTACTCAAAGGGATGTGCGTCTAATAAGACTAGAGACAGAGCTCAACACTGACGATGACAATCTTGTCCATTTATATAGGCAAGCGAATGTATCCCTTTCAAATGCACGGCTCTTGGAAGTAGTACCTGCCAACCAATATCCTAACGCAACTCCCCAGGCGCTTTCCGCTAATTTTGCTAATTTTCAATTGAACATGAGAGCGCAGCAATATCACTATTTATTAATCGCTTGTCGACTGGGATGTCCTGATGTGGTACAACGGCTCTTTAAACTTGGAATCACCCCCTTTTGTTCCGATTCGCAAGGAAGAACTCCCTTGCATAACGCTGCTTTGAGTCAATCAGGGGCGATTGTTACATCTGTTACTCAAGCAAGGGATCTTCTCGAAAGTCGTTGTCAGAAATATTGGGATGGGAGCCACGCTACCTGTACTCTTTGTAGCACAATTCCAAAAGACATAACCCAAGTGGATGATAATGGTAGGACACCCCTTGATCTCTATCTCGATCTTATCAATACCTTATTGTTCGGAGGAACAAGAGTCTCTGGACTTAACTCTTGCTTACAGCTGTTATTTTTAAGAGCCGTAAGATTAGGAGCTCAACAGGAGGTTACCAAGGTATTAAATTTTTTTAGTGACATCCATACTGCAGTAATAAACGCAAACCAACCAGGGCAAATCTTTGGGAATATTCTTGAGAACAGGCATCAATTTGTTCTTAATGGACACAATGGCCCTGACATTGAGCCTGCAGTTCATTTTGTTGATACTGAAGAAATCTTTAAAGACTCCGCGCTTCATATTGCGGCAAGAAATGGAGATCATCCCCTTTTAGGGGTACTTCTTAATAGCATCAATCCTCACGAGAGGGAAAGATTAGTTAAGAAAAAAAATGATTGTTCAGGCGGTGAAACAGCTTTAATGACCGCAATGTTTCTCCTGAACTGGCACGTCGAACGTAAGTCAGAAACGGAGGATAGAAGGGTTGATGTAGGGAAGGTCCAAGATCTTCTACATTGTATTGCTCTTCTTCGTACAGCTGGTGCAGAGATTACGCAAGACCAAAACGAACTGCTTAATTGGGTGAATAGCTTACTTACCCCACAGTTTATAAACAATCCTATATTAAGAGCTATTTTTCCACGCACGGAAACTGATTAACACGCTCTAAGATTATTATGCAAAAGTCTAGACGCTTAAAAATTGAGCACGAGCTCTTCATAGGCCTCAACGTGCATGGCAAGTAATGCTGCACGTGAATTCAGTTGGTCGAGAATTTAAGAGCAAAAAGGAGCATGAGAGTGGACAAGTGATGTCGTGCTCTGGAAGTTCTTGGAGCCTGCTTTACCCTTAAAGATTCGAGTTAAACATCTTAAAGAAGTTCTGGCTTTACACAGAGCAGATTCACTTTGTTATGTCGAGGAGAATCTTTTTGAATGATGCGAAATCCCTGGGCTTCAATCCATGCAGTGAGCTCGTCAAACAGCGGGATACCTTTAAATCGCTCGGTTAAGCTTGCTTCTACTACCATGACCTGTATCGTTGCCACTATAAAAGGAGAAGCTTTAAGTACTTTAAGCTCGGCTCCCTGCATATCAAACCATACCGCATCTACCTGGGTGATACCCTCTTTGTGAGCCCACTCATCTAAGGTGATAGTGGGAACCTTAACTTGTTCAAAGAAGACATTAGGACGTTCTTGAATATACTCAAGCGGCTCATAGAATGAGCTTACTGCCGTAGAGGCTCCCGAGCATTCATAGAACGTTTCAACACCAGTATGGTCACTTAAGGCGATATTATAGCAAGTTATATTCGGGTATGGTGCGGTCCGTTCAAGCAGTTGGCTATATAAAGAGGGAACAGGTTCAAAGGCATAGATCTGTGCATGTGGCCAGAGCGCAGCCATACGTACGGTATCTCTTCCAAAGTGTGCTCCAGACTCTATAATAATAGGGCGCTGAGGTAAATATTGGGTGATCTGTTCTTTTAATATAGGAGCTTCTTGCATATTCTAAGACTATCTTTTGGGTGTACTTTCCGCGATTAGTATAGAAGGAAGCATCTTAATATGAAAGCTTTCATAAAAATTATTCACCTCTGAAGCATTCTAGGGTTTTAAAAAGACAGGTATTTTTTCTGTTTATCATGAAATCATGCTATGGCATAAAGCGTATGGTATACTAGTACCAAGGAGATCATATTCATGAAAATTAAAGAACGACTCGACCTTAAGATGCAGAAACTTTTTCCTGCGTTGAGTCGTACGCAGATACAAAGTTATATCATGCAAGGTAAAGTTACCGTGGACGGTCAGGTATGCTTAAAACCGGGTATACTCATAAGCGACGAGCAAGAGATACTGTGCACCTACGAAGCTCCTCCTTATGTATCTCGCGCAGGTCAGAAGCTCGCACATGCCTTAGATCATTTTGGTGTTGATCCAAAGAGTATGATCATCCTTGATGCAGGTCTGTCTACGGGTGGATTTACTGATTGCTTACTCAAACGGGGTGCAGCAAAAGTCTATGGAGTTGACGTAGGCTATGGGCAAGTGCATGAGTCGATCCGCCAAAACCCTCGTGTAGTAGTTATGGAGCGAATCAATCTGAGGTATCTTGAAAACCTTCCTGAAAAAGTTGATCTCGTTACTCTAGATCTCTCATTTATTTCAGTTACCAAAGTACTCGCGGCGGTAAAACATCTTATGAAGCCGCAGGGTAAGCTTGTAGTACTTATTAAGCCACAGTTTGAAGCGGAGCGTCATGAGGTCGGTAAAGGGGGCATCATTAAAGACCCAGCTATCCATAAGAAAGTTATCGAGAAGATCATCGCTGCGTGTGCTTTGGAAGGTTTTGTGTGCCAGGGAGTAATCGACTCACCGATTACCGGAACTGAAGGTAACAAGGAATTCTTAGGCTATTTTATCTTGCATTAAAACATCCATTCTTCATAATCACACGTACCCCATTCCTCGTCCGATTCTCGCTATTCGTATTATTTGAACATCAGCAGATTTTCTCAAAAATATCGACATTCTCGTACCGTTTCCGCCAACTTCTTTCAAAACTCTTGCATCTGACGTACCGAAAAAGTTAGTATGCGGAAAAGATTCCAGAGAGTGATTATGAAAGGATGACTATGAAGAATCAAAAAAGCATGGGTGTCATGGGCTCAGGAATGTTCGTAGCAGTAGGTGTACTTTTCTGCCTCTTTGTGTCTTGTGAGCTCATTGCTGTGGACCCTGATGAATGCTGCGATACGCTTGAAGCTGACATTTCTGAAATTCAAACAACATTAGATGATTGCTGTAATTTTATCCCCATAACGGAACTTCCCTTTGTATGTCAAATGCCAGCTCACTATAAGATAATGAATGATCTTGTATTTGGAACATCCCAAACTTCTCAAGGTAAGACCGATGGCAAGCTTCAAGCTGGTATCGGCCAGCCATCAGCATGTCCTGTGGTGCCGGCCGTAGCCTTTGGAATAACAATTGCAGCAGATAACGTAACGGTTGAGGGTAACAATAAAAAGGTTTCAATTGTAGGAGAGAACGTAGGAGGCGTAGTCGTATCAAAAGGGGTAGTCAATTCAGTAGTAAATGGAGTCACCGTCGTTGGTGATGCTGTCTCGGTAGCCCAAGTAGGAGTAGCAGTTTCGTCTGTAGTTGCTACTGTAAGCGGTGTTAGTGTAGTAAATGTTGGTGCCGCTCCTGTGGAAGCGATAACAGCGCCTCCGCTTGTAAATGTTGGGCAGGGTCCAGTCCCTCCTGTTGCGGGAGCGGTGGTAGTTGCTCCTGTTGAATCTGAAGAAGTAGCTCTAAGAAGATCTCTCCGCTCTAAAGGGCTTGGCCAAACTGGGGTGATCGAAGGTGGCGGTGTACTTATAGAAGGTTTGAAAGCGTCAAATAACATCAACGGTGTAACTATTCAAGGGTCAAATGTAAATGTTATTCTGCGAGATAGCTTTATTTCGGATAGCATCGAAATGGGTATTTCGCAGCCAAACAGGGGCGGGTTTGAGGGGAACTTTATAATTGAGAATGTCCAGATTACCGATTCTGGCATTAATGGCATTTATACTACCTTTAATCAAGACAACTGGATTCTCAAGAATGTGCAAATTCGTAATAGTGGATTTAATGGAGCAATCTTTGAAGGGTTTCAGAATCTGAGTATTATTGATAGCCAAATTTTTGATAGCGGTGCAAAAGGACTTGTTGCAAGCATTAGACAAAGTCAAAACATTTCCCTTATTGGCCTAGAAATTTTTAATAGTGGTGATGAAGCATTGCGTGTTGATAATGTCCAAAATCTTTTTATAGACCGCAGTCTTTTTACCAACTATAACCGGACGTCCTTGCCGCTTGCTAAGATCCAAGATGTTAATAATGGCTTGATTAAGAACAGCCAGTTTATGAGTTTTGGTGGACTATCTGACGGACTCTTCATCAGAAATTCTCATGGACTTATAGTGGATTCAAATCTTGTGAAAGTATTTAATAATTTCTCAAGCGAGACTCCAGCTGCGCAGCCACCAGACCTGACTGGTAATCCAATTGTGAACTATATTCAGCAAAAGTATTGCTCGGCACCGCCAACTTCAGAGAGCATAAGCGGTCCGGTTGGTATCAATCTGCAGGGAGGGGTTACAGCAGCACAGGTAAAAAATACCGTAGTATCAGGAACTCCTTCGATTGGGATAGCAGTTCAAGCAGATAGCTTAAATGGAATTGATGAAGGTGTAATACTTGAAAATGTGCTTGTTGATGGGGCTCAGAATAGTGGGATCCTTTTTGATAGTGCCCTTAATTCTGCCATATTTAATTCACAGATAGTGAATGGTCAGGGTGATGGTATCACTATCTTAGGTAGTAGCAACACCGCAGTGCGCGGAAATACGCTTACGAATAACCGTGCCTTTGGCGTGAGAGATAGCGGATTAAATTCACAGATCTATCAAAATTTTGCCTCAGCTAATGGCGCAAATTATACCTCAAATATTCTTACTTCAAGGCCAATTGCAGGTCTTGGGTCCTTAGAAAATATCGGTAGTTAAAAAATTCAATAAAAAGGAGCATTTATGAAACGCACGTTATTTCTTCTTCTCATGTACCTAGACTTGTCTGGCATGGTCACTGCTGATGGTGGTCAATCACCTTTTGTCTTGACGACCACACCCGTATTTCGAACCACGGCACAAATTATGCAAGGACAAATCCCTGCGCCCGTTAAAGGAAAGACGCCCCAGGCTTCAAGTCCGGTTACACCTGGTACCCCGTTAGTGGTAAACCACTTTACGGTAGCTGATTATCAAGAAACGGGTCAATATGGGCCAAGTGCAGAGTCTAGTGTCGGTTCGACACAGCTTCTTGTTGCCTCAAAGGGTCGTATCCGCTCATTTTTAAAGAATGGTGCTCTTGATAATGTTCTTAATCTTTCACATGATAGTTTTTTTAGCCCGATAACGCTTGGGGGATTTACCGCAGATCCCAATGTGATCTTTCATCCACAATGGAAGCAATGGGTCATCTTTGCAAACTCGCAGTCTTCAATCGTGCTTGCAATAAGTGATGGAGATCCTATTACTCCTAATACCGTATGGAGTTTTTATGTTGTAGATTCAATCACTGCACCGTGTACAGATCCGATAAAAACAGAATGTTTTACCGCTACGTCGTCATTTGACTATACTACCTTGGGAGCGGATGTACA
>JABDCP010000004.1 GCA_013288045.1 Candidatus Babelota bacterium
TTGACCACCTCTATATCTTGGGAGGCACAAGAACGCATTTCCTCTAAAGATAGCTTTTTAAGCTCATCTGCTTTAGCATAGTACCGTTCTAAAAAGAGCGTTTGCGCATTATTGGTCGGCTGCCACGTCTCTTTGAATCCTAAAAACTTTTCCTGTGCGACCGTAAGTGCTGCAAGGATAGGCAGTAGTACTGTAGTACTCGTCATGATAGTTCCCCGAGTTATTGGTGTTACCTATATGTCTTGTATTTAAAGTGTATATGACCCCAACATAACCGCAAAAGCTCCCTGAAAGTTGGAACCACCATTTTTGCTTGAGGTTATATCTTTTATACGGCATAATGCCGTTGTAATAGCTTAGAGGATCAACCTTACGGACCTGACGCTATTAAGAATTGGAATAGTCTTGATGGGAATGAGTAATGCAAAATGATATTGCACAAACTGCACGGTCTAAAAAAGACAATACAGAAATAGTATTCTGGGCATTGGCCCCCCTGCTTTGGGGCGCCTGTGTATGGTTCTTCTCGTTTGGGCCGGGGAAGAATATCCTTCGACAGGCTCCTCTCTATGCTTATGCTATTGCTATCATAGCAGGATACTTTTATAGGCCGTTAACGGTGCGTTCTTTAAAGACACATCTCTTTCTTTTTGATATTCCACTATCTATACCCAGCTGGATATATCTCATAGCAGGTACCCTTTGTATCCTCATTGCTTACTTCATTGCTTCACGATTTTTGGGGATAAACTTTTCACCCGTACTACATAGCTTGGTTTTTTGGCGTCTGCGCATCGGCCTGTGTAGAAGAGCTTGCTGCTCGATCTATCCTTGCTAAACATTCTCTGTCTTCGGTGGAATTTATTATCTTCAATTTCGTAAGCTCTCTCGCATTCACTCTGATGCATGCTGGATTTCAAAATCCACCACCGAATCTCTATGCGCTCTTAGTTAATGGACATTTTCAGTTCAGCTTCATGTTAGGCATAATTGTGTACAAATCACAAAGAATAGAGCTCACCCTTCTTCTTCATGCAGCTTCAAATTTGGTAAATTATACCTTGCCAACATTGATCCTGATGCAACCTTTGCCACTTCTCTCGGTTCTTTTTTGGTGTAGCACCTACCTCTTCCTGGGCGGAATTTCAAAAAAGAAAAATACTGTGCACGACAAGGTTTAGTATGTGCATCCATGTTCTCATAAAAACTTTGAGCATGATGAGAGATGTCTCTATAACTACTCTGAATCGTTACCCTCAGATCCACTTTCCTGGCCTTCTTTTTTTTCGAGGGTTGAGAGCTTTTCATCTCGTAGCATCCTAGCCTCTCTTTGACATTCTGGATCATGGTCAAGCCTTATGGCCTCGGCGATGAGCTCTTTTGCTTGGGCGATTTCTTTATCACGCAATGCCTGAGCACTCAGCATAAGAAGTGCTCTATGTCTATATTTTCCATCGTGTCCTCTCTGTCTCAGTTGCTCACAACAGGCCATGGCAAATTTGGTATTTCTTTTTAGACCGGAGCCACCTTTCTTTGCCATAAGTGCTAGACGAAACCATGCCTCATCGAGTTGCGCACTTACCGTACTTTCTTGAGCGACGCGTTGAAAGTAAGAATATGCACGCTGAAGGTTTATGGGGACACTTGGATCATTCCCATTATAGTACTGCATGGCAAGATTAAAACAGGAAGCAACGGTTAAGTTTGCAGGGTCTTGAGCATCGTCTTCCTTAGGCAGTAGATTGTATTGGAACTCTGCTTCAGCTTTTGCAATCATATGGTACTCTTGAGTCATCACCTTTTTATAATGCACTTTGGCTTGTGCAGTACCTTCCTTACTTTTCCTATCTCTGCACCTATGTCCAAGCTGGAGTTCCGCCAGCGCCTTAATCCAGAGATTATCGTCTTGTACAGCTGCCTTCTCCAGATATCCTTGAACTTTTGAAGCTGACTTCAAATGACGCTCGTTGAGTAATCCAAGCCTATAGTGCGCTTCAGCCTTGAGAAAGGCATCTTCAGAATCAGCTGCTTTTGTAAAGAGTTTGGCCACCTCTTTATACTGTGACTCACTAGAAGCTGTTGCTAACAGTATTCTACCTTGCAAGAGCGAATAGAGAGCATCTTTTTTAGCCATATCTTTACATATAAGCTTAAGTACCTCACACAGTTCTGCTTTGCTCCCTTCTGCATCATCATCTCGCAGTAAAAAGAAGATTTCAGGAACGGTACTACCAGCGAGTTTTTTTGTATCTAAGTCTAATATCCACTGCTGGGATTGCTTTACGCCAAGGCCATAATAGTAAATCTCACCATGGCGACAGAGGGCTGCAGCCTTAAAACTTGGATTGATATTGGACTGAATAGCTCTCTCAAAATGCTTAACAGCTGTCACTGGATCAAAAGCACCGCAATATCCTCGCACACTGAGTTCTCCAAGAAGGTATGCTGATAATGCATATTGAACTTTACTTGCTTTGATCAAGAGGCTTTCTTCAGCATCTTGATAATTTCGTTCTCTATGCAATGCAAGTCCAGATTCAATAGTTTGAAATAGTTCTGAGGCATCTTGAGGACTTATTGAAGAACTGCTTTTCTGAAGTGCAGAAGTGCTTTTACTGAGTGTACCAAACATGCTGGGAACCGAAGGATCTTTTGGTGTCTTTTCTGTAGCAGGCACTGCTAAACTACTTGATGCAGTCAACACATTTGTGGATATGGGCGGAGTGCTCGCAGTTCTCTTTGGAACATCGTTCTTAACTATAGGTTCTTTTGAGGTACTCGCAATCTCCGTGCTCAAGGAAGTTGTCTGAATAGTACTGCTAGTCGTGCTGTCATTGGTGCTTGAGGAGGATCCTTTCCAACCCGCCTTACGAGCAGCCACCTGCACAGCATGAAGTCTAGCCGCAACCACCGGAGAATTTCGCAGACGACTTTCTGTAGAAGAACTTGTTGACAGAGAACCCTTACTAGTGCTAACAGTAGAGCTTGCGCCACTACTAGCAGATAAAGGTCTTGGCGGGCTTTGCTGAGAAGAGTATCTTTTTGGCTTATCAAAAGAGTTACCTTTTGAAATACCCTCTACCCCTTTATCCGTTTTTGCACTGGCATCATGAGAAACCAGAGGATCATCATCGTCCGAAGTAGCCATTTTTTGGCCTGCTTGACTAACCTGTTTGAGAGAGCTTGGGCGACTAAGGCCTCTGGATTGAGTTGCTGGGCTATCTGAAGATGTTGCCGCAGCTTTACCATTCTGGGAAGACAGTCCTTCACCCACATGAGCAACGTGCCTGAGAGAGCTTTTGCGCGGTTGAATCTGGGGACTACCCGAAGATGTGGCTCCCACTCTACTGCTTGCTTCTTCACCAGATAGAGCTGCCCGCTTGAGAGAATTTCGGCGATCAAGACTCCTAGGTTGACCCAAAGGGCTGTCCGAGGCACGACTACTTGAAGTTGCCGTAGGAACGTGATCCACATCTTCTGATGCTTCATAGGAGACCTCATCAACAAAAGAGTTGTATTCACTACCAACGGCCTTGCGAAAACCGGGAAATAGGTTTAATAAGGGAGTAAGCAAATCCAAACTAAGGTCTTTGATAATATCTACGATATGAGGCTGATGTAAAAAAGCAGTATCCTTAAGACTCATTTTGCCAGATCGTAGCTGATTAATTAAAAGTTGCATACAGAGCCATACATCAAGAGACATTTCAGACGAAAGAAACTCCATGATCGATTCACTATTATAGGGCCAAACATGCAATCCCTTCTTGCTTATGCCGATAAAGAATACTCCATCAGGACTCATGTAGAAAGCAGTTACGTCACCTAACGAGCTATCTGGAATCACCGTAGAAAGACCATTTTTAACCTGAATCGCATTTTTCATGCGATTACCTGTTAAAAATTCATAGGTTTTCATAAACTCCTTACCCGATATATCACAAAAAATCATTGTTTTATCTTTAGTTACTTCTGCAAGCTGTCCGCGTGGAACAAAAATCTGGTCTTCCCTTCCTTCTCCCAAAGAACTCCCATCGCGACAATCCCAGTTGCATGCTTTGCTTTTAGATACAATGGTAATGAGATTTGAACCATTTACATAAAAATAACTTATCACCTCATCTAAGTTCTTTTCGATAGCAGTATCTGAATCAAGACGATAAAAAACGAGTTCTCCGCTTAGTCGGACTTCTACAATACTTCTGTCCTCATCCGCAAAAAGAACAACTGAGTCAGCCCTTTTTTTTGACTTCTCTTTCTTATCCGTTTTCTCAGAAGTTGGAGGCTTGAGCGTTTTATAGTGATAGGGAGCCGTCAAGTCAACCACAAATATTTTTTCATCAGCTGCAATCGCTAGCTTATTTTGCTTAGCTCCATACGCAACTGATGTAACCTTATTAATGCCCTCAAGCAGGTTTTTCAGGGGGAGAGGAGTACAATTTGTACTGCCTAACAAATCATAGAGCTCAATGGTCTTTTCGCTCCAGGCGATGATTTTATTGCCATTATAAAACTGGACGGTATGAACAGGATATTGAGTTTCAACCTGACGTTCCTCTATACATTTTTTAATATCCCATACGACAAAGGTAGCTCTGTTTTTCTTGGTACCACAGGTTACGGCATAATTACCACTTACATCTATACATTGGGGAGTTTTCTTACATTTTATAACCATTCTGAGCTGTGAACGAAGAAACTGTTGGTCTTCCTTTGATAGCTGGAATGATAATTCTTTAATGCCTTTGGGTAGGGATTCAAGAAATCGTGGATCTTGTAAGAAAGATGTCAGAATGAGATCTCTCTTTAAGAGATCAAAAAAGGTTTCCTTTAAAATAGATTCCAGTTTTCGCATCTCCATTGCTTTAACGCTTTTATTGAATTTTAATAGTCTATCGATTGTTTTTATTAGTTCTACGAGATCATCTTCTGCATCGTTATTGCTACCTGCAAGATCCATCATCTCAATTTTGACTTGGGCACCACCCTGACTCCTCATACATAGTCTGATGATTTTCTCCATCTCTTGAAATTTCAGTGGCAATTGAATTGCCGTTTCTTCCGTCCTGCCAGCATTGTTCTCAGAGTATGCTCTTTGAATAAATCCCGATTCTTGCAGCCACGTCGCATCTAACTCAAGCTTTTGCTTTTTAGAATCTGAGCTTAAACAGTGAATGGTCCCAACAGCTTCTAGTGGTGCTGATTTAACCGAAACCGAGGCTGCAAAAATTGTCATTGGAAAAATAAGACAAAAGGTAAGATAGTGCTTAAAACTCATCGCTTGCTCCATTGTTTATATGTATCGCTTCTAGCCAGGAATTCACCTTAGCAGGGAAAAAAAAAGTTAGCAAATCAGGAACAATCCCTAGAAAATTGTGCCTGCTTTTCGAGGCTTTGGAGCTCTTTTTACAGAGCAGGCTCAGACTTATTACTACCCACTAGGCTATGAAATGATTCTTGGGAGCCCTTAAGATGTTGGCTTAAGAAGTTGCCCTGCAAATAGATGTCATAGCAAAAGCGACATACAATTTCACGAGTCTCTATGTAGATTCATCTGAATTCAATAGCGCCAAACCCTTGATTTGTGATACCGAATTTAAGTAGTTTGAGGTAAGAAATTTGAACAACCTATTTTAGAGGAGTCTTATGATGAAAAATGCGCTATTACTTATGCTTACTCTCTCAGTCTACCAGGTGCATGCAGTAACCATCATTGATGCAGTGCTTGGCAGTATTACTGACCAAAAGGTTGATATTATAGTAAATGCAGCAAATCCACAGCTCGTTATGGGCGGTGGTGTCTGTGGTGCTATTTACAATGCTGCGGGTGCAGCGCAACTTCAAAAGGCATGTAATCAATATCCTCTTAAAAAAGGGATACGCTGTCCTGTGGGTGACGCTCGCATTACCGATAGCTTTAAGCTAACGAAAATAGGAATCATAAAAATAGTTCATGCGGTAGGACCAGATGCACGCGTCATCAAAGATCCCACACAACAGCGCATTCTTCTTGAATCTGCCTACACAAACAGTTTAAAGTTAGCAAGCGATGGCAACTTTGAAACTATAGCATTTCCTTTTATTAGTAGCGGTATCTACCATGTTGACCATCAGCTTGCAGCCGAGGCAGCAGTTACAGCTGCTCGCAACTTTGTCGCTCAGAATGAAACAAGTCTAACTGAGATTCGTTTTGTCCTCTTGGATCAAAAGGATTATAGCCTTTTTGAGAAGCTTCTCACTGCTGGACAAACAGTAGATGAGTTAGCGTAAGAGTTATAGTTAGTGTCAAAATCTTCTGTTGAGTAATTATAGATCATTAAGTTCCTCGTGATGGAAGTGCCGAAGTGGTTTAGTCTTTAACGCTGATTGCCTTTGGTACTTCTCTGACCACATCTTTTGCAGCTTTGTCATCACGTAGTCCCTTATAGCGACCTACGCGAAGCCTACCAGCTTTTGTCCAGTTAGCAAAACGAAATTCAGCAACAAGTTGAGGCTTTACCCAGTGGATACCTTGAGTTGCATCATCATAATCAGCAAATGGACACTTCTTAACTTCAAGAGAGAACAATTTCTTGCTGAGGATTGCGAGGGCGTCCTCTGTATAACCGGTACCTACTTTACCAGCGAACATGAGTTTATTTCCCTTATAGTAGCCTACTAAGAGTGCACCAAAGCCCTGCCTTGTGCCCCTAGGATCAGTATAGCCAGCAATGACAAGTTCCTGCTTCATAATGCATTTGAATTTAAGCCAATTAGAAGATCGTACGCCAACGTAGGTACTCGAGCTTTTTTTAGCGATGAGACCTTCCCACCCTTTTTTACATGCTTCTTTAAAAAAAGACAGGCCATCACCGGTTTTATGCTCGGTGTAGACAAGCAAAGTATTAAACTCTAAAAGTCGCTTGAGTATTTTTTTGCGAGCAATGAGTGGCAAAGTGCGCACATCATAGCCCTCCACATACATCACATCAAAAATGCAGAAGCTGATTTTTATCGTTTTCTCAAGGAACTTGATTTGCGACACATTAGTAAGGTTGATGCGCTTCTGTAAGAGCTGAAAATCTGAGAGACCTGCTTTTTTTGAGATGATCTCGCCATCTACAATAAAATTATCAGCTTCCTGTTCTTCAAAAGCCTTCACGAGTTCAGGATATGCAATAT
Organism: Candidatus Babelota bacterium; assembly: GCA_013288045.1. Taxonomy (GTDB): domain Bacteria; phylum Babelota; class Babeliae; order Babelales; family Babelaceae; genus PRDV01. Next base: position 7,162 of record JABDCP010000004.1, read on the forward strand.
TTTTAATCTTGTTATTACGCGACTTGAGGGTAACTTTGCCATTTTTCTTAAATACGAGGCACCTTTCTCCATCGAACTTATGCTCAAATATCCAGTCATCGCTTGAAAAATATTTATCGGTTAGAGTAGCGAGCATAGGATCAACAAAAGAGGGCAGAGTCACTTTTCTTCTTTTCTGTAGTTCTTCCGACGAACAATCTGCAAAGACATTTTTTCGAGGCATAGGTGTATCTTTCTCTTACGTAAGTTCAAGGCATCTCACGTAAGCTATCAAAATGAGCACCAGAGCTGCAAGATTCTGGCCTTATTGATGTCACTGCTTTAATTGATGTCACTGCTTTAGAGGTAATATGGGACAAAGAAAACTTCCCAAGAGGTATTAAAAACACTCTCAGGAAGTTTAACTTTCGTACTTAGGATTATTGTGAAGCTTGTTGCATGCTATTCCTCATTGAAGCAGCCACTTCTTCAGCCTGGCTCGCTTTTTTTAGAATCAGTTCCTTAGCTTTTTCATCACTAAGTTGGTTTGCAATAATACGCATTTGCTCAGCTTTTAGCCTCAATTTATCACTTTTATGATTTATCCACATACCAATACTTTTGAAATCTTTCATAAGCTTTTGATCTGGTACCGGAAGGCTTTTAAGATCATCAGCCAAACGTTTCATACTATCTGCTACAGTATCCCAAGCCTTTCTAGCATTTTCATCTTTAAACTGTTGGGCAAAATCAGTCATTCCTGCTGAGCCATAGCTTAATCCTTGTGCCTTGAAGTCGATCCACGCCTTTACCATTTCTTTTGGCTGTTCGAAGGTCTTGCCTTTGAGGGCACCCAGTATTGTATGCATATCCTCAGGGCTGACGTTCATGACAGCATTGCTTTGAACAAATATAAAAGCACTTGCCAAAAGTGCTGCTTGTAGGTAGTTTTTCATAGGATGTCCTTTCAAGTTTATCAGTATTATTCTTAATAACCTTATCAATTCCCCATACCAATTGTCAACAATTAACAATAGAATCCTTTATAATGTTTCTCCCTGTCGACAAAAAGTCATCTTTTTCTCGTATTTTTGAGAAATGCTTCATTCTACTGAGTGGCTGAAAGAGCAAGATTTAGTGAATTAGTGATCTTGTTATGTCCTGTTTATTGGAATATTAAGTTCCAAGGAGCACTATGCAGACCATTGGGTCTTACTTCTTGTCACACTCAATTGATGTCAATTCATCCAAACGGCTTAAAAGCCGTGGTTTTATTGGCAATTGGTAAGCAGCTTCGCATCAACCAACTGACACTTATAGTTTCTGCGCAACTTACAAAGAAGAAGTACTACGTATCAGAAGTTTGCTTAGCTGCGTTAAGCAACGAACACTTCAGAATGAAGCCACCCTCACTCGGAGTACTCAATAGACTTTGCAGCACCGGTATTATATAGTGCTCCCAAATCCAATAAACCCTTGGGTAAATGAAAAAGGCGAGTGCTCATTTGAATAATGGATGTGATCAATGCCAAAAGATACGTAGAGTGTACTAAAGACAAACAGTCGATTCGACCATCGTATGAAAGGTTTGAAACGGTGGCCGAAATCGCATTCATTAGGAAAAACAGCGCCACCTTCAAGAGTTGTAAGCCATTTGAAGCGATCTTTATAAACGAACCAATAATCCCCACCAATACCTATCCCATCATACATCAGTCCAATCCTAAGTGCTCCCTTATCTTCCCAATATTTTCCAAATTGAAGATCTATACCTACTCGTCTCACATAACGCGACCACCCTTCGATAAACGTTCCGAATTTAAACAGATAGTTTGTATCAGGATAGCGTACATAGCCATTGAATGAAAATGAAGTATGAGCTAAATGCGCCGGCTTCGAATCAAAATCATGCCATACATAACCATCAAATCGTGATTCAATAGATACCGGGAAAGGACCTTCGTAGGGAGCAAAGAATACTTCGTAGGCTTTGATAGATGATAGAGAGCACACAAGAACAAGTGTGAGAATTTTACGTAACATGAGACTTCCTTTGCATTATTTTGTATTCCTTCTCATAAAAAAGAATATACGGCAAAGCTCCGAGTTCGTCAATGTTGAGAGCGCTTATCAAGACCTGCAGCACGGTGATATCAGCGACACTGCTTAGAGTAATTACAGGAATTGTAGCGGTGCAGAGCACTTTACAAAAGGATATGGGCAGCTTCAGTTAGTTGCCCGCCATTCCTGCTCATGAACTTAGGTTGTTGCTTTGCACGTAAGCTTGTGTGTGGGCCAATGGTTTCTTTGGCATTCTCTATCACAGTAATATACCGCTTTACAGCGCCCACAACGTAACGCTTTAAGCATCTTATAACAGAAAGCACATCTATAGTGTGCCTCCTCAAGGACTTTTACAATATGCTGATGTCCATATTTTTGAGCAAGTATTAGAGCAGTCTCACCAGCAACTGTTTTTTTTGTTATGTCGGCTCCCTGGGCAAGCAGCACTTTTACAACTTTTTCGTGACCTTGTGCGACAGCCATATGAAGTGCGGTTGCACCGCTATCTCCCATAATACCATCGACGGGAACACCTTTCTCGCATAAGAATTGTGCAACCCCAGCATGATTTTTAAGAGCAGCAAAGTGTAGATGGGGTCTGCCAATTTTCTCACCGGGAATTTTTAAGAGTCCACCATGTTCAAAAAGGTACCGAGCTACATCCTCACGTCCTTCTTGGCACGCTAAATAGAATGGGGTACATTGATTGTTATCTTGAGCATTAACATCTGCTTTCTTGTTTACCAGAAGCTTGACGACTCCTAAATTCCCGATGTAAGCAGCTACATGAAGAGGAGTCATGCCGTTTGAAGCCCGGGCCATCACCTGAGCATTGTTCTCTAGCAGAAAACTAACCACATCTTGATGCCCTTCGTTAGCGGCTATATACAGCGCTGTGCTGCCATCATTATGGTGAGCCTCTAAATGAGCGCCCTTTCCAAAAAGGTATCGCGCTACCTCGACATGACCTTCTTGGCATGCTAAATAGAATGGAGTTGATCGATTCTTGGTACGCGAGTTTACCTGAGCTTTTTTTCCGACAAGAAGCTTCACTACCTCAAGATGCCCTCTAGAAGATGCTATATGAAGAGGTGTGATATTATCCTGATCGATCGAGTCAACCTCAATATTCGGTTGATCTAATAGCAATGCTACAATTGAAGCTTGATTAGTGTAACAAGCTATATGTAAGGGTTTGTAACCCCTATCATCCGGTTCATTATGTCTTGCTCCCGCCGCCAGGAGTTCTTGCATGCAACCTATATTGCCGGCTTGACTGGCATAATGCATAGCCGTGCGGCCACTTGTATCTCGAACATTAATATCAGCTCGGTTTTCAAGAAGCAGTCGCACAAATGGCCTTCTATCTCCATTCGATAGGCAGACAACGTGAAGAAGTGTAACACCTTGTTCATTAATCGAGGCATTCACATCAAGTCCTCGATTAATACGTTCCTGCAATGCAAGGAGATTATTAACAATTGTCAAAACTTCTTTCATTAAAGGAGAAGCTAGTGTGATAGGTGCCGGGTGATACCCTTTAACCGTGAGTATGGATGCACAAAGAAAAAGAAGTGTACATAACTTTTTCATAACAGTTCCTTGAGATGACATAGTGTAAAAATTATTTTTTTCTTAAACCTGAGCTTGTGCGCTCAATGTAATACTCTTCTTGGAAAGCTACCTTGCTTGCAGTGCTGTAATATTTAGGGTATGGCCGACTTGGGCAGCGGTAAAAAATTTCTGTAGAAAGTCGATACCGTTAAAAACCCCACGAAAGTTATTTTTTGCCTGATTTCTCTCTATATAGTGGTCGATTACAGGGGGTAGGTCTACATCAATGCCGTAAGATTCTAGCATATCGCTTTTAACAAAATTGTCAATTGATCATTTTATTTTCGCTTCAAGGTTTATACTCTATAGCTGCCTTCTCCTGATTTGATCGCTGCTTTCCAATTTTAATATGCTCTTTCTTGCAAAAGAGGCTCTGTGGGCAACGCCACACCTTCTTGGGCTCTATAATGCCGAGCATAGTCAAAGTACGTAATATCCTAGAATTCAACCAAAAGAAAGTGGTGGTGGTACAGGGATACCTCAGTTTTGACCGATTTTATAGGCCCTTTTGTCGGGGATCAACAGTACCTGTACACTGGAATATGAAGGTCGCGAAGATTTCAAATGTGAAAGAAAATAAAATTATAATATGATAAAATTGACAGAAAAATCGATCTATGTTATAGTAAGAATAATAATAACAACTAACATAAGGATATAAACCATGAAATTACGTAACTTGATAGTGATTGCACTATCGTTTCTCACTGTATCTCTACAAGGAGCTGCACCTGCGATTCCCGTTGGAAGACAAAACCAGATGCAATCAGATGCAAATCAACAGGCTTTTCAACAACAGCCCTTCTTTACTTTAGCAGTATTGCAGGACACAACGGGTTATACAAATCTGGCAGATCATCTAAAAGCTGAGCAAGGGGCTATACGAGCTGCAGGATACGATACCTCTGAAGTGGACCCCAAAGACTGGCATTTGTCGGTGATAATTTTAGCGGTCCCATTTCCTAATGGAAAGATTTCAGCACAGTATGCTCAAAACGCTCTTGATGCGCTAGAAGCGATCATTAATAAACACCTTGCGCGACTTACCGGTGTACAGTTCAAATTTAAAGAGCTCTCATCCATCGGACCTAAGTTCTTGGCTGCCATGTACGAGCGCGTTGGAAGTAAGGCTTTTTATAGAGTATATGCAGACATTATCCGAGAATTTTTCGATCTCTATCCAAACAGCTGGAGCTTGTACGGCTATTCGATGGTACCCCATATAAGTGTAGCAATGACACCCAAAGGTTCCGCACCAGTAGCAGTTCCCATACAAATTCAGGGAGCTCCTCACAAGGCGATTCCTGACGTCGAGTTGCGCTTCACAGGTAGAGCATATCAGCGCAAGCTTAAAATAGCTGCGCGTTATAAAGATGCACAAAATAAGTGGGTTGAGCTAGAATCAAACCCTATTTAAAAAGAACTTTTACAAGAGGCCTCCGCAAGGGGGCCTTCTTTTTTGGATACTACTTGATTCCCGCTGTGAAAGGTATGAGAAGCTTCTTAATAAAGGGAGTTTTAGGATGCGCACGCAGCTCATCATAGCTTCCTGCCTGTTCAATCACACCCTGTACCATGACGGCAACGTGTGCACCAAAGAATTGAGCATCTTCATATTGGTGTGTTACGAGGATAATCGGAATCTCTAAATTAGAAAAAAGATTTTTTAAGTGAGTTGCCACCTCAAATTTCGTTGCCTGATCTATGCTTGAAAGCGGCTCGTCTAAAAGCATGAGCTTTGGCTTGACTGCAAGCGCTCGTGCCAAGGCAACCCGTTGTTGTTGGCCTCCAGAAAGTTCTGTTACTGATCTATTTTCATAGCCTGAAAGCTCCATAAACTCAAGCAAGCCGGCGACAGTCTTTTTTTGTTCTTCTTGAGATACTCCTCGCACTCGCAGACCATAGGCAATATTCCCTGCCACACTCAAGTGCGGAAATAGGCCGTAATTTTGAGGGAGGTAACTGATGCTCCGCTGCTCAATGGGAAGCTGCGTGATCGTCTTTCCAGCAAGTATGATGTCACCCTTCTTGGGTTTAATAATGCCCGTGATCGTTTTTAATAACGTGGTTTTTCCGCTCCCTGACACGCCTAACAACACAAGAGTCGTTCGAGCGGGAACTTCCAGCTGCAAGTTGGTAAGTACGTCATAATCGCCGTATCCTGCCGTTATGTTTCTTAGAAAAAGCCCTTCCATGTGGTTCTTTCCTTGGTAAAAGCTTTAAATGATAATAATGCCAGTAGAGAAGCAGTCGTTGCAAGAATCGTAGCCGCAAGTGCCGGAATAAGTGCTGATGAATTCACTGCAATGAAGGTAGGTATATCCTCGGTCTTAAAGGGTATAATTCCTGCAAAGATAAGACTTCCCCCTAGTTCACCCATCCCACGGGCCCAGCATAAGGCCGTTCCCGCAATAATATCTTTGAAGGCAATCGGTACAAAGATCGTCCAAAAAACCTGTGATTCAGATGCACCGAGGGTTTTTGCAGTAATATCAGCCCCGGTAGTTTGGGTCTCTCTAAATTTGCGTGCAGCAAAAGAGACGACAAAGGGAGTGCAGACAAACGTTTTTGCGAGCACAATAGCAAGGTATGTATAGGCGATATTAATCCCAAATGGTGAATCTGGACCAAGCATCATAAAGAGGATGATACCTTCAGCGACTGGCGGGAATGTCTGAGGTACGTCGATCATTAACGTCTCAAGAAGAGACTTGTACCTAATGTTTTTTACGGCAAATATATAGGCAAGAGGAACGCCAAAAAAAATTGAAAGCAGTGCAGTAATACAGGAGGATGAGACACTTATCCATAAGGCACTTAATATTCGGGGGTTTGCAAATACAGGGAGGATCTTATCAATTTTTTGTATTGCGATAATATATTGATAAAAAAAGATTATGAGAAACCATGCAAGAAGCAGAGATCCCAGTGCATACAGAATAATCATGCTTGTTCGATGTGCACCAGCTCTCATCGTCTCTCCCGACTTCTTTTTGTAGGTATGTTCGTCTATGTATCTTTACCATACTTACCAACGAAATTGCAATGGATCTGACTCGGAGCATAGGACTATCACCTGAAAGCTTAAGATCATCGTCCTTGGCTAGCTCAGGTGGTAGGCATAAGCCATAAACTATTGTCATTGCTTGTGTCTTTGGGATATCCTAGCAGAAGACACCATGCGGCAGAAAGAAGACAATGAAAGAAGATGTACTAGTACAAGATGGCATTACGATTCCTGGCAATGAGCTTGAAATAACGGCTAGTAGAGCCAGTGGTCCCGGTGGTCAAAATGTAAATAAGGTGAGTTCGCGGATCACTGTGCGCTGGAATATAAAGGACAGTCAAGCACTGACTGAAGAGCAAAAAAGGCTGGTTATGACTAACCTCAAAAGTGAGATCACTGAGCATGGTGATATCCTTATAAACCAAAGTGAATCTCGCAGTCAGTTTATCAACAAAGAGAAAGCACTCAAAGAGTTAGCAAAGCGTATCAAAGCAGCGTTAAAGAAACCGAAAAAACGCCTCAAATCAACCGTATCAAAAAGTGTAAAAGAATCGCGCATGCATGAAAAAAAAGAGCGGAGCAGCATTAAACGGCTCCGCAATAAGAAATTTGAAGAATGAAGTTTATGCTTGGGGATTTAAATAATCGTACATCCAGGCTGCTGCAGCTCCCCCAGCAAAATTAGCCACAAAATAGACCCACAAGTTTGACCACGCAGTAAGTCCCATGATGGGCAAACTCAGTGCAACTGCAGGATTGAGTGCTGCTCCTGAAACAGCTCCTACTGCAAGAATTCCTGCAAGGAGCGTAAATCCAATCGCTACTCCAAAGTAGGAGTTACCTCGGCTTGCTGGACTTGTTGCTACTTGAAGGACTACAAACACCAATGCAAATGTAAAGAGAAATTCGACCAAGAGCATATGGTGTGATAAAAATGGGCTTGGAAATTCAAGCTTTCTTTGCAGAAGCTCAAGAATGATTTCATTTTGGGCGATCAGAAAGCGTACAAGAACCGCCGCTATAACTGCGCCTATTGATTGAGCAAGCATATAGGGAACTACCGATAGAGTGCTCAGTTGTCCTCGCATCCATACGCCAAGAGTTACCGCTGGGTTATAGTGACCGCCTGATAGGGGTGCTCCCGCATAGACAAAAGCAGCTAGAATAACTGCAGCCGCAATACCAGTAGAGGCTCCAAACATTGTGCAGCAACCGATAGTGAATACAAGAAAAAAAGTTCCCAACGCTTCGGTAACATATTTTCGCATGTGTTGTTGATAGGCTTCTAACATAAGAGTCTCCTTTTTTAGAGGTTGTTAAGATGTGCATGCAAGAGTATCAAAGAGCTGGGTAAATGCAAGTTAGCTTGCACAAGTTGGTAGATTATTTTCAGATGGTTTAAAACAATTCGTGGGGCGCAAGGCAATGCTTGAGAATGAAAAAAAACTGGAGGAAAAACCATGAGTTTAATCAGTTTCAGCATTTATATGCCGGTGCTCTTTCGTGGCACAATAAGCTGGCCATTGGGTCTTATCTACCATCATTATCTTTAAATAGATCCGAAAGCTGAACATCTGCAGTTACAAGTTCTTCCGAATACATGGTTTTTTTCAATCCTTCAGCGGTTACAAATGCCATAAACAGATTTTTGTTTGTACCTGTTTGTTCTTTAAAAACACGCATTTGTCGTTGCAATTTCTGAGCATAGTTTTTATCAATTATAAAATGCTGGCGCGAGTACTTCACCTCACATAAGGTGATGCTATTGTCCGCTCGATCAAAAAGTAGATCAATTTGAGCACCATCTTCATTCAATCCAGATGGTGGGATAAAGCGCCACGTATATGCCATTGCTGTTCGTGGCAATTTCAACGCAATGCGGATTTGTCTAATGTGCTTCAGGCATATAGTCTCAAAAGCATATCCTGCCCAGGCATTTACTGCGGGCGTATTTTTTTGATGTTCCCAATATCCACCCTCGACTCCATCTTCCAAAATAACTTTTTGTAGAGGTTCAATCCATCGAAAGTAAAACAAGCTATATTCATCGCTCATTATATAAAAAAGACCCTTCCTCTTACGGCCAAAGGGCGTAAGCCGTTTGATAAAGCCTGCTTGTTCAAGGTCAAGAAGCCACTGTACCACCCTTCCCCCACTTGAAAATCGCTTGGCATTTTTCACCAGTTCTTCCTGTGCAATGCCATAATGATGTGCTGAAATAATACGCGCCAACTCAACATGAGCCCCACCAGAACCAAAAAGGGTCGCATAGAGATTAGAAAATTCTCTTAACAAAAAACTGTTTTTTTGAAACGCAAGATGCTCAATAGCTTGCGTAGCTGAAAAGCCTGATGTAACTTTTGATAAATAGAAAGGAATGCCCCCCAAAACCATATAGATATCTGCAACATCCCGATAGGTAAGTTTAACATTTATTGATTCAAGGTAACGCTTTGTCTGCCGAAGATTGTATGGTTCTAAATGCAGAGTTCGGGTAACCCTATTATACAGGCCTCCTCTATTATTTACGATATTTTTGAGTATCCAGCTTGATGATGAACCGCAAATAATGAGCTTTATGCGTGGATCTTGAGACCAATAATGATTCCAATAAAATTCTAAGGTTTGCAGTAACCTGGATCCACGCACTGCCATCCAAGGAAATTCATCAAAAAATAATACAATCTTTTTTTGCGGAGACAGTCGAATGCGTTCAGTTAGCATGCGAAACGCATCGCGCCAAGTTTTTTGAATCTCAATCCGTGAGTTAGGCCCATAAAAGACATCTCCTATAATCTCTGAAAGGTTCTGAGTTTGTTCAGCTAATGAAGCATCTTTAGTACCGGTCATAGTTAAAAAGACCGTATCTTCCCTATCGAGAAACAGGTTCCGTACAAGAAAAGTTTTCCCTACTCGCCTTCTCCCATAAAGTGCAACGAGTTCTGGAATCTGTGATTGGTAGACAGCATCCAATTCAGCTGTCTCATGTTCGCGTGCAATAACTTTTGGCATTTTGTATCCTCCTCAAGGGAACTCTAAAGATTTCGCCTACTCAAATACTAACAATAACGGCGAAATAATTCAAGAATTAGAAAGATTCCGCCGCATCAAAACAAGGAGATGGCGGCGGAATCTTTTAGCTGCGTTTAGCCCTCACAATCGAACAAAATAAAATTACGCCCTGATTAAAGAGAGATTTCGCCACATCAAAACCCAGAGATGGCGGCGGGAAAAGTCGCTTTTTTTAGAAAAATACCATATACCCGAACTGGCATTTTCTGACAGTTTGTACATTCCGCGGTTAATACAAGAATTTTCGAAATTTGAGCGAGGGTGGGGTGAGCTCGAGCATTAACATGATAATCGTTATTGTTTAAAAGCATGGTTTTCGAAGCACTCTCCATTCACAAGTCGACAATGATTTTCATATGACTCGACAGTGCTCCTGTGCATAGCAGAAAAATACTTGAGCTTAGCCTTGTATCTAGTACACTTAGAGCAAAAAAATTGTCGGAGCCTGGAGAAAGCATGAATTTAATCATCAAAATCTTACTGTGTATTAGTTGCTTCTCTCTCTCACAGGCGCAAGAAGCGCATGTAATTCGTGCTGCTATCGATATAGGATCTGGAGGGCCGAAACTTCGAGTTGCTGAAGTGGATTTGACCTTAAGCAAGGTCAAGGTATTACACATGGAGCAATACCCTGTCATATTCTACGAAAGTATAGCGCAGAGCAGAACGCTGAGCCCTGAAATCATGCTAAAAGGCCTCGTGGCAATCAAGAATGCTATTGATTTAGCAAAATCCCACAGAGCTGAAGGAATTGTCCTCATGGGAACATCGGTATTTCGTAATGCGATTAATGGTAATGAGTTTGCCTCCAAGATCCTGAAAGAAACCGGTTTGCCGGTACATATCTTAGATCAAGATCTTGAGGGTAAGTTAGCATTTCAATCAGTTTTAGCAAAAGCAGGGGTAGACGCTAATCATCTTATTATGTGGGACATTGGTGGTGGAAGCACACAACTTGTGGGAATGACTCAGGATGGGTTCTACATAATCGACGGAAGTAATGAGGGATCGGGACCATTTAGAGATCATATCATTTCATCCATCCAAAAGAAGGATCTAAAAGATTGTAAAAGTCCTAATCCAATATCTTCTACCCATGCTCATGAGGCGGTAGAACATGCTTCTAAGCTTTCCACCAAGGTTCACCCTATTCTTAAAAATAAATTGTACCAATCAGGCACTAGCCTCGTAGGTGTGGGCAGCGTGCTTGGAAAGGGTCTTTTTGCTCTTATGAACAAAAAGGATTCATTCACCACCAAGGAGCTTGAGTCAGTCGTTGACTCACTTATTGGTAAGAAGGATGATGAATTAGGTGGTGGGGATTATGCTTGTATTGAAGTTTCTAATGCCCTACTGGTTCTTGGATTTATGAAGGGATTGGGCATTAAGCAACTATCTGTTATAGACGTCAACAATGCTGAGGGAGCTATGATATATAAAGCTTTCTGGAAGTGATATGTAGGAAACAGGTAAAGCGAATTAAGCGTTGTACCACATCTTTCTGCTTCTTTGAGAGCAAATCAGACTCTCCCCCTGCTCTAACTTTTTTACGATAATCAAAACTGTTTCATATGCCTTAACTATCATTTTTTGAGAGTTTGGGCATATGATAGCTTCTTTTGCGAGCAACACAGTACTCTTGGAGAATTGAATGGGGGTTGTTCTTGGGCATACATTAGAGCGTCTATACAATCTTCATTCTCGCCAGATAACCTCACACAAAATCCTTGCACCCACTCGTACGCTTCGTATATGCTCATTAAGACAATTTCTATCGAATGAGAGGTTTTTCTATGGGATTAAACTCACCCTTAGATGAGGTATTGTGGTATTTGCCTCCTCATCATATAAAGCAGTTACGATCTGATGCATCTGCCGATGTTGTCATTATTGGTGGTGGGATGGCAGGACTAACTGCAGCACAAGCTTTTGCAAAAAAAGGCTGCTCTGTCATCGTACTTGAAAAAAACTTCTGTGGAGCGGGAGCAAGTGGTAAAAGCTCTGGGTTCATTACTCCAGATTCTGAATTCTCCTTAGGCTCATTTGTTGAACGATATGGCCCTGAGAAAGCACGCCTACTCTGGGAGTTTGTAATTTCTGGAGTTACCCATATCAAACATACTATTGAAAACTACGAGATAGCATGCAACTATGCGGTCCAGGATACGTTAGTTGTTGCTTCAACAAAGCAAGATTATGAAAAAATCCTCGTGCCTGAATATGCTGCCCGCATTCATTTAGGATATGACACGGTCCTCTATCCCGAACTTTCAGGAGTACTCAACTCGGAACATTATCATGGCGGAATTAGTTATGGCGATACCTTCGGGATCAATGGCTACCAGTATTTGCAAGCACTCAAAAAGACACTCACCGACCAGTCGGTAATGATCTATGAAGAAACGCCCGCTCTTGAGCTTAAGAAACAGCTGGTGATTACTCCGTATGGTCAGGTTAAAGCACAGTATGTCGTGTTGTGCATGGATCGTTTTACGCCTGATCTTGGAGCTTTGAGTACAGAAATCTACCATGTACAAACGTTTCTTATGGCCTCAGATCAGCTCACCGATCGAGAAAGAGCATTAATCTTTCCACTGAAACCCTATATGATCTGGGACACTGATCTTCTTTACCAGTACTATCGCATTACCAGAGATAATAGAATGTTACTGGGAGGCGCCACACTTACTCAGACGTATGCATCTAAAGCTCATCATGATAACACAGCAATGTACGCTAAACTTACCTCTTACTGGGCCTCAAAATTTCCACAGGTGAAGCCTCAATTTAGATATATGTGGCCAGGTCTTATTGGAGTAAGCAAAGATATTATGCCCCTTGCAGGACACGATACTCATGATGCATCTCGGTATTATGTTGCTGCTGCCGCGGGACTTCCTTGGGCAGCAGCACTAGGATCATACGCAGCAGATGTACTATTAGATGGTCGTTCAGAGTTAGATGAATATTTTAATCCATACCGACATTTCACCTTTGGGCCCGGTATACAGCGAATTTTAGGTACCAGACTTACCTTTGCTCTCTCACATGTAACGAGCTTGAAAAGCTTTTAGGCCCTCTAACTGAGCTCTAAGCTCCTATAAAGATTATCGAGCAGAAGTCGAGTGATATCTTGCAGAGTTATCAGTACCTATCGCTCACGCATCAAAATAATCAGCCTAAAAGAAAATTAGTCTTCAAGCTGATCGATGAGAACGCCTTTTTGGTAGCGTTTATCGGGCGCCTTAATACGTCGCTGTAATCTATTTTTCAAATAGGTAGGAAACGAGTTAAAAGTCCGCCCTTGAGCATGGTTAGCATGTATACGTCCAACTGAGCCAGAGTCTTCATTAAATGAAGCAACACTAAATGCTTTAAGTAACTCAGCTTGGTCGATATTTGCTTGCGCAATAAAAAGGTCCCAGAGAGTTGCGGTTGTACCGCTCGACCCGCCAAGTATCTTTGTTCCATCGTAACTAAATGCAACATCATATAATACTGCATCGATTGAAAAAGCTTGAATCTCGGTGCCCGTTCTTGCATTCCATAACGTTACCTTTTTATTGACCGATCCGGTAAGAATATAGCTACCATCAGGATTATAACAAGCTGATGTTACATCGGCTCGTCCTGTTACACGATTCCGATGAATAAGATTAATACTTTCTTCACCTGTTTCCCGATCCCAAAGCTTAACGATGCCGTCACCGCCTCCAGTAAGTAGTTGCTTACTATCTGGACTAAAACCTACCACCCAAACTTGTCTAAATTCATCATGGGTAATCTCGCGCACCAGTTTGCCGGTATTGGGATGTAATTCGAGAGCTCGACCATCGGCAGTACCTGCGAGTACACAAGTGCTATCAGGGCTATAGGCAATTGAGAGGATTCCGGGAACTCCGTCCACAACCGTTTGTTTGCCATAGAGACTGTAGACAATTTGTGGAACAGTTTTAGTATCACGATACAACCAAATGAGTTGACCGGTGTTTGCATTCCACATCTTAACGGTACCATCATGTGATCCTGTAAGAACCCGTTCACCATCGGGGCTGAAGGTAGCAAACACATGACCTTTTTCATGAGGAAACTCCAACTTTAAGGTACCGTCGAACGCATCCCAAAGCCTTGCTTTTGAATCCCTCGAACCTACAAGTATGCGGGTTTCATCCGGGCTCAATGAAACTGTTTCAACACCGCTACCGTTTTGAATTTCAGTTATGAGGGCCCCATCATCCGCAAACAAGGTTCTGATTGTGTTACCCGATCCAATGTAAATCAGCGAATTATCTTTATTAAATGAGACAGAGTTAACATACTCATTACCCTGTATTATTTGAAGAACTGCTGACGCTGCCATTAAATTCGTAAGTTTTTTTGAGAGAACTATATCATGAGCGGGAATGCTTTCTCGTATGGGTGTAGCACTTAGAACTTCTTTATAAAGACTTTCAGAAGCGCATAGGGAAAAAACTGAGCAGCTCAGAGTGAACATGAGGACCTTATGATAGAATATTTTCATAGATTCTTTCCTAATGACTCGTAATGGGGGGAACAACCGTTGATGTTGTTCAAAGCATAGCAATAATGGTATTTTTTTCAATTTTTTTAACTAGACATAACGATGCCCTTGTTTTCCCCTAGTCACGACACTCTCACATATAACGAGTTGGAAAAGTTTCTAGAACATCGCTTAAGGCCGCCAACTGAATGGGGCCCTCATTGCTATCAAGCTCTAGAGAAAACCTGTCATTAAAGCGTGATGTCTCATCACGAACAGGAAGATCTTCAACCTTTGGTGTACTTTCTTGCAAATCGTTTTTTGGAGCAGCTTTTTGGAGTATGTTTGCAAGCTCTAGAGCACCTCGTTCCTTAGCTAGAGTAAGAGCTGTTCTTCCATACGTATCTGCTTGGTCAACCTTTGCTCCGGCAGCTAGAAGCATTTCAACACCCTCTTTAGTGCCTTTTTCAACTGCTCTCATAAGGGGAGTTTTACCATGGGTATCTGTTTGATGTACGTCAGCTCCTCCCTGTATAAGAAGATCAAAGGCCTCTTTGTTACGCTTGAGTACAGCATGAGTAAGCGCTGAATATCCTAAGTTATCTTGTGCGCGTACGTCTGCACCAGCTTTAATAAGCAAGGAAACAGCTTCTGGGAATTTTTCGGCAGCGAGCATGAGTGCCGTTGTGCCGTGTGCATCTTTTTGATTGACGTCTGCCTTAGCTTTAATGAGAAGCTCTAGCCCCTCTTTAGATCCTTCTTGTACGACATACATGAGCACTGTTTTTCCTGTCGCGTCTTTTTGATTCACATCCGCTCGTGCTTGTATAAGAGCATCAAAGACAGCAGGATGATTTTGTAAAGCTGCATAGGTTAAAGCTGATCGTCCCCGGTGATCTTGGTGGCCGATCAAAGCACCCTCTTTAATGAGAAGGCGAACTGTCTCAACATTACCCTCTTGGGTAGCAATTATAAGCGCCGTTTTGCCTTCATTGTCCGTCTGATTTACTAAGGAGCCTCCGGCAATAAGCATTTTAATAAGCTCTGGGGAGCCATTACTGAGAGCTTTCATAAGCACCGTTCTGCCTTCGGTATCCACTTCATGTATTCGAGCACCTGCTTGTAAAAGAAGTTCAACACCCTCCTTTAAACCAGCTTCAGCAGTGCGCATAAGAATGGTTTCTCCATGAGCATCTTTTTGATGAAGCGGTACTCCCGATTGAATAAGCAGATCAAATATGGGGCGATGTGCCTGTAGTACCGCATAGTCAAGGGCTGTCCTGTTAGTAGTATCAAGTACTCCCATGTCAGCACCAGCGCGTAAGAGTACCTGTACAAGTTCAGGCTGCCCCTGTTTCACTGCACGGATGAGAGGCGTTTCTCCTTGATGGTTTGCTTTGTTTAAGTGAGCTTTTGCAGCAATGAGAAGCTCAGCGCCCTCTTTAGCGCCACTTATAATGGCGTGCATGAGGGGTGTATTTCCCTGACTATCCTGTTGATTTATATCAGCTCCTGCTTGCATAAGCAGGTCAATCATAGCTTTATTATGGCGCAGCACTGCTTGGGTAAGCGCAGATCTCTCAAGCGCATCATGTAACCCAATCTGTGCACCAGATTTAAGTAAGAGCTTTACCATGTCGGCATCATTGTTTTCAACGGCTATCATAAGAGGTGTCGTACCATATATATCTGCTTGGTTCAGCAAAGCACCCGCTTTGAGCAACGCTTCTGTAGCTTCATGGTCACCTACCTCTAAAGCTATGATAAGTGCTGTTTTTCCTTGTTCGTCAGCTGCATTAACTTGAGCACCAGCTTTCACAAGCCACTCTATACCATCTAATGATCCTTGCTCAACTGCCTTCATAAGAGCTGAGACACCCTCTGTATCTTTTTGATGTACATCAGCACCGAATGCTAACAAAAGATCAAAGAATGCTTTATTGCCTATCACTGTCGCAATGACCAAGGCAGAAGTTCCTTCTTTATCTTGCAGCCCCACCTGTGCACCGGCCTTCAGTAAGAGATTAGCAATCTCAAGGTTACCCCGTTCCGTAGCGATCATAAGTGCCGTTCTACCCTCGTCATCGGTAAGATTCACTTCTGCTCCTACTTCAAGAAGTTCTTTTACTCGTTCTAGAGAGCCCCTTTCTACTGCGTTCATAAGAGGGATTTTTGCTAACACTTCTTTTTCCAAAGTAGGTGTTGCTAATGGTTCTTGAGATGGTGGGGAAACGTGTTGATGTTGAGGCACCACTAGTTTAGCTCCAAGAGGCTCACCAACCGCTGCTTGAATGGTAGCAGTTTCAGTTGCAGTAGGTACCTCAGGTACGAGCTTTTCGGCACGTACTGGTACTGCGCTTTCTGCCTTTTCTGTCTTAGATACTTCTTGAGGTGCTACCTGCGGCGTCACCTGAGGAATTTCATGTGGAGCAACTCCTGCCTCAATTGGGGCAATGGGCTGAAGTTGATGCGTGGAAGCAGGTTCCTGTAGTAGCGCTAAAGGTTCTCCAGATGTGACAGGATTTTGCTCTAATGCATTCTTAACGCGCGATTCCGTGATCTCAAGAGGCTTTTCAAGTTCAGCGACAGTTTGAATCTTAACGACTTCTGGCTGTATAGCTACTTTTATTGCATCCTCTGCCACACTAACTAGTGCTGAACTCGCAGCGGAAGATCCTTCGTAAGGCATCACGTTAGGCGCTCCCTGAGATACTACTTCAGTAATGACTTGAGGAGCTTCCTGAGATACTGGTGGAGGCACAACGTTAGTCACTGTTGGGGATACGAGAGGTGCGAGTTCTTGAGGTACTTCTCGTTGAGTACTGCTTTCAGGAGAAACAGGAGAAATGACTTGCTTTGGTAGTTCTGCTAACTCGGGCTGCTTGGGCTGTTTTTCAATTTTTTCTTGAGGAATGGCGGGCACACTTATTTCTGGCGGCAATGTCTTTGGAATAGGCGCTGGTGGAATTTCTTCCAGTAAGCTCAGCAGTGTTTCTCGCTCTTTTGGTACAGCTCTTTCTGCAAAACAGTGTGCAGATATACTTACTACGCACAGATAGAGTATCCTTTTCATAACCTCGCCCTCTTACATGTTTCTTCTTTGACGTTCATAATGATGAGTAGTATACGTAATTCTCCCTGAAGAAATCAACATTTCTTCACGTACCCGCTTATTCTCAATGAGGAGGATTCTCTGAAACTATTGATTATTGGTACTGATTTCGAGATACTTAAAAAAAAGGATGGGACTATGAAACTACTTTTTGGGCTCTTGCTTATGACAGTAACAACGCAGGCACATGCATTAAAACTTACCGCCTCTTTTAGCGATGGACAACCGTTACCGCTTGAAAGTGGCTGGAAGTCTGGCAATGTCGTACCTCGACTTTCGTGGAGTGGTGCTCCTGAAAAAACTAAGTCCTTCGCTCTGATTTGCGATGATCCCGATGCACCAACGGCGCAGCCTTGGGTACATTGGGTAATCTTCAATATTCCAACAACTGAGACCAGTCTTCCTTCTGATGCCAAAGGTAGTGTGCAGGGCATAAATTCTTATGGTAAACAGGGCTATGGAGGCCCGTACCCTCCTGAAGGCCAAACTCATCGCTATTATTTTAAGCTGTATGCTCTTGATACTCTGCTATCACTACCTGCAGGCAGTACTAAAGAACAGCTTGAGTCAGCAATGAAAGGCCATATACTTGCAACGGCCCAGATTATCGGTACCTATGCCCGCAAAAAATAAAGTATACTGATTCACCATGCTCAATTATGTCATCGATTTGGAGTGTCGGGCACCTTTGCTAAAGATCTGTTAAGTAGGTACCTCAGCTCACTTGTATCCCAAGGTTCCTAAAAAAAACCTCCAAAAAAGAGGAGCATTAAGCTCCTCTTATGGAATCAAAACTGTGTATCTTATCGGCGTCGAGAAAGTTTTACAAGTAAGCGAACGATTTCAAGGTAAAGCCAGATAAGCGTTACGAGTAAGCTAAAGGCTGCATACCATTCCATGAATTTAGGAAGTCCTCGTTCTTCACCCTTCTCAATCAGATCAAAATCTAAGAGAAGATTGAATGCCGCAATTCCCACGACAAAGAGACTAAATCCAATACTTAAGAGACTTGAATTTTGATAGAATGATGTGGTGTTCATACCAAAGAATGATGATACAAACACAATCAAATACGTAACAGCAATAGCAGCTGTGGCGGTAAGCAATACGCTTCGAAGAGTTTCGGTAACTTTGATAATTTCAAGACGATACAGTAATAACATCGCTACAGCGGTTGCTCCTGAGAGCGTAACCGCAGCTAATGGTATTCCTGGATAGACTACTTCTAATGTCAGAGCCATAATGCTCAGAGTTATACCTTGTCCAAAAGCATAGGGTAGAGCAACATACGGAGTCAGGTGCGGCGCAAATACTGCTATGATGCCACAAACCAAGCTCAGAATAAATCCGCCCCCTAGAGCTATGCCCATCAGAGATGATTGACCTGAATACAGGTACCATCCAAGTCCTGCCCCAACTGCTAGAGCAGCAAAGAGATAGGATATTTTTGCAAGTGTTCCCGATTGCGTCATAGCTTGGGATGATCCATACAGCTCTCTATTGGAGAATGCGTCTTTTACTGGGTTAAATGACATAGGTATAACCTTTCAGGTAATAAAATAAGCCTTTGAGCTTCTATACTCACTACAAGTATACCATTAGGGGAATTTTTCTCAAGGGCTGAAGGCCTTTAGGCGGCTGCACGGGCTTATAGCAGGGCATTGCAAGGGGCTTTCGTGCTTGAAATGCCCTGCTGGATACCCTTAAGACAGCTATCTCGCCCAGGGACTCAGATTGTTAAAGAGCTTAAATAGTGCATTAAGATTGCAGAATTTTGCGTCTGAGCAGGTGCAAGGATGCTTTCTTCATGGAAGCTCTGTCTAAACCGACCCTTTTGCAAGATTAGGCTATGTTGTCATACTGGAAATACCTATGAAAAAATAAGACCGATACCTGATATAAGGGGGTTTCGTGAAATTTAAAGTACTACGTCTGCTCTTCGTGAGCGGGCTTTTCTGGGGACACACTCTCAATGCAAGAGTATATGACGTATTAGGATATTATCAGACACTTGAGGTTCCAACCGATGCTTCAGTTGAAGATATTAAGAAAGCGTACAGAAAGCTTGCCTTACAATGGCACCCGGATAAGAACCAAAACCCCGAGGCAACAGATAAATTTAGTCTGATTAGCAATGCTTATGATGTTCTTCATGATCCCCAAAAGCGCAGAGCCTATGATGTACGTGTACCCGAGGAACCTTCTTCTCAACCAAGAATGCCTGCTACAGGTACCCACCCGACGCATCAGAGTACACACCCCAAAAAGAACGCAGCGTATACTAAGGAACACCGTGCTCAATGGCAAGAAGAGCTCAAGACTGCTATCTCTAAAAAGAACAAAGCTCAGATGGCCTTTTATGGGATTGTGGTAACCTACGTTACCTTTATAGGTATTTTGAAGGCCCTTCAAATGTTCAGCGATGACGATACGATAATTTCGCTCGGGAATTTTAAAATACATATCCCGCCACGGGGCAACGCAATTTTAGAAAAAACTGGACTATGCCCATTTAGATGTACCATTCCTCTAAATTCTTAAGGACCTCTAGAGTTTCTTTGCAATTTTGTCATACTGGAAATACTACAAAAAAATAAATAACTATAGCATGAGGTGATTTCGTGAATAAGCTTAGAATATTTCTTATCCTATCAAGCGGACTATGTAGAAACTACCCTCTCAATGCAATGGTACTACAAAAACAAATGGTCAGTAGCGAGCAAGCGACTCAAAAGCTTTTGGTAGAACAACCACTAGCTTTTGGTAGAGCTACCATTACACATGCCTCAACCATTACTGCTCAGCAACAGGCAATCAGCAGCTCAACTTTAGGTAGAACCACTACGACTCAGATATCCTCCTTGGATCAGCACGGTTCAACTCCTGATAGTTCTTTTGGGCGCGCGACCATGACTCAAACCACCAGCTTAGGTCAAAAACAAACAACAATTCAAGCTACACCGAACAATTCTTCTTTTGGTAGAGCAACGACAACATCTAATCAGCCTATTTTTACGTATAAACCAAGTACACCGGAGAAAGCCTCCCTCCCTGTTCAAGTAACTAAGCCAACTGAACTACCTCTTGGTGGTTATAATGCACCTCAAGCAGCCTCTTTAGGTCAAAAACAAAATACAACAAATAATTCTTCTTTTGGTAGAACAACGATTACAACTCATCTACCTACTTTTAATTGGCCAAGCATAGCTCCTAAATCACCTCTTGCGCAAAAAAGCACCCCAGAAGAATCTCCGCTCATTCAAGTGAGTAAGCCAACTGAACCATCTCTTGGAGCAACTAATCCATCTCCTACTCCTTCTTTAGGTCAAGAAAATAAGCCTCAAGAGAATAAACCACAGACGCCTTCTCTAAGTCGGCCAAGTACAACTCCTACACACATTCCAGACACAACGAATTCGACAGAAAAACCCAACTCATCTGATGAACAGATAAAAAGACTCCATCAAGAAATAGCTGAGCTCAATGAGAGAATGGCTCGAGCTTCATCGGATCAGGTACATAGAGAGGTAAAAAAGCTCCATCAAGAAATTGCTGAGCTCAATGAGAAGTTGGCTCGTAGTTCATCCGATCATGGAAATAGACAAGTAAGAATGCTCCACCAAGAAATTGCTGAACTTCATCAGAAGATTGCTCGAGCTTCATCTGAAAATTGGCAAGTGAGAAGGCACCATCAAGAAATTGCTGAACTTTATGAGAGGATTGCACGAGCTTCATCTGATTATGAAAATAGGCAGGTAAGAAGGCTCCGTCAAGAAATAGTTGAACTCCACGAGAAGATTGAAAGAGATTCATTTAATCGCAATAGGGCTGCATTAGCAAACGCATCGATTCTATGGAATACAGATCATAACTACACTCTGAGTACCACAAATACCTCAGAAGCGCGGTACTACAATCTTGGAAGTTATAATCCTACGTTGCGACTCAGGGCTATTGGTGACCGCTTAATGGAGCGCTTAAGCTTGAACGCACATAGAAGGAGAGCTCTTAGACAAGCTACTTCGCTACGCAATGTGCTTCACTCCTTTATCGCCGAGAGAGAATTAGCAGGCGACTCCGATACTGAAGTCGACGGCTTTTTAGAGGTTGCAAGGATTGTATACTCTGAAGATGCAAGTGGACAATCAAAACTGCAAACCCTGTATAAACTTTATGAAAAAGATCCAACAGTACTTAAGGACGGGGAATATTGGTTCGAAACTTTCTTCGATGCAGGCGAAGATATCGATAAAGTGGACTTTGATCCAGCACATCCAGGCAAGACTATTGGTGATCGTATTACCGAGCGCTTAAACATCAATCCAAAGAGAAAGAAGGCGCCTAAAAAAGGGGTATTTGCCTCAGCGTTAGACTTTGTACTTCGTGCCTTCGTTTCCGAAAGAGACTTAGTTGACCGAGCAACTGGAGACAAGACCGTTGATGGTTTTGCAGAGGATGTAAGCCCGACCGAGCATAGAAAAGAGGCCTTAGCTTTTGCTAAGCTTGCACAAAGAGCCCGCTCAAACAAGGACTCAGTGCTGGTAACCTTATTTAAAGCCTATGAAAAAGATCCATCGGTATTTGCAGATCTGATGGAGTGGCAAGACTTCGTCAAAGCAGATGTGAGTAAAATCTACTATGATTCACTGAGAACGATAACACTTGCTCAAAGAATCGAGTCTCTAGATAGGGATGACTTATCAAATCTCTTTAAGCTTTCTAGGACAACCCTTTCTCCTACAAAACCAGGTAAGAATGCCAAATCTAGTAAATGGTCAATGGGCGAGAAGGTTGCAGTAGGAGCACTCGCGGCTGGGGCCGGACTCTTGTGTTATTACATGCTCAATAAAGATCCTAAAAATCTTGGATCTGATAAGCAGCATGCTGCTCGTAACTAAAATCGCGAGAGCCTGTACTCCATTATAGGTACAGGCTCTTTCTTATTTCAGGTGTGATATTACCAGCAAATGAGATATATGCTACAGTCGTTAGAAGATAGTACCACGATAAAATCGAGATAATTATCTTGCGCTTCTCATCTCCCTAAATAGATTATATGCTTCTTCGGCTTCTATTCTTGCTAATTCTCGTTCTACATCATCAGTAGCTGAACTGGTAGAAGCGTCACGCGTATTTCTGCTAGTATCAGAAGTATTAGTAGAAGAATCATGAGTATCTCTACCACAAAACATAGCAACCCGTTGACGAAATTCTCTTGTTTCTTTTTCACGCAGTTCTACTTCGCCCTGAATACCGTCTTTAATCAGTGCAGCGGTTTTATCATCTATGGCTTTGGCCTGTGCAAGAAGTTGTTCTCGATGTGCCCGGATAGTATCGTCCATATTTGGAACTCCTAAAGCTTTGGATTGGAGCAGATCGACATGGTACTGAATATCACTTTTAATCTGTGCAGCTTTTTTCTCTTCTAAAGAGAGCGGTTTGGCCTTTGCAAGAAATTCTTCAAGAAGCCCTTCATCATTTCCTTCAATAATAAGTAAGATCCTATTTGGACGTTCTAAAGGTTTGGTCTCTGACTTCTCATCTGAAGATACACTTTTGACTTGAGATTCTGATGAATTAAGTCCTTCGCGTTCCTCGTTTATGGCAAATCTAGCAGCATAGGCTATAAGAATTTCTCTTCTTTCTTCGTTAGTTGGGGCAGCAATTTCTTCGACGATGCCAAGACGTTCTAGAGCTTTGATCTGTGCCTCATCATCTAAAGATACACTTTTGACTTGAGGTTCTGATGCATAGAGGTGAGTTGATACGCTAGCGAGTACTAGTATTGCGTACAAGAGTGCATTTTTTGTGTATGTCATATGATTATTCCTTGGTTAAAAGATAATCTCTTAAGATTATTTCTAGGGTTGTACATCTACTTCGTTATTTTAGTATATCGAAAGAGCTGTTTTTGTCAATTTGTAATAATTGGGCTTCTGATAAGCTGCCTACTTGCAGCATAACTAAAAACAAGAGAGAGCGTGCTCTTAACTATCCAAAATTGAAAGCATATCTTTAGCCATCTCCCTTTTCCTTTGGGCTTGGTTTGATTTTCGACCAAGCAGAGTAAAAATAGGTTTGTTTTTTAACCATGAAATAATGAAAGGGAACTTTTGAAGAGCCTTATAGACTACGACCTAAAGCAGTGGATATTTCCTCACAGCTCTTGACCAAGCAATATTTTCTTATATAATTAAATATGTAATATTAAAATAAAAAATAATTCAGCGTTCGGGCAGGCGCATGCCATGTATACCTATAGTGTGTATACCTCGACACAATTCTAGGAGTCCATATGAAAAAGTTTTTCAATACCATGCTTCTCATGAGTATGGTCTCTTTAAGCGGCTTTCTTGTCGCATTTGATCCCCTTGCAGAAGACTTTCTTCGGCATGCACAGCGCATAGGAGAAAGCCTTACTCCAGCTCAAAGACGGGCCGTCGAATATGTGGCCTGTGCGCAAATGCGTCGAATGAACCTTAATCCACAGAGCCCTCAAGACGTCTTAAGCTATCTTGAAAGAATAAGCCGAGGTATTTCAATAGAGCAGTTTTCTCGTATTTCAGAAAGGCAGATTGCTCATGCAATTGAACACCTTCCAACTCAAGAAGCACCTAAGAGAAGCAAACACCGCAAAAAGAAAGCGAGTGTAGCGCCTGTGCACACAGTAGGTTGTGGATTTCGCGATGATATGAAGGGCAAAAAGTCTAAGTTTAGAGGTTTTGGAGATGAATAGTCTCCTGAAATAGTTTATCTTGCGAGCATTTTCGTATTTCATGAAAGAGCAGGAAAGCCCCTTTGATAAAGGCCTTCCTGCTTATTTTCTTTCTATACTCTTTAACCAGTTCGGGACAACATTCTAACGAATATCGCTTATCCGTTGAGCTATTTCTCTCATATATGAAGCACCTTCAATTGACTGCACCATCTTATTGTCAGGCATGATTCCTGAATAGGCGCCAATGAGAGCACCAGACATTGCTGCTATGCTGTCACTATCTCCGGGAGTATGGACACTTACATATAGTGCAGAATCTATGTCTTTAGGAAAGAGAGCAAATACATAGACAGTGGCGGCTATAGCATCTTGCCCAGACCACCCTTGAAATTCATTAAAAACCTTTTTATGAAAATCAAAAAATTCCTTTGTTAGAAAGGCTTCTCTAACTGATGTCCGCCCGAGAATATCTTGTGCCTGGGATGCATAGGAAAGTGCCTTACTCATTTTTTGAGCGGTAACGGTATCATATTCCTTTGCAGCCTCAATCATAAGGTTAACAATAGAGCGAGGATCTTTCTCTCCCCTGAGAGCCTCTGCGGTGCCAAGAGCCATGGCTGCACATGCAGCAAGCGCACTCGGGGCTCCATGAGTAATTTTTGAGTGTTCTACAGCCCACAGTTTTGCTTTTTGAGGATCCTCGGAAAATACAAGACCAAAGGGAAATGCACGCATAACAGAACCACATCCTCCAGCAGATAGGGCCTTTACGTCCCACCAACGTGCTCGGGACTTTTCAGCGGCCTTTTTTCCTTGAAGAACATGTGCAGCCGCAAGGCAAGCATTGCCGGGAGCACGGTATCCTGCAGCCCAGCCGTAGTCGGCATTATCTAAATCTTTAATAAAGGCTTCAGCCATGTGGCCCATAGTACTATCTCTATCCCAGTTATTGCGCTGTGAGTCGATCAGAACCTGAGCAACAAGTAGTGCCATGGCAGTATCATCCGTATAGGGAGCGATTCTTTTCTGCCTAAATTCTCTTGGAATCCCCTGCCAATCACCAGGATGAAACTTATCAAATGAAGTAAGGCCACCAGGATAACGTTCAAACTGCGCTTCTGGTGACTTAATAAACTCCGTTACTCTCCCCAAAGCATCACCTATAGCACTTGAAAAGAGAGCACTCATAATTTTCTGCTGGTATGCCGGTAAGACTGGTTCCCGACCGGGTTTTTCGGCAATCAACCGTTTCTCAACTTCTTTTTGTCGATTAAGAAGCTTATAGCCAAGATAACTTACTGCAGCTGTTCCTAGCATTCCTAAACCGACGGTGTCCCATTGCACTACAGGATGACTATAGACATAGTAGGCAGCTGCTCCTGCGAAACCTAGAGCTCCAAAAGCTTTGCCTGCAGTAAAGGATGACGGAGTTTTCTGTGTCCTATCGCTTGCTGAGAGACCACCCCCAGCCATGCAGAATGTTAGACCTATAAGAATGTGTCGTTTCACCATAATAACCTCTGTAATCTGTTTTTAGACCCCAATAGCCTGCTCTTATGAAACATAGCTGATATTAGAGTTGAATACTACCGCTGCTTTTGCATGAGGAAGTATGCCGGTAGAATCTTTGAGGCAACCTGAGCAGTTCTTTGAGCACCTCTACGTGCAGGAGCTACCGGTTTGCGGAAGCTAAAGGTAATATCATTATCGGTGAAGTTTGGTACGACTTCAGTCGATAAGAGCTTGCGAGGGTTAAGCCTCATAATTCTACTGTTGTTATCATCCTGAAATCCAAAACTTCTATACCATTTTTTAAGCTGCTCATTACGTTCTTCAGCATTATCCGTAGAAGGAAGATCAAAGGGACACCGCTCCAATTCCACACTAGCACTGCCTGATTGCAATATATCTTTTAAAGCTTGGTATAATAGAACCTTGCCATATCCTTTATGATTACGGCATGACTGTTCAATATGAAGCTGGTTAATGAAACTTGGCTGGCCTGAATCAAGCTGAATAGTATAAACTACCCCACCAACATATACGTCATTAATTGCTAATTGAAGCATCCTTGAAATGCTCTTACCTTTCTTTTCATTTTGTACAAGCGCTATGGTATAGCTCAAGGGAAGAAATGGTTTTTTGCACATAAGAAAAGGGGTGAGTGTTACAAAAACAGCGAATACTGCTCTGTATGCGTGCACCTGAGTCATATGAACCCTCTAGTAGTATTTATTATTTTTAATAGCGTTATGACAAACATTGCAATCTTTTTTGAGCATAGCATGCTGTATGTGAAATTCAACAGCCACCCAAACTATCACGTATTGGTAGCCTCATGCACTGCAAATCTTGATCCACAAGGACTAGGTGGAAGATTGAACACCCTACTCCGCCCTGCTCGATGCGATTAGTATTTCTAGTGAAGGCGCCGCGACTGGCAAAACCGTCATAAGTGCTTCCAAGGCGTCGATACAGGCAAGGACTACTATGGCAAATCATTGTCTAACGTGGCAAAAGTTGATTTATCATGAGCCTGGCACTATACTCTCGTCGAAAGTTAGCAATGGTGCTGGCTCATTTTGTCTAACATGATAAGGAGATGTTCATGAATATAGTAGCTCTTTTAGTATGCGGCGTAGTCGCCACAGCAATCGGGTTTATCTGGTACGGCTTTCTTTTTAGGCAGCCCTGGAGAGAAGGTCATAATTTTTCAGATGCAAAATCTGCCGAATTACAAAAAACGATGCCAATCACGACAGGAATAGGCTTTATAGGTTTTGTAGTGACTGCGTATGTCCTCAGCCTAGTCCTTTCTTATATGCATATAACGGACCTCTATGGGGCATTGAGAATAACGTTCCTTTTGTGGCTTGGATTTGCTGCAAGAATTACGTTTATGAATACTCTCTATACTGGCGGATCTCTTACTGTCTATGCAATAGATACGCTATATACACTTTTGTATATGTTAGCAATGGCAGCCATTATTATACTCTGGCCTTAACTTCTTGAGGAAGCAACTTAGAGAAATAACAATAAAGAATTGAGCCGTGTCTCATGCTTCCGTGAAGAAATCCGTGTCTAAGATTTTGCATAAGCGCTCTCATGTATGAGGGCGCTTTTTTGTAGGGTGCATATGATGACACTAGCCCCCCTTCTTTATCTAGGAGAGCTAGTATCTAAAAGTCTTCAACACATGATGAGTTAGCATCATTCTACCAGACATCCAAATACAAAACTCTTACACAACTATCGTGCTCGTTGCTCAACGAAGAGGTCTACTTCGCGGTGGATGAACAGGAGAGTTTATGGGTAGCCCAGTGTTTTCTTTGACATACCGCATTGCAGTAATATGCTTTTTTGCAGCCTCCACAGCAGAGAGTTTTAGATGGCATCTCGCAACAGAAAGCACAAAGATATTTTGCTTTTTCAAAAAGGGTAACAATTTTTTGGTGCCCCTTTTCTTGGGCAAAATCGAGAGCTGTCTTTCCTCCCCTTGTCTTGATTGTAACGTCTGCGCCATGTCCTAGGAGCTGTTTAACTGCCTCTTCGCAACCCCAAATACACGCGAGATGTAATGGTGTATACCCATTCTCCTTTGTAGGAGAATCAAGGGTAATGCCATCCATAGCAATCGAGCTGACTGAAACCT
Source organism: Candidatus Babelota bacterium (assembly GCA_013288045.1). Lineage (GTDB taxonomy): Bacteria > Babelota > Babeliae > Babelales > Babelaceae > PRDV01. The sequence continues at coordinate 34,884 of JABDCP010000004.1, forward strand.
CTTCACCTGCATCCAAGGTCGTGGTGACTATAGTAGCAGGATCATTTATTCGAATGGAAGGCGCATTAAGAAGCACTTTAATTACTCCAAGTTTATTCCTGAGTGCTGCAATATGAAGAGCGGTAAACCCTGAGACAGGATGCTTTTCATTGATATCGTAAGAATTATTAATAAAGAATTTGATGACCTCTTCATGACCATTTTGTGACGCTGCATACCAGGGAGTTGCTCCATTATTCTTCATGGTACGTATTGTAGCACCCTTACTTACTAACAACTGGACCACTGTAAGATGCCCATTGCTTGCAGCTACATGAAGTGGTGTACCGCCATCACGAAGAGGAGCTTCTAAGGAAGCGCCATTTTCAAAAAGAAAACGAACAATCTCAGGATACCCTTCTTGGCAAGCTAAAAACAAAGGTGTGGCGTTATCGTTATTGCGTGCGTCGATTTGCGCGTTTTTCGCAACCAAAAGCTTAACAGCTTCGACTTGTCCCATGATACTAGCCATATGTAAAGGTGTAGCATTACAGCTATGTTCGATAGGATCAACCTGTATATTTGGCTGCGCAAGAAGGAAAGCCACCACAGATGTACGTCCATAGGTACTTGCCAAATGCAAAGCTGTCATGCCGTCATTGTTAGCCTGATGAGGATTCGCTCCTGCTGCTAATAGCTCTATAACACAGCCTATATTTCCCATTTCACACGCATAGTGAAGAGGGGTATTTCCCCCTGCAGCGCGAGCGTTACTAGGAGCATGGTGACCTAGCAGAAATCGCACCATGGGCCTTTTATCTCCGGCCGTGAGCACAGCGAGATGGAGGATGGTATACCCTTCATCAGTAATTGGAGCAGCTACATCAAGCCCTCTGTTAATATATTCCTGTAATCGCACCGTATTATTTGTGTCTAAAATAGAGCATAGTTCGTTTCTTAAGGATGAGAAAGTTGAGGATGATCTTGCCATAATCGCTGCAGGGGAAACAATCCCACAAGCTGGCACGACTGATGCGCAAAATACCAGTAAAATCCATATCTTATTCATAATAAGTCCTTTCATCGACATACTAAGACATACTAATTTTTCATCTAACGATAGCTCAATGATACCACAAAAATCACTACTTGTAAAAAATTATTGTCGTGATCGCAAAAATGATCTAGTTAATAAGTTTCAATCTCATCTAGACTCTCTTGAGAAACTCATCCCAGTGGCCACTATAGTCACGATGGACCGACCCAGTTGAAGGGTGCGCTTTCCTTCCCATTGATAGGGATTATGCCAATTTACCCAAATTGTTCTTTTGCCATAAATACTGCCATTTTCACCTTTGTTGTCATTTCAGCATCGTTTCCAATAGAGTTTATATAGTATATATATGTATTAGCCACATGGAAGTCCTGAAAAAGAGCTACCTAGTATCCTTCCGTTGCAGCTATTCAACAACTTGGCACTTCGTAGGAAGAATGCCTTTTGCACACATTAATCCTTCGTCGTAAATACTGCCATTTTCACTCTTGTGGCCATTTCTCCATTGGAGCCAATAGTGCTTAGGTGTACTAAACACACAAAGCTTACACAACTTAAAACGGGATTCAAAAAATATTTGAGCGCATGAAAAAGGGCATACCTTGAGAAATATGCCCTTGCTTGAGAAGAAATGTAGTGGTTTAGGAAATTTTTTCGAGGGTGCCTCCGATAATCTCACCTTTGACTACTGATGTGCCTTTGCAAATAACAGTGCCACCTTTCTGAGAGAACTGGATAGATCCTTCAACAATCGTGTTATTAAGGATGATTACCGCCTTCTTTTTTTTACCATGTAAGCCATTCATCATCGTAATATCACCGACATGAGAATTAGAGAACTCAAGCTCATGAGAGAACGTCGTAACCGATTTAATAGTTGAAGACTCGGTCATTAATTTTCCATTAATAAAGAGCTTCCTCGCTGAACTATGAGAAAGATTTACAGTTCCTGGTTCATCGAGCATCTCATTTGCACACCTGATGTCCATATCAGTAAACGTGCAGCGATTTGCATTCATGGGACCATACATCGTGGTAACTCCAACGACTGTCGCATGGGCAACCTCAGCAAAACCATAACAGGTAAAGTTTTTTGCAATACTCACATCAGAAAGCTGAACTCTACCATAAAGGGTAACGTTCTCAGGTAGTTTCTGATGAGAAATTCTTTTTATGCCTTCCTTAGTTACCTCGTATAATTTGGGGGCATCATCGTCAGACCAGGTTGTGCCATTTTCGAGGGACATAGCCCAATTTTCGCCACATTCTTGCCAACTTGGTTGGACTTCAGCAAAGAGCAATATAGTTTGTAGAGATACTAAGGTGCACGTTGCTACTAGAATAGTTGGGATAATTCTTTTCTTCACCGCGCTCCTTCTCGCTTCCAAAGTTTAAATATAGCCCATACTCTACCATATAAAAATGGGAACGTATAGAGCTTCCCTATATAAAGTTTATTTGTTTTTATTAGATGTGAATATTAGCTCTGAATCGATTTAAACAAGGGTTGCATAAAGCGCCATCCAATATCGAGATGGTCTTCTTTTTCCTCTGGGGGGCCCAAACTTGATGAAATACATATGCCCCGGTCTCGCAGTCCACTAACTTTTTGCCAATACTTAAGATCATGTGAAAAAGCATCCGTCTTTTGGTCACCGCGCAATGAGACGGGAATGACTTTCCCATCGTGCTCTATGAGACAATCGATTTCATGCTCAGTCTTGTCGCGCCAGAAATAGAGCTGTGGCCGTTTCTGCTTTCTTTGCCGCGTCCACTTCATAAGCTCGCCTATGATCAGAGATTCAAAGAGGCCCTGTTTGTTGCGATACTTCGGCAACTCATGCTCTTCAATTTTAAGAAGACTGCACACTACCCCGGGATCATAAAAATACAGCTTAGGGCTTTTAATGAGCCTTTTCCCAAAATCAGTATGATAGGGCTTGAGTAAGAAAAGTATATGATGATCTTCAAGTAAGGATATCCAACGCCGAGCTGTATGGTCACTTATACCAGATTCATTTGCAAGCGTAGTTATATTAAGCACATGCCCATTATACTGAGCACAGTGCGTTAAAAAGGTATGGAAGGTAGTTACGTTATCAACCTGCCCATAGAAGCGTACATCTTTATCGATGTAGGTAGAAAGGAAATTTTTATAGTGAGACTTGGTATCACCATCGTTCATATACACTGCAGGTTGAAGTCCTCGATACAGAACTACATCAAGAGCATGGGGAAGTAGATAATTATCGGTAAGCTCATGTAAGGATAGTGATTCTAGAATACTGAGTGAGAAGGTCTCCCCAAGGTACCCCGTAAGAAATTCGAGCGTAGAACTATTATATGGACCACACACTATATATGTCCCTGGTGTGTGGCTGCCCCCCTTGGGCTGCATGTAAGAAAGTAACTCCGGTACATAATGAAAATTATCAATTATTAAACCGGAGGCATTACGATTGGCATTAAGAAAGGTACGCGGTTCAATTGTAGCCGCAGTGCGCATCTCAATATCCTCCAAAGACACATACGCATGGTCCTTAAAAATGAGTTGGCTCAGCGTGGTTTTGCCTGACTGTCGGGATCCCAACAACCCAACAGTCAGAAACTCCTGCGCACCTTCCAAAATGTCAAAGGTAATAGATCTTTTAAGTGCCATTGATTTTTCCGTTTTACGATCATGGACAAATTCTACACACAATCTCGGAAATGTCCAGAAAAACATTAGACCCCCACATCGCACGCCCCACAAGGAGCTTTCGCGAGGGGCAGGACATTAGGTGTAATAAGTTTTTTGGCAAAAAGAGAAAATGAGGGTATCCTGTAGGGGGTAGGTGGGATGTGAGATTGTTATGCCCACTGGCGAAAAGATTTCTGTTAAATATGCTTACGACATGTTTAGCTTTTGCTAAAATTTGATTATCGCCCTCTCTTTTTTAAAGAAAGTTATCACTTTCAAAGTCATGCTATCTCGATATAACTATTCTTTGTTTATATGAAGCGCCTCCGAGAGGACCTATTGGTTTCTTTTAGTATTTTTGATGTACAACTCACCATTTTGTATGTTCAATTGCTCTGTTACCAGATCACTTTTTATGAGTGCACTATGCTCGAGGTTTTAGGGAAATTTTTGAAGATTCTGGCACCTCTACAAGATACTTTTGAGAAACTTTCCTCTTTCCTTGAAGATGCTATACTTGGTTAAGTGAAGTATGATCTAGTAACATTTGCGAGAAATATTCGATGGAAAAAAAATTCATTGTTGATCAAAAGTCTTTATTTGACATTCTCTCATCGATGCAGCCTATTTGCTCAAAGCGAACGGCTCTTGATATAACCACCTCTATTCTCTTTCAAGTTGGTCAAAAAGAGCTCGTACTTAAGAGTACTGATCTTGAGATTAGCTTACAGTCAAGTTGCTTACTCCTTGAAAGTGACTTTGATGAACAAGAATCATTTTTAGTATCGGGTAAGCGGATATTTGATGTGGTAAAAGAGCTCGAAGGACCAATCACCTGTCAGCTCAGCTCACATCAACTCACGTTGCAAGCTCAAGGTGTCCACCTTTCTCTTAATATTAAAGATGCGCAAGAATTTCCACCCTTTCCTGAACGCATTGAGAATCTCCTTCCATTAGATGCTCCTTTATTACAGAAAATGCTTGAAAGCGTCAGCTTTCTTATTCCACAAAATAATGCGAACGTTGCCCTTAATGGTCTCTTGCTTGAGCTATCTCCGCATGAGCTTATTATGACAACTACCGATGGACATTGTTTAGCTCAAGTAAAAACTTCAAAAACAACCTTTGAAGAGACCAGGACTTGGCTCCTTCCTCGTCGCGCGATTTTTGAGTTGAAAAAGATCTTAGAAACAATCCCTGATACCACCCTATTTTTAGGAACGTGCGGCAATCAGTTAGTATTCTCCGGAGAGCTCTTTAACTTTTTTACGAAAGTTCTTGCAGAACAGTTTCCTAACTATCGTGCTATCCTTATGCGAGATGCCTTTAGTCCGGCCACCATTGATCGGTCAAGCCTGTTAAAAGCATTGCGTCGCTCAGTATGCTTACTATCAAATCAATTTATTGCGACCCGTTTTGCGTTTAACCATCGCGATGTACAGGTCTCTCTCCAGAACAAAGAAGTTGGTGCATTGGATGAACAACTTGCCTTTGCTGGGTCGGAAGACACTAAAATCGATATTAGGCTCTATACTCCTTATTTGCTCAATGGAATTCAGGCCTTTCAGGATGAGAGCTTAACGTTCTATTTAAAGGGGAGTGCTAGCCCCTTAATATTTGAGTCGAAAAATGATGAATTTGTGATGACGTACTTGGTAATGCCGGTCTCTCCTACGGCTCCCGCAGCTATCGCATCATAGGGAGGTTGAACGTTTGTGCGCATTGTATCGGCAAGTTTGCGAAACTTTCGCTGTTTCTCCTCGTTAGACCTTGACTTTGAGAAACCAATTGTGCTGATACATGGCCCAAATGGGTCAGGTAAGACCTCAATTTTAGAAGCATTCCATTATGCCTGCTATTTACGGTCCTTTAAGACCCACCTTCCTAAGGAGCTTGTCTTAGCTCAAGCAGAAGGCTTCGGCGTCGGTCTTGGCCTTGTTTCACAGGGATTTGATGCCCTATCGGTTCAGTTTGCAAAAAGTAAGAAGACCGTTAAGCTCAACGAGCAAGGAATCGGCTCCTATAAGGAGCTATATGAAGCTTACCGAGTTATTACGATAACGGAGGATGACCTGCAGATCATTCAGGGCGCGCCCTCTGCACGAAGGTCATTCTTAGATACTGTAGTCCTCCTCTTAGATCCATCTCATGCAGCTACCTCACAAAAATATCGTGCTATCCTTAATAATAGAAACGCCCTTCTTGCAAAAGGTCGGTTTGATGACGAATCCTATATGCTCTGGACTGAGCAGCTGTTACAGACCTCTTTTAAAATACAGAAAGCTCGCCTGGATGCTGTCAAACAAATAGAGTCTGAGGCAAAGCTACTCATACGGGAGCTTTTTCCTCTTATGGCTGATTCTCAGGAAGAACCTTTGACTATGGACTACACCTATGCTCGTCCCTACAGCGGTTTACAAGATACTATGACAGTTCAAAATCTTATAGAGCGCTATCCTGGGCTAAAAGAGAACGAACTTCGTCAAAAACGCTCGCTTCTTGGGGCTCATTTAGATGATTTTGTGGTGACCTATTTGGGAAAAGCCTGTAGGACCTATGCATCGAGAGGTCAACAGAAGTTGGTAGTCTTTCTCCTAAAAATGGCTCAACTGCAAGTGCTTAAGGTCCGTGGATCTACCGGCACAATACTGCTTGTAGATGACTTTATGACCGATTTTGATGAGGATCGCGCAGCAGCATTACTCCCCCTAATGACAAAACTGTCTACCCAGGTTATACTTACCTCTCCCCTTGAAGGGATCATCAAAAATAAACTCCCTCTTGAAATCACTCAAAGCATTGATCTTGCCAAATTGGGCAATACATCGAAGAAAAAGAGTTTCAGCCCGGACGAATAAGCCCAGTACAGATAGAAAATATCTTGGCAGAAAACCCCTCATTTCAGAGGAAAAAACTTATTTTTGGTGTTGACATTTAAAATAGATAGGACATACTTAGATATGTAAATCGTCATAAGACTATTTACTTTAACTTAGGCTTCATTACTACTCTCCTTTTTTCCCCCACATTGATGCAAATCGATGTGGGGGTTTTTATGTGCTACACATACATAATGCATTGAGTTTCCAACGTTGTAGTCAAGGATGCCAGATATCAAAGAGAGTGTTGACAGCGTAATGCTGGATCTGATGTACATGAGATAGGTATCAGATCAAATTCTGCAGTCGCTCGTCATAGTGATTTAAAGCTACACTCGTCCGGTATTGTTGATTTCTCAGTAAGCTCTGTTGTATGGTATACGATGCATGCACCTATTTTCATAGCACCATGAATGCTTCGAATTTTGTTAGCATCATCTAGCAAGTTGCTTATTTGCAGTAGCAGTGCATTCTAGGACGTTATCGCTGATCAATGACTTTGCAGAGGATCATAATGTTTGAAAATGAAATTATTCTATTACTGCTCAGCCTGCTAGCATTCGGTGGCGGCTTAGTTATTGTAGAGAGATTTGAGTTACCAAGTTTCAAAAGGTTTAGTTTGTATGTTGACTATCTGGCTGGTATATCAGTTTTGCTCGTTATTTATAACTTATACGTAAGCTCCCAACACAATCAGCAGATTGAAAAGAATCGGATTGCATACGATACTATACAAAACATACAAAATAACTATTTAGGGCCACAAAAGGAACTTATTGCCACTTTCCCCGAAGGTTATTTCTTATACGCCAGTATGAATCAGGATAGTGATCTGCAAAAACACCTGCCGCAGAGCTACGATGAAGTAAAGAGGAGACAGATCGAACTTTATTCTGCATTGCGCATTTTCCAATCGATTGAAGATTTTCTATCAACTGCACGGTTTGATCTTTCTGGGATATCCGCTTGGGTAAATGTTTTTCTTATGTGGATGCAATCTCCCATTCTTCAGGAGCATTGGCATGTCGTGAAATTCAATTTCGCACAAGACACGCAAGAATTTGTAGATGCCATCATTGTGAAGGCCAATAACCTTGCTGCTTTAAGAAAACAAAACGGTAAGCTTACGCCAAACGACTACGATGCAATATCGAAAAGCTTTGCCGTAAAAATTCGTTGAGTTCAATCTCATTGAAAACTGTTGGATTTTTTGCTGGCGAACTATATTAATAACTCAGCCCATTTGCTAGTCTAAATGTCACTCAATCAAAGGATAAAGCTCAACATAAAAAAAGCCGCGTTTCAACCATGGCTTTCGAATATAAGTTCTTAGACAACCGTATTATATGATGATGTGCTTTTTACAGTTTCCCCGGAATCTTCTTTCAGAAGTACCTCAATGTGCTCTATAAATGTAGTGAGATTCCTATTAATTTGTTCTAAGCGTCCTATGAGTCCAATTAAGTCGTATGTAGGAGCTTTTGTAACTAGATTAAGCATTGTTCGAAGATTCCCGTTACTTAGGGCGCTTAATTTTGAAAGTATATCGATAATCTCTTCTTGGGTTACTGGCTTGGTTGTTGCAAGTAAGCGCTCCACATAAGTGAGAGAGTCTTGAGTCCCGTTTTCTTCGTTTCCACGACCTTCATTTATTTGCACAAGACCTTGGAGGAGAGCCGCTGAATTTTTGGCTACGTCTTGGGTTGTACATAGGAGTTCTTCAGCTGTGCTGGTTTGGCGTAGGAGTAGTAAGAGGTTTCTTTGGTGGTCTTCTGATAAGTTATGGAGCATTTGAAAGCTTTTCCAAGCACTATGAGGAAAGATAAAGGTATCTTTTTTGTCTGCTACTATCTCAACTCCATCTGGCGTCATAAACCCAATCATCCTCTGTGAAGCAGTTACTAAAGAAACAGGCATGAGCAACAGCATTAGTATTAAGTTTTTCTGCATAAGAACTCCTTCATGTGTATGAAAAATCAACTCTGCTACCATGCTACCCCATTTTCTCGTAAATAAAAACAGCTGCACTACCAGAGAGTATTGATTATCATGCAGCTTAAAAAGTCCTTCTTGAGTTTAAGAGTAAAAGGATAGTACCTGATTACAGCTCTTTATCCTTTATAACCAAAAACCGCGCCTTTGGAAAAAGACGCGGTTTGGAGTAACTGGTTTTTTTGTATAAATCAGGGCACTTCTTACAAAGGAATACCATGCTGTGTTTGGAATGTTGTTAAATAAGCTTCAACATTATTACGATTAAATTGGCGCGCCATATCTATTGGGCGATCATTATTATCATTTCTCATCCTCAGAGATCTACCCTCGTGATCTACACCCAGTAAATAGCGAAGAGCATCTAACTGACCGTGTCCTGCAGCCTTGTGGGTTAAGGTTGCTCCATCAATAGTATCTCGGTATTGCCAAAAATTAGGATATCTTCTGACAAAGTATGATAGACCTTTGATATCACCTTTTTTCGCCGCGGCCATGGCTATATTTATCTGATCCTGAGAGGGTCCCTCGGGCGCGGTTATGGTCGTCGTTGTAGCCAAATTCATCGCAGAAAGCTGTGCAGCCGATAGGCAAAGAGGGGCAAGAATAATAAAAGCTTTTAGAATAAACTTTTTCATGGTAGTTCCTTTCATACCGTGGTTTGTATCAATTGTATGCTTCATATCAATACTACACAAATAGAAACAATCTGTCAATAATTACCAAGAAATGTTTTCCCTTGTGGGTCTTGCCTGTATAAGAGAAGAACCTATACTCAGTGCGGTTTCTCAAGTTGCAAGAGCAGACCTTTTTCAAAGGACAAAGACACCCCCCCTGTTTCTTACCTCAGAGGACTGAAAACCCCTGTTCTTAGCTCAAAAAATATTTAAAATGTTCCAAACCATCGATTTAAAAGTAAGTTTTATGCATATTAAAAAACCATGTGAGTAAAAGGATAGTACCTGAAGACAGCTACTTTACGCTTTATAACGAGAAATCGCGCCTTCGGAGGAAGACGCGATCAGGATTTATGGCTTTTTCTTGTGTGTATCAGGCACTCCTTATAAAGGAATACCATGCTGTGTTTGGAATGTTGTTAAATAAGCTACAACTGCAGGGCGATTGTAGAGAACTGCCATATCCATTGGGCGAAGGAAATCATCATTTAGGGCTTCGAGAGATATACCCTCATGATCAACACCCAGCAAATAACGAAGTGCATCTAACTGGCCATGTCCTGCAGCCTTATGGGTTAAGGTTGCATTATCAAAGGTATCTCGGTATCTCCAAAAATCAGGAAATCTATTAATAAAGTATTGAAGACCTTTGATATCACCTTTTTTCGCCGCAGCCATGGCTATATTTATCTGATCCTGAGAGGGTCTCTCGGGCGCGGTCGTGGTCGTCGTTGTAGCCAGATTCATCGCAGAAAGCTGTGCAGCCGATAGGCAAAGAGGGGCAAGAATAATAAAAGCTTTTAGAATAAACTGTTTCATGGTAGTTCCTTTCATACCCTGGTTTTTATCAATTGTATGCTTCATATCAATACTACACAAATAGAAACAATTTGTCAATAATTACCAAGAAATGTTTTCGGTTATGGATCTTGCCTGCACACGAGAAGAACCTATACTCAGTGCGGTTTCTCAAGTTGCAAGGAGTATGCAAGACGATTCCCCATAACACCTTTTTTGCGAAAACCGATCTCCTGAGCCAATCGAAGCACAGTGCTCTGCGATTGGAAATGAGGATCGAACATACTTTCAGTAACTACTACTAGACCACCAGGTTTAAGAGCATCAAAGAGTTCTTGCATAGCAGCCTTTTGATGAGGAATCTCACCTAATACGGTAACCAGTAAGGCTCTATCGTACTGATTATGGCCTAGTTTACCATCTCCAAGCCCTGCTTGAAGCAACTGAATTGTATGTATACCTTCTCGCTTAGCCTTTTCTTGGACCTTTTGCAGCATACCTGCTTGTATGTCCAGGGCAGTTACTCTCCCTTGTGCGCCAATCTTTTTTGCTAGAGGGATTGTAAGGCGCCCAGGTCCACAGCCAGCATCCAGCACATTCATACCTGGTGCTAGTGCTAGATTACTTAGTATAACGTTCGTCTGATTAGCCCGTGTCAGGGGGTTATCGTACTCTAAGAGCCTGTGTAGCCAAACCGGACAGGGAAGTACCCAACGATACGAGGCAAATCGCCAGGATATCCAAATTAAGACACATAGGGCTAATCCAAAAAAGAGATAGTTGAAAGACATTGTGTGTTCCTTTGCAATAGTTTACTGATGTTGATTCAGGTTCCTTTATATATTTGCTCCAAACTGTTTGTTAAAAAAGAGCTCTTTGTTGTACAGAATAACGATGAGTGAAATGATGCATAGAAGCATGGTTAGAATGCATTTTGTAAACTGTTCTGTTTTACAGAGCACTGAAAAAAAATTGAGGTTAAAATGAAATATAATCACCGCAATGATGTTACGATTATTCGTATAATATACCCAGTTGAGTAAGATCGTAGCGGGTACTATGCTCACGAAAAAATTGAGAGCATAGAATATGTTCGTATGCCACAGTTGGTATTGGTAGTACCCCTTAATAAAAAAAAGTGGCAGATGCCAGAAGGCCAGTAGACCCGCAAGTATGATCGTTGCTATAAACACTGTGTAATAGCTATGAAGACTATCTACGCCATAGCCTCTCCAGCCGATTTCCTCTAACGTTGGAGCTAAGAGAAGAATACAGAAACTCAACAAGCCTTGTCCTTGTAAAACGTTAAGCTCTTTGGAGAAAGAAAACTGATCCGCTGAATATCCACATAGTAGTGAGATGCTTGTAGCAAGTATTAGGACAATCGGCATGATACAAAGTGATAATGTGAAGCTTGTGTTTAGGCTCGGCAGTGAGAGCCGATTCCAGAAATCGTTGATAAGTGCTTGATTACCAGAGCTCATGAGCATAAAACTCAGCGCACTGATGGGCGCAAGGAGACCTAGCATGAGGCATAAGGTAATAATCTTCTCTTTTCCTACCTGGTAACTGAAATATGCAGCAGCAAATCCAAAGATCCAAGTAATAGCCAAAGCTAGTAAAAAAAATTGTACGGGCTTATAGGTATAGTTCAGCATAGTTATCCTAATCTTTTGAGCAAGAAGTTAAAGGAGCCCTGCGGTGCTTTCAAAAGAGCTTCGATCATTGCAGGAAATGCTCGAGCTCGGCGTTCTAGATCCTCGTTTGTCCACGGATAAATTCCTCTATCGGTCAAAAACTGAACTGCGGTGAGTAAGAATTCCGCAGATTCATGAGGGAAGTCTGTATAAAAAACCTTCTCTTTGCATCCTTGGCGAATCAACTCACCGTAGAGCTTTGATTCTTTTATGAGAGCTACTGCCAACAGCCGTGCATGCAAACCAGCATTACCCGGTTGATGGAGTTGGTCAAGTAAGGCATCATAACGCACAGCCAAGCTATCCATCTGAGTGAGTGCATGAATTTTTTCAAGAGCAGTACCTTTCAGATCTTTCAGTAAAAGCTCCTTGCGCACGTAATCTTCATTGATGATATCTTCCACCACCGCTTCGAGCAGCTCTTCTTTGGACTTGAAATAATGATAGATAGTCCCTTTTGCAATGCCTACAGATTCCATGATATTTTGCATAGTTACTACGTCATACTCCTTTGTAAGAAAAAGATGACGTGCAGCAGCAATAATCTCGCCTTTACGTATTTCCGGTTTTTTTACTGTCCTAACCATAGTTTCCTCGTTAAGTACACTTCATAACTAAGATACTTACTATGTAGTATACCAAATGACCGACCGTCGGTCAATGGTTTGTTGCTAAAAAATCTGGATTCTATGAGATAAGCGTACCACAGCTACTTTGATAATTCACAAAGTACTGGTTTCTCTTATAACATAGTCGCGGGGAAAGATTTGTGGTACAAGAATTACCTCTGAGGCGTGCATCATCATCTTAAGAAACCGTTAAGCCTAATCTTGGTGGGTTAAGCGAACCAATCTCACGGTTGGAGTAACCCCACATGGTTCACCATTAACACGTTTCTTCGTGAGAGGCTGCTGCGTACGCGCGTACTCATGCAACTCATCATAGGTACCTACTTCAACAAACATATCTGAAAGAGACGCTTCGTGAAGGCACCCAACGCCACTTCCATAACCTACAGTATCTATATAGAGATTATTCTTAACGTCACTTATAATCATGACATGACCTTTAATAAGTATAAGATCGCCCTCTTCTAAAGGCTCTTGCTGCGGTATATCTTTGAAGGTCTGTCCTATGGTTGTCGTATTTTTACACCAATAGGTTATACCTGAAAGTTGTGCCGCTCGTAAGACAAGGCCAGAGCAATCAAAGCCGCTCTGTGCTCCAGTTGGGCAGGGCCTTCTCCAATTACTAATCAGATCATCTCCCCTCTTTCCTTCCCATCTATAAAAGTCATGTGGTGAAAACCGCTGTATATAGCTACAGCCTCCAAAGACATAGGGAATAACTCCTTGTGCATGCGATACCCACATCCGAAGTATGCTCACAAAAAGCTTTTTTGCTTGCTCAAGGGTTCTTGGGGTATCTATTATAGCTTCAGTATGATGAACAAAGGCAGTGTATACTGCATCATGTGCATGGTCGACAACAGAGATACCATAATGCGAATCAGTGTCAACCGATTTATTGCGCACAAAGCGAGTACCCGCAGAATACCAGACTGACGTTTGAGGATCCTGCCAGGGTAAGAGCAACGTCAGAACCTCAGGGTCTGCCATGATACTTCTTTTGGCGATATGAGGCTCTGGAATGTACCTTAGTAAAGAGGACGGTACATCCTTAACAGGTCGAACGGAATCTTTATGTACCCAGAAATTTGATCGTGCTACTCCTGCTTCACAATAATAAAAATGAGGAAACTCAATGAAAAGCTCTTCCCCCTTTTCTTCTCTGACTATCCCAGCATCGTGGTAGAGGCACTGATGCACACGCGGACATGAATTGGGTCCCGAGTCAGGTGAAAAAGCGAGGTATGCATAAAAATCTTCTATGCTAGTACTGGAGCTTGCACCACGTAGAGATGTATCAATATCCTGGGCTGCCGTAAACAGACAATCAGCAATAGGAACCGTAATGATGACCGCACCTTCCTGCTCAAAATATGAACCTGAGCCATCTAGGCATGATCCATAATTGAAGCCTGCATAAAGAGAAATTACCACTATGAGATAGCGTAGATTCAGCATACGATCCTTTCTTAAAAGCCTATGTCTTAGGATAGCATAGGTTACACGGTGAGCCAAACAGCGCAAAGAGTATAACTGTACATCCTTCTCAGCTTTCTGAAACAACCCTGCTCAATCTGCATGAGTTAATTTCTGGTGACCTGCTGGTCATCATAGAGAAACATAACGACCGGTATTGATTTAGCGACAGAATATTCAGATAAGAGCTGCTCAAAACGACCAAACCAGGGCTGCTCAAGGAGCTCTTGAGTATATTCAAGAACTAAGAAATCACACTGAAAGGAGCTCAACATAAACTCTTCTAGGCGACCATCTCCTAAACAGAGTGCCTGAGCGTGCTCGAGCTCTTCGTACATGTCACGATAATGCGCAGGAGCTTTTTTTGTGGTAACCGTTACAATACCGACATTGGTATACATTTCAAGGGAATCGAGACATACGCGCAAGAGGCTTCTTCCTTGCTCATGTGTTGCAATGGTAATGCAATGTACACCTGGCGTAAGAAAGTACTGTTGAACGTTTATAATAGTCTGTTCTACTAAGGTTGTACCGGTTTTTCTGCGGGTCCGCGTAAGATTTCTGAGGTTACTAATATCGAGTCTCTGCTTCATGGCTCTCCTTCCACTCTTTTTCTACTCATATATCTTGTACTATAAAAAGTACCCCGCTAAATTGCAAGAGTTGGGCAAGGAATCTACTCGGTTTTTTAGATGATGAGGCTGCTACTTAATGAGGGGACTTTTCCAGATGCCGCAGAGCGTCACCGCCAAGGCATCCGTAACATCATAGCTTTTAGGGGTTTGAATTCCTTTAAAGAGTCGTGTAATAACCCGTGCTACCTGTTCTTTTTGTGCAGAGCCCGATCCGGTAAGGGCCAGCTTAATAGTGCGAGGAGCGAACTCTTCAATCCCAATACCGTGCTGATCAGCAAGAAGATAGACTATGCCTCTGAGGTACCCTAACTTTAGGAAGTTTTGGGGATTTTTTCCAAGGAATGGCGTCTCCAAAGCAATGTTTGTTACCTGAGCTGTGATAATTTTTTCACGAAAGGTAGCATAAAAGGTGCCGATACGACTTTCTAACGAGCTTTTACTCTGAAAACAGACTGCTCCGTAATCTAGGACTTCGGTTTTCTGCTTCTCTTTCTTCATGATCGCATACCCGGTTATAGCTAAACCCGGATCTATGCCAAGGATAATCATACTCAGTCCATATCTTGAAAGAGTGTCAGATTGTTCTGGAAATGCAGGTACATAGTACCCGTAGGACCATTACGATGCTTACCTAGAATAAGCTCAGCTAGCGCAGGATTTTCTGTGTCGGGGTTATACACTACATCACGATATAAGAACATAATAAGATCAGCATCCTGCTCAATAGCTCCCGATTCCCGAAGATCGGAAAGCATCGGTCTTCTATCAACACGACTATCAACAGCTCGAGAAAGCTGCGATAACGCTATAATCGGAATATTGAGCTCTTTGGCTAACGCTTTTAACGACCGTGAAATATCTGATACTTCCTGGTGCCTATTTTCATATTGGCGGTGACCATGCAGGAGCTGAAGATAATCGATAACAAGCATATCAAGATTTTGCTCAGCCTTGAGTTTGCGCGCCTTAGTGCGAATATCCATAATAGTTTGCATAGCGGTATCATCGATAAACATTTTCATAGCACCAAACCGCGCAGCTACGTAGGTAAGCTCTACCCACTCTTCTGAGCTGATGTTTGCATTACGAATCTTTTGATGAGGAATACCCGCTTCAGCAGAAAGCAAACGTAATGTGAGCTGCTCTGCGGACATCTCAAGTGAGAAGAATCCCACTGAGAGATTCTGGGCAGCTGCATGTCGAGCAATACACATGGCAAGTGCGGTCTTACCCATAGATGGCCGAGCAGCGAGGACCACAAAGTCACTTGCTTGAAACCCGTTAGTCATCTCATCAAGCTTCTTATAACCGGTTGCTATACCGGTAATCGTTTTATCATGCGACTGTATATTAGAAAGATGCTCAAAGGTTTTTTTAAGGCAGACATCGATTTTAACAAAGCTCTGCTGCGCCCGCTTTTGAGATATTCTAAAGATCGTCTGTTCAGCTTCATCAAGAACGGTCTCGATTTCTTTATCGTCCTGCGCATAGCAGTTGGTAATGATATCGGTAGCTGATTGAATGAGCTCACGAAGTACCGCTTTTTCCTTAATAATCTTTGCATGCTGTTCAATGAGCCCTACTGAGGCAATATCTTCTTGTAACGACAGAAGATAGGAGATCCCCCCGATCTGAGTAAGCACATCTTTTTTTTCAAGCTCATCTTGCAGCGTAATCATATCAAGTCGCTCTCTGCGTGCAACTACTTCATGCATACTCTTAAAAAGAGTCTGATGCGCTAAGCTATAAAAATCCTGGGGAACCAGTACATCCGCGATGGCAGCAAAGTACCCATCATGAAGCAGCAAAGAGCCAAGTACTGCTCGTTCTGCTTCTAGACTAAAGGGAAGTGTCCTGCCAAGTACACGCTCGGCAAGTCCACTCTTCTGTTTTTTTTGAGTACCTGTTTTTTGCATAGTTACGCAGTAGTAGCTTCAGGAACAATTTTTATTTTAAGCGTTGGCTGCAATTTAGAGGATAATTTAATGATAACCGTATGCAGGCCTTTAGTTTTAATTGCTTTGTCGATAATCACCTGGCTATTTGAAATAGTGATATTTTGCTGAGCAGAAAGCTCATCAACAATTTCACGAGGGCTTATCGAGCCATAGAGTTGATCATCATCATGGACTTTACGTTTAAGCACTAGTTGTACACCTTTAATCTTTTCTGCAAGCATAGAAGTCTTTGTGGCAACTACTTCTTCGCGCTTTTCGATCGTTTTTACTCGGTGAGCAAACGAAGCTTCATTTTTTACCGTCACTTCTTGGCCAAGTTTCCTTGGTATCAGATAGTTTCGAGCAAACCCTTCAGCCGCTTTAATAATCTCGCCAGCCATACCAACATTCTCGACATCTTGTAATAAGAATACGCGTAACATTTTCATCGGTGCACCTTTGGTAAATCAATATAAACTTACTTGTGAAGTATACCGTAAATCCAGTTCTTTGAGAATAAGGAAATGATCTTGGGTTATTAATAAGACACTGAATAATTGGGAAGTTTTTCGGCTAAAGAGGTAATCCTTTTTCAAGATATGAATCGAGTGCTATTATTTCACCTTCGACGCGTAATTCTTTCATACCTTCTTCAAGAGCCCGCTGCTCTCGTTTCAAAGTTAGTACCACAAGCCTTTTCTTTTAATCAGCTATTCTTATCACTCAATGAGTGATAGGTTGTCATATTTTTATCACTAAAACAATGATAGATTTATAAAGATTTCCTAAAGGTATGGCGGGTACGAAATCTTGTGAAATAACATACTATACCCAAAGCTATTTCAAAGCGATGCCACATTTTGAAATAGCCAGCTTGTCGTGAGGGAGATATTTCATTCGATTGAAATAAGGCCCATGCTCCCCCAAGAGTATTTCAAAAAACATCTAATTTTTGAAATAAGATGCCGATACATTTTTCTTCCCGAAATTCTGCATAGCCCCTCAGGATCGAATTTCCCTCACTTTTCCCCATCTTTACTACCTTAGCTTTTTCCTCTATTCTATTATTATTTTAAAAAACAAGCCTTCCTTGAAATTAAAGCAAATCTGCACTATGCTTTCCCCGATACTTACAATGCTTAAAAGGAGTCCCATGCGCGTTACGGGCACGTATCTGAAGATAGGTGACATTGAACATTTTATTCCGAATCCCCTGCCACCGCAGAACCCTCCTTTACAGTTAACTCAAGAGCTCACGATGCTGTATGGCGAAGCGAGCTTCCAGCTTGGGCAATTAAATGCTCTTGCTGCACAGCTTCCTGATCCTCAGCGTTTTATCAAAGCATACGTCATTAAAGAGGCCCTTTTATCTTCTGCTATTGAGGGGATACATACCACCTTATTTGATGTCTATTCACAAACCTTGGTTGATTCAAAACCGAATAAGGAGACTGAGCTTGTTTTAAATTATACAAACGCACTCGATATCTCCTTGGCTATGATTACCAAGGAAGGATTGCCTATCGCAAATCGAGTTATCTTAGGTGCCCATAAGGCACTAATGACACTTTGTGGAGAGGATCATAGTAACCCGGGGAATTTCAGGAAACAGGCTGTTCGTGTAGGAGAGTTGGTTCCTCCCCCTGCATCTCAGGTACCCGATCTCATGGGTGAGTTTGAAAGTTATATTAATCGCTCAGACGATTATCCTCCACTTATTAAAACAGGCCTTGCCCACGTACAATTTGAGACGATACACCCCTTTCTTGATGGCAATGGAAGGATAGGTAGAATGCTTATTGTGCTCATGCTTATTAAGAATGAACTCTTATCTATTCCTGCTCTCTATCCATCCTATTATTTTAAGAAGCACCATTCTGAATACTATATGAGACTAAATGCGGTGCGTACGGTGGGAGACTTCGAGGGCTGGTTAGCCTATTATCTCAAAGCAATCAGAGATAGTAGTCTTGATGCCTTTAAGCGCATAAAGCAGATTCAAGCTCTTGAAGAAGAAATCCAACAGCTCATACGCAATGATAGCATTCTAGGTAAAATGGGTGAAGCCCCCTATCAAGCTTTAGATCTCATGTTTCAGATGCCAATCGTTAATATTCGAGAACTGAGTAAGCATCTCAATAAGACCTACAATACCTCCTCCAAAATAATTCTCCAATTCGTCGCCCTAGGTTTCTTGCAAGAGGTCACGAAGCAAAAGCGCGATAAGCTCTATCGTTTCGATCCCTATATTACCCTACTTGAAAATGGTTACTAGCTTGCCTCCTCTTAATCCCGAGTAAGCAACATTCAATCTATCTTGCCAGAGTACTCTTCATCTTCGATTACTGCTTTCTTCAACTTCCTAAAGAGACTGATGACTTTTAATGCATGCCTAAAAGAAGAATCTCTCGCACCAAAGAGCGCGAGAACCTTCATGTGTAAGCAAGAAAACGAAAGTTCAACTTCCTTATTTTTTCAAGGAAAAAAGATTAAAATACTGGTTGCTTACGGGGTATGAAAGCGGTACATTAAGAATACGATGTTGGCAAAACCGAGCGACACAAAAAATTAGTCCTGTGGTGGTGAAAATCTATGCCATTCATTATATTCAGCGTAAAAAAAAGAAAAGTATCTGGAGGATAAAAAACTACGAGGAGAGAGAGGAGTATTCGCTTTTTTTGTGCGGTATGAGGATTGGGCAATGAATAGGGCATAATGAAAGGATACTATGGAACAAGTACGCAGCGCGATGCGCATACAAGGTGCTCACGAATTTAATGAGCAACCATATCAAGAATCACTTGATCCAGTTTTAACGATTACCGCAGCAGATGGTTCAAGAAAACCACTCGAGCAAGAGCGCATTATGCGCACTATTGCCTGGGCTTCAACGCAGTTTGAGCAGAGCATTGACGCTCAAAGTATACTCGATGAAACGTTACGGAATATTTTTGATGGGGTAAATCACCAAGAAATTGCTGAAGCATTAATCCTGTCAACGAGCTCATTTATCGAACAGGATTCAGCCTATGGTTTAGCAGCCTCTCGACTTCTCTTTAAAAAGCTCTTTAAAGAAGTCACCAAACAATCGGTGCTTGCTACAGGCTTTGAAGCGACCTATCAAAAGTCATTTGTACAGGCCATCCAACAGGGTATTGCCGCAGAAATCTATGATGCAAGGATGAGTGAATTTGATCTTGAGTATCTTGCTCAACATATCCACCCTGAGCGCGATCTTCTTCTTGATTATATGGGACTCAAAACACTTTATGAACGCTACTTTGTGAAACAGGAATCAACCCGTATAGAACTTCCTCAGACTTTTTGGATGCGTGTAGCAATGGGATTAGCCTATAATGAGCCCCAAAAAAATGAGCGCGCTTTAGAATTTTATGAGGTAATGTCGCAACTGCATTATGTTCCAAGTACGCCTACCTTGCTCCATGCAGGTCTTGGTTGTCCTCAATTAAGCTCATGCTTTTTAACAACGGTAGAGGATGATTTAACACATATCTTCAAATGCTTAGGAGATAATGCTCAACTCTCTAAATGGTCTGGCGGTGTTGCTAATGACTGGTCAAATATTCGTGCGGTCGGGTCAGTTATTAAGAGTATCAAAACAGAAAGCCAGGGGGTAATCCCATTCTTAAAAATCAACAATGCGGTCACCGCAGCTATTAACCGTAGCGGTAAACGGCGTGCAGCCACAGTAGTGTATCTTGAAACCTGGCACATGGAGATCGAAGATTTTCTTGACCTTCGTAAAAATACGGGTGATGAACGGCGCAGAGCGCATGATATAAATACCGCTCATTGGGTACCGGACCTGTTTATGAAGCGTGTCCTTGCAGATCAAGATTGGACCCTCTTTTCACCGAATGATGTACCTGAATTGCATCACACGTTTGGAAAAGATTTCGAGGCTCGGTATATCGCTTATGAGAAAAAAGCACAACAAGGCCAGATGCCCCTTTTTAAGGTTGTTCCCGCAACACAGCTCTGGCGCAAAATGTTAAGTCGCCTTTTTGAAACGGGCCATCCATGGATCACGTTTAAAGATGCGTGTAATGTCCGTTCTCCCCAGGATCATATAGGGGTGATACACAGCTCAAACCTCTGTACCGAAATTACCCTCAATACCTCTGCTGAAGAGGTTGCTGTCTGTAACTTAGGTTCTATCAACCTCTCACGCATGATCGACAACAAGAAGTTGAATGAACCATTACTTGCAAAGACGGTAAAATCTGCTGTTCGCATGCTTGATAATGTGATCGATATCAACTTCTATCCGATTAAAGAAGCAGAAACAGCCAACAAACGCCATCGCCCTATCGGCCTAGGCCTTATGGGATTGCAGGATGCTTTTTACCAAGTTGATATTGCATTCAGTTCTGAAAAAGCACTTGAGTTTGCAGACCAAACGATGGAAAAGATCGCCTACCATGCGATTCGCACTTCATCAGAGTTAGCACGTGAGCGAGGAACCTATGAGTCCTATAAAGGATCAAAATGGGACCGGGGATTATTTCCTCAAGATACCGTTGCTTTACTCGAATTAGAACGTGGCATGAAACTTGATCCATCAGCTCCTCAAGATGGGGTGCTTGATTGGACTCCCCTACGCACCATGGTTAAGCAATACGGCATGCGCAATTCTAATTTGATGGCAATTGCCCCTACTGCAACGATTTCTACGATTGCAGGAACTGTACCGAGCTTCGAGCCTATCTTCAAAAATATCTATGTAAAAGCCAACATGAGCGGTGAGTTTACCGTGGTCAATAGCTATTTAGTACAAGATCTGAAAAAGCTTGGATTGTGGAACTCAGATATGCTTCAACAGCTTAAATATTATGATGGGCAAGTGCATATGATCAGCTCTATCCCTGAGGAGATTAAAGCAAAATACCTCGAAGCCTTTGATATCGACCCTATGTGGCTGTTAAAGATTACGGCTGCACGTGGCAGATGGATCGATCAAAGTCAATCGCATAATGTGTTCATGAAAGGTGTATCGGGTAAGCAGCTGCATGATATTTATATGACAGCCTGGAAGCTTGGCCTAAAAACTACATACTACTTGCGTACCTTGGGTGCAAGTCAGATTGAAAAATCGACCCTCGATGCGAAGAAATTTGGGTTTACTCAAAAACGTGAATATGGAGCCGCGCAAGATATGCCTCAAGAAGCTACTGCGCAAGCTCATGCAACTGAAGAAATTGCTAAAAATACCTACATGGGTGCTTCATTGACATCGATGGAAAGTGACGCTTCTTTTGAATTACCAAAAGCATGCTCACTCATCGATCCAGAATGTGAAACCTGTCAGTAACTATAAAGGAACTTCATGGCGAAAATAAACGGAATAATTAATAACTCTACGGTAGATCCTAATAAGATCCTACCTATGCGCTATCTATGGGCTCGTCAGCATTACAAAGATGGAGTTGCTAACAACTGGACCCCTGAAGAAATCTCGATGCAGAAAGACGTTGAGCAATGGAAATCACCCCATGTCTTATCAGATACTGAGCGAAGACTGATTCTCTGGAACCTTGGATTTTTTGCAACGGCAGAATCACTGACGGCAAACAATCTCGTGCTTACTGTATACCGACATGTAACGAATCCCGAGTGCCGCCAGTACCTCTTGCGTCAAGCTTACGAGGAAGCAGTTCACACCGATACGTTTATCTATTGTTGTGACTCATTGGGACTTAATCCCGATGAAATTTTTAATATGTATAATACGGTACCAAGCATCAAAGCAAAAGATGATTTTGTCGTTGACCTTACAAAATCTATTTTAGATCCAAGCTTTAGCACCGTTGGGCCAGAAAACATTCGACGCTTTTTACATGACCTCATCGGGTTCTATGTAATTATGGAAGGAATATTCTTCTATGCTGGCTTTGCTATGATGCTTGCGCTTAAACGTCAAAACAAAATGATCGGCATCGGTGAACAGTTTGAGTATATCATGCGCGACGAAAGCCTCCATTTAGCCTTTGGTTGCGATCTTATCAATACGATCAAGGACGAAAATCCAGAAGTCTGGACTCCTGAATTTAAAGATGAGCTTGTCGAACTGATAAGAAAGTCGGTCATTCTTGAAAAGACCTATGCCTTTGATGCCTGCCCTCAAGGGATGCTCGGCATCAATGCACAGCAGTTCTGCGACTATGTAGAGTATATAGCTGACCGCCGTCTTGAAAGAATCGATTTACCAAAGCAATATGGTAAAAACAATCCGTTTCCCTGGATGTCGCAATCTACCGACTTAACCAAAGAGAAGAACTTCTTTGAAACTCGAGTTACTGAATATCAAACTGCAGGGTCTCTTGATTGGGACAAATAATCTGTAAATAGCAATGAGACTCATTAAGGCACCACGAAGGAGCTTTAATGAGTCTCTTGTCTTGCAGGAAGATGGGTTGTGTGATCTCTAAAATAGTATGTCTCTATTCCTCACTCTTGATCACTTCTCTATCAGAACTGTGTGTAGCCTTGCTGTCTTCTCCAGCAGCATTATGCGATCTAATGAGGTCCTGAATGGCTTGTATTTTTTCTTGGATGCTCATTTTCATATCCTCGGGAGCACACACTAATGCTTTCTGAAAACAGTCTAACCCTCGCGCGGTATCATTTTGTGAGCAATAATAGTTACCAAGGCCGATAAGAGTTCGAACATAGAGAGTTCTATCGCCATTTTCAGCATTGAAATGAAGCGCACGTAGATACCAGTAGTCCACAGTTCTACGTTTGGTGTCGAAATAATATGAAGCTTTATAATCAGTATACCCGGCATCGCCAAGACCGATAAAGACTTCTGCGAGCAATAAAGAAGATACGTCAAGTACAAACACATTTTCAAGATGGCGAAGCGCACAAACATACCAGTGGGCTTTGCTCACTAACTTGTGTTGATCTTTTGCATAGTGTGCTCTGCCAAGCCCGATACATGCTCGAGCTTTCAGAACTTCTTCGTTATCGCTATCACCAATTTTAGCGGAAAGAGCGTCCAAATACCACTTAGCAGAATCTTGATGAGTAGCGTCGGTGTATCCACAATCTCCAAGACCGATACAGGCTTGAGCTTGTAATCGTGCCTCCCCATCTTTGCCAAGCACACCGATAGCTTCTTTGTACCAATCAACCTCAGCTGTGTGAGTCGCATCTGTATGCCTTTCATTACCAAGAAGAATAAGCGCTTCGGCTCGAAGGTTTTTATTACCATACGTGCCAAGGA
>JABDCP010000005.1 GCA_013288045.1 Candidatus Babelota bacterium
CCTTGAAATACGGTGCAATACCAGGTTTGCTCTACTACGCATTGATGAAGAATCAAAAATATAAGAGTGCACTGGCCGCTTAAATACAGATCTAGAGAAAAATTTAAACAGGAAGGGTGCTCGTGAACAGGATATACAGCATACTCCTCCTATTGCATGTTTTCTATCACCCAGTAGTATATTGCTATGTGTGTGGGTATACGCGGTTATACAGTCCTGGAACACAAACAACGCTGGATGTTGTGTATGATGTTCATAAAGATTCTAAGAAACTATCTCGTGATCAAATGCATAATCTCTCCTGCGATGAAATTAAAGAGGGCCTATATCCTTCCGAGAAGGCCCTTGTTGAGTCCCTTGAGCGCCTTAATCGAATAAATCCCCATGATACAACGGTGATCTGGGAACATGCACCAAACTTTATTCCGGATGATGTTCTTCTCCTCTCCTATCCCGAGCGGCTTATCACGAATCGTCTACGCCAATTGAGCTTTATTCCCGCAGATACCTGGCGAGGGGATTACCCTGGATGTCTTCTATCAGTATTGCATGGAGGTAGCTTGGAACATCGAGTTGATCGTCGTGCTATTATCCAAAACTACGGAACTCAGGTATGGGATGGGTACAAAGCATTAATGGGTACAACACTTAGCAAACTGAAGACTTCCTATGGGGCATATTGCAAAAGAATAACCGATTCAAGATTTGGGGATGATCTCTATAACGAACTAATTTTTGGAGCGACTCCCTACGTTGTACTTGCTGATTTAGAAATGATAGCCAACATATTGCAATCTCCTCATCATCATATTGTCCTCTATGCTGGGGGACTCCACTGTTATGAGGTTGTTAAGTTCCTTTTGTCTACTGGCTCTTTTGAGATGATACATACCGTAATTAATTGGGATTGTGCAGAAATGAATCCTCAAGAACTTAAGCGGATCGGAAGACCAGGCAACTCTCGTGCGCTTAACCCAACGTCTGGTACAAGACCTATGGAGCCTGGCAATTCAGCCAAGCCGCCAGTAGAGATAGCCGCTTCTAAAAGTAAGAAGAGGCGCCTGCTCCTAGGAGGAGCAATAGCTCTTGGAGCTCTTATGTATCTGCATATTGTGAAAGTCAGTATACGTGAATAGCTCTGTCGAATATAGCACAGCGCAAACTGGTGAACACCTTGAAATATGGTGCAATACTAGGTTTGTTCTATTTTCTATGGAAGAGATCTCAAGATCAGACAACAAAGTCTGCTTGAACATATCAAGATCAAGAAAAAAAATTGATGAAATGTTGAGCTGGGGGTACGAGCAAGTGGGTGGAATTGGCTTGACAAAAAAGACTCAATGCCTCATGATCTTCGCTTAGACATACCTAAGAAAAGACATGAAATTCAATCAACCAGCCTCATCTATATTCGTACCAGATGGTCTTGATGCTGAAGCAGCATTAGGGCGAACGACTCACTTGGCCATTGTTGGGCATCAAGATGATACTGAGATTCTCGCTATCGATGGTATCCTTGCCTCTTTTCAGCAGAGATATCAGTGGTTTACTAGTGTTATTGTGACTGACGGGCGAGGTTCCCCTCGATCAGGCACGTATACAACGTACACTGATGATGATATGCGAGCAGTTCGGACGAAAGAACAGATGAGTGCTGCTATGATAGGGGAGTATGCTGCACAAGTATTCTTAGACTATCCAAGTTCTCAGATAAAATCCCCTAATGATCTTCTTGCTGAAGATCTCATCAGTATTATCAGAAAAACACAGCCCGAAGTTCTCTATACGCACAATTTGGCTGATAAACATGATACGCACGTAGCAGTGAGTCTTAGAGTGATAGAGGCCTTACGTCGTATGCCGCATATAGAGCGCCCTCAAAAGCTTTATGGCTCTGAAGTGTGGCGTGATCTTGATTGGCTCATAGATGAGGACAAAATTACGTTTGACTGCTCATCTCATGAAAGCCTTCAGCTAAAACTTCTTGGAGCTTTTGAGTCACAAATTTCAGGTGGAAAGCGGTATGACCTTGCTACTATGGGGCGCCGAAAGGCCCATGCGACCTATGCAGCAAGCCATCAGACTGATGTTCAGACCGGTAGTGCCTTTGCAATGGACTTAACGCCTCTTATTAAGGATGACTCGCTTGATATAGATTTCTTTGTAGAGTCTTTCATTAATCGGTTTAAAGAAGATGTCCAAAGTCGTTTATACAAGCTGATGCAGAAGCAGGATACACGCTAATCGTATCTGAAAAATGTGCCAAAATAGGGCTAAGGTTTTGACATTTTCATCATTTTTGTTATAATTCAATTAGTATAAATAGTAAGAAATATAACATCGAGGAACTTCTATGAACTTGCTTAAAATTTCGCTTGCTGCGATTGTGGTAAGCTTTGGGCTTTGTGCTCCGGCCTTTGCCCATCGTTATGCCTATCCAACCTATAATTCAACGTGTTTCAATTGTCCAACTCAGGTAGTCTACCAAGAGCCTGTGTATGTTCAGAGGGTACCTATGGTGGAGTATGTGCAACCTGTGTATGTACAACCTACCTATGTACGTCAGTATCGTTCATATCACAGACCATACTACCGTCACTCTCGTCGATCATTTCATCGCCCAGCATTTAACTTTTCATTTGGTTTTTAAGTGATTAAGGAGGTACTCTGCATTTGAGTACCTCTTATTGCTTAGCTTTGCAGCGCTACTACTTGGTTACTTGATGACTCAGTCCTATTTTTTTTGAAAACGGCGTAGGAGAAGTAGGGCGATAATGCTGAGAAAGCTTATAGTCCCTGCTATGCAAAATGCAGCTTTGGCGCCTATCATCCGCCAGATGATTCCTAGAATAATACTCGAGAGCAACGCAGCGAGACTATCAATAGTGTTGATAATGCCATAGCCTGTTCCACGTACATTCTCAGGTAGAACATCCGCAGCAAGAGATTTCTGTAGACTTACGTACGTTCCTGCGCTAAATCCTGAAAGGAAGAAGATGCAGAGGGCTGAAATGAGTGAGGTACTCTGCCAGGCAAGAAGAAAAGACATAATCCCAAAAAATCCAAAGCCTCCTATCCCTAAAGGAATAAGGCGCCCTATCTTATCGCTGAGAGCTCCCATTGCATAACTTGAAAATGTCTGAACAATATTGCGGAAAATATACATAAGAGCAACAGTACTTAATGCTACTGCTGCAGAAGCCCCTGGAGAGAGTACTTCTTGCATCCGCAGTACTAAGAGACTTTTATTAAAATTACCTAACCCAAACATCAGAAAAACCCCCATAAGATAATAGAAAGCCCTGGGTAAGGAATTCTTAAAGATAAACAAGAACGAAAATGGTTCGTTGGTGACAGTATGGGGCACATCTTTGACCAGCATATATATGATAAGACAGGCAAGAACTCCTGGAATGAGCGTGAGCAAAAAGAGCTTATGCGGTGACCAGTCAGCAAGAAAATACACAATGAGTGGACCTAGTATCGATCCGAGAGTATCAAAGGCCTGTCTAAATCCAAAAGCTCTCCCGTAATAGGCTTGAGGTGTTGAATCAGCAATGATAGCGTTTCGGGGAGCACTGATGACACCTCTTCCAATCCAGGCTCCTGTCATGAGGAGAAATACGGTAACCCAATGGTTGGCAAAAGCAAGGAGACCTACGAGTGATCCTGCAAGAAAATAGCCAAACACAATCATAGGCTTACGGTTCGGGAGCTGGTCACTTAATTTTCCAGCATAGAGGCCCGAGAGACTTGCTACGGCTGTAGAGGTTCCTCCAATAAGGGCCACATAAGGAGGTGCGGCATCTTTTCCGAGCAACTGAGAAATCAATAGAGGAAGTATGAGTGGTACAACTTCATGACTTGCGTCACTCATAGTGCTCGCCAAGCTAAATCCGACGACGTTCTTAGTAAGCCATTGTGGATATGAAATTTTCATCAGATCTCCTTTTGAAGGAGTATACACAAGTCTTTTTCAAAAAATATAGATTTTGGTGGTAATTGAGAGTAGGTACGGGCAAAGCAGGTAGATTAGTTTTCAAAGTTTTTTTGCTCTCCCTTGGATTGTTCGCAACTGACTGGGCGGATCTTTTTAAATTACTCGCAGATCGCACAAAGACCGGACGTGTCATTATTCTTTTTGATGAAATAAGTTTGATGGGATCTTGCGATCCTGATTTTCTTGGAAAAATAAAAAATGCATGGGATCTTCATTTTAAGCAAAATCCGATATCAAAAGTTTCTAAAAATTACCACTCATAAATGGAAAAAGTCAATTATGATTACCAGCATGAGGAGAAAAGCTCTTCTCCTCATGCTATAGTATTCTTTATCCCTTGCTTCCAAATTGTGGATCCATCCAGGCAGTATTCCAATAATGTGCACCGAGAGCTGATGCGGGTATTTTCCCCCGAGGAACTACGACTTGTTTTGAAGGATAAGTATCCGATTGTGCTGGGTAGAGCATCTGAGGTGGAAGTACAATATCGGTATATTCCTCTAAACCACCTGCAAGGGCAAATGCAAAGGTAAACATTGCTGGGCCAGTTTCGACAATAGTTTTAAATCCATTATCGGGAGCATTTTTAACATAGTCTGGGGCCTGAGTACTAAGATTTCTGGTAATCATGGCAAGTGCCCTATTGATGACCGGATGATTTGGGCATGAGCCGATGAAGGCATTACACAAGTAGGCGGACATCGGTTCGAGCCCCACGATCATATGGTAGGCTTTTGCATAAGGAATAAGTGATTGAAACAGTTCATAATCGGTATCTAAATAAAATCCACCAAAGATCCCAAGAAGCTCAAGACGAATAATATCGGTGGCCTTTCCAAACTTACGTTCACGTATGGCCTCTTTATAAAGGTCAGCCGTTTTAAACTGGGTAGATACTTCACTGAGTTCCCGAAGGATTATAGTTGGATGACCTTCAAGAAGTGCTGCTAACTTAGGGAGCTTTTTTTTGCTTTCTATCCAAAAATAATGTTTCCAACCTGAGGAAGGCTCATTATTGTTGGCTATACTTGACTCAAGCCATTTAATATATTGTGGTGAGGGGTCTTTAGGCAGATCATCTGAGGTTACCCAGATTTTATGGGTGACGAGAGGGATTTTATGCGTAGTTCCATCAAGTACATCTGGTTCCCATTTACAGAGTCGTGCAAAATTATTTTTTGCATAGAGCTCTCTCCTTTGCGCATTAATTGAGGCTAAACTAACCCCTTCTTGAAAACCAGCAAAATTTAGAAAGTCACAACAGTTGTTGAAGTCTTTCCTAAAGGCCTTATCTGCATCAGATAAGCCGGGCTGCTCAAGCTCGCTGGGACTGAAAGCTTTACTCGTAAAATCGAAATTATGATATTGATGCAAGAAAAAGCGATCTTCGACCTCTTCGATAAAAATCTGAAGAAGACCATTCTCAAGAAACTTTGGATTCAAGAAGACCTTATCCCCATAATGTAAGTTTGCCGATTTTGGTCCAACAAGTTGTATCGAATGGAAAAGTGTATGTGCTGGTTTAGGAATGTTCAAACTCGTTCCAGGCTTGATCCTTAATTTTCCAGAACTAGAAAGCTTCGAGGTTTTCTTATCCAGAAATAATGCTTCTACAAAAACTGATTTTGTTAACGTGTTTGTCAGCCCAAATCCATCATCTATAGCTAATTTTCTTATAAAAGGCTGCACGTCTAAAGATGCATCATAGGGCGCTTTTAGTCCGCGAATCATTTTTGCATAGAGATTTTTTTCGTTTGTAGGCACATGCTTTAAGTGAGCATTAGCTCGTTGGAGAGCTAATGCAAATGGTGTGTCCTCTTTGATTTGTTGAGTTATCGGCCCTTTAGCAGCTGAGCTAGGAGTTACTTTATTTTGAAAAAGTACTTCTGCAAAAAGAACTAATTTTCTCATAAATGGCTGCACGTCCAGTGCTGCTTTATAAGAGGTCTTTAATGCATGAAGTATTTTTGCATAGCGGTTTTTTTGGGTTACAGGTACGCAAGGCTTGTCTTGTCCGAGAGCTAACACACATGGTGCGGCCTCTTTTTTTTGTGGACTTCTCAGTTGTGGTGCCTGCTTTTTAAGCTGAATATGCACTTTTGCTCTTACTTTAGATGCGGCGCTACCGCTCTCTGCAGTAACAGCAGGGTAGTACATTGTCAGTGCACATAGAATAAGTACGGTTATACGGTTCATGGTTATTTTCCCTTCGATTGTAACCAGGGTGAAAATTTTCAATTAGTCACCCATTTTTATTTTTATTATTAGATGCGTTACATTTCAAAGTATCAGAATATTCAAATTTGTCAATTTTATTATGCCGGACCCATGTTTTCTGAAAAAATAAGCCATTTTGCTCTATAAAATTATGCCTCTTCCTGATGTTTCATAAGAAAGGTCACTATTTTCGTCCATTGAAAATAGTGTGTTCTTCAGACGATGATGTCTCATTCACGGTTGCAAGAGGACTTGCCATGTCCTCAAATTACTTTTTAACATTGTTGGTGATCTGCCTTTGTATAATGGCACTATACCTCTTGAAATTAGCTCGCGTGACCTAATGGTCCTTCTCGACGTTATTAAAAGGCCGCATCTTAAAAAGAATCATTCAGAAGTGATTGCCGAATCAGACCCCCCTTGCTATGACGGAGTGAAAAGAATACATACTGCAACAAATCATCGATACCTTACGAGGGGTAGAATACCTTGATATGACCATAGGTTGGCCAGAAATAATTCGTGAGGTTGCGAAATCTCTTGTGCAATTGAAGTCATCTCACCAGGATTATCTGTAGCTCTTCCTCGTTGCCGCAGCATCAGCACGTATCGCACATTATTACCAGCTCGTACGGTTGCCGGGTTTAGGTATAATCATGCCGTGCGTACTGTTTTATTATTGGGCCTCTAAGCTAAAAGAAGAGAATCGGAAGTTTTAATGGTGCTACCTGGGATATGTATGCGCTTAATGAGTTTTCTAATTCGCATCGATTACATATTCGGACTAACATTGATATCCTTGCCGAACTCGTGAGAACTAACCCAAGACTTCAGGAAGAACTTTTAATTGTGATTGCATCGTTGTAACAGCGACAGGGGGGCTACCGGAAAAGTGGTAGAAGGTATGCTTTTTAGCAAATTCTTCAACGAGACGATTTTTGCCGATTCGTCTACGCCCCTGAATAACGACGAGACTTGCAGTTTTTTTTCAAATAATTCTGAAAGCTCTGCTAGTTCACTCTTTCTACCAATAAATGGGCGACGCATAGGGTACTCCAATATCAAAACTTTCTAAAAATTACCAATCATAAGTGGAAAAAGCCAATTATGATTAGTAAAACTTTGAAATCACTGAACTGTCTTACAATTTCCGTGCCCCCCGTGGTTACATGTTGATATCTAATTTTCATAAGGGATCTCCAAAAAAGGTCGTTTCCCCAAAAATATAGATTTTGAGTGCATTTGAGAGTACACTTGCCGGCATATGGGCAGGTCCTCTTCTGAAAGGGTATTCTATGAATCGTTATCATGCTTTTCTTTGTAATGCACTATTTTGCGGTTTACTTTTTGGATCTGAGCAGCGGACTCTTGAAAGAACCTATTCTACGTTTCCCGCCGCTGATACTTTTAAGCGTGCCATAAAAAGAGGTGATGTTAATTCCGTTAGGGAGCACATTGCGATGCTACCTCTTGGCATTGATTATCAGTATGCGTATCTAGGATTAGCTCGTTCGTTTGATATGTGTAACTTTTTGCTTGAAGCGATGTATGCTTCTTGGGTTGAGCGAATTAAAGGGTCACCGCAGGATGCCCTAAGAAGTCTTGAAGAAGGCCTTAAAAGACTTTACAAATCATTTCCACTCGATGAGCTTGATCACGGATTTCGTTGTACTCTTGCTAAAATCAGAAGAGCAGCGCTTCTGCTACCCCGTGTAGCTGCGAATGCAAAAGCAAAAGCCCTTGCAAGTTTGATTCCCGACTATTTTTATCACTATGATGCTAGGATGATACAGGCTTACCGGGAAGCTTTTGAGGAGCACACCGATCTGAGCCCAGAGCGTAAGGAGCTTCTTGCAAAAGCCCATAGAATATATACGAAAACACTTCTGATTCAATCACACTCGCAAGAAACAGCTAACTAGCATGTTCGAAGGGTGCTCCATGATATGTGTGTTGTCATGCCCGGTCGGTTATTCCCTCACTAATTCTGCGGCTAGTCGCAGAAATTATCTTCTAAAGAAACTGATGAGTTACGACTTTGGGAATGGAATAATCAAGAAGCTCACAACTTGAATTTGCGAGCTGAAGTAAAATGATCTACGATACTATCTAAGACTTTCTTGCCTGAGTAACACAATATTATTTAATGAGAGAGATTGCACATGGATATTCGTTATCTTACCTACGCATGTTTTTTGACGTCGTTTTTTTATCTACAAGGTGCAGTACTTATACGCACACGTGAAAGCCCCTGTAAGCCTGGAATTCTTCAGGCCATCAAGAATGATGTATATGCACATGATGAAGAAGTTACTCAGCGGTGTCTTGAAGCAAGCGACCTTCATGCGGCAGCTGTTGCCGGTGACATGCCAAAGACGAGAGATCTAGCTTTAACACATGAAAAAACTCCTCCACGTGTTCTAAGCCCTTTAATGTGTGCACTTGCACAAAGACATACGGAAGTCGCTCGATTTCTTTTGAAAATGAGAAGTTTTGAAGTGGCTCAACAAGATCAGTGGGGGCTCACAGCACTTTTTTATGCACTTAATGGGAGCTCAGATCTTATTGATGAGCTTTTTGATCAAGGTGAACATGCTCATCTGAGAGGTGTCCAACTGCTCGATGTCCTCTTCCTTGCAGCTCTCTTAGAACAGCAAGACGTGGTCAAGAAACTTCGCGAGGTAAGCGCTCAACCAAACATCGACTCTTATGGTAGTAACTTCTTTACATTCGTAAAAAGCGATCTGTTTAAAGCACTCTTTGCTGATGCCTCACAATTTGATACGTTCGATGTCTTCAATTTTGTCGCTCTTACCGGTAAATCAAGGGAGATAGATCCTTCTGGTTCTGGATGCACCTATACCAGTGAAAAGTTAAAGTTCGCTCTTGAAAAGCATCTAAGAAAAACACAGCCAAGTAATCTTCCATTGCTTCGAGCGATTCTTGCAAATAATCCACAAAGGGTTGTATCACTGATCGAGCGGGGTGCTTTACCGGTAGCGCATTATCCAGATACCATAAGTCCTATTGACGTTGCCGCTCTAGTTGGTTCTGCGGAGGTTATAGATAGCCTTGTTACGACAGGCAAGAAAAAGGGGAATTTCCACTTTGTGCCGTACCGATTAGGTGGCGCTGCTAACTTTCTTAGAGGTCTACATGGTGAACCTATGCTTACCGAACTTAATCAACTTCACCTGGCTGCTCTTGCATCAAATTGGCCTGCTCTCAGGCAATTGAGTACCTATGGGTTTACGAGTAATCGAGGTCAGCTAACTCCTCTTCACCTTGCTAGCCAATGGGCAACTCCTGAAACGGTTGCCACGCTTCTTGAGCTTGGAGAGAATGTAAGCAGTAGGGATGAATCAGGCCTCCTGCCACTGCATCTTGCCATAGATAACATCGATGTACGTGCTGTAACTGCTCTGTTAATCAAAGGAGGCGCATCACTCAGAGAATTTTTAGACAAGTATTCAACGGGTGCATCCATTGCAACAACTCGGCGCAGTTCATCATTAAGAAGCACTGAATTTCTTCGAGGCATTCTCGATGCACTTACCGATCTTGACGAAAACAATGGTTCCCTTTTAATTGCTACTCTCCAAGCAGGGGCCGTTCCTCAAGTTGCGATGCTTTTGCAAGCGGGTGCTCGAGCAGATAAGCTTGATGATCGAGGAAGAACAGTTATTCATCACACAGTAGAAGCATGCTGTAAAAAATCTCTGAGCCCTGAAGATACTTCTTCACTTATTAAGTTGCTTACTACTCATGGGGCAGACATTGATGCACAAGATGCTTATAACAAAACGGCCCTCAATCGCGCCATTGATCGTCGGTGTACGATGGTTTGGGTACCTTTACTTCAAAATAATGCAGCGATTTCAAGCTCAACAAGGCCTATGAATGAGTGCTACAGTGAGCTCTATGCATTAAAAAACTGCTCTGAAATGATTGAAGTACACCCAAACTGTAAAAATGAGACCCAGGCTGTACATCTATGTATCGTTGCCAAAAGTCCTTCATCACTGAAAGTGTTTGACTTAGGGCAAGAAGCGGCTGCTCTTGGGCTGTTTGTTATTATTTTGTTTTACATCTGCTGCAGTTGAACCTCCGCGACTTAAAAGCCGCCGATTCCTGCTTCATTGAGAACGCCAATGCGTATCTCTCCACAGGCTATTAACTCGGACGTCCCGGCCGAGCGGATGTTTATGCTTGCATTTATATCTCTATCTAGCCTTAGTCCGCATACTGCGCAATCATAAACTCTGACATGCAATGGCATGTCTTGCTTGTTGCCACATGAAGAACAGAGCTTGCTCGATGGATAAAAACGATCAATTTTTAGAAACCTCTTCCCAAGCCACTCGCACTTATATGCTAAAAATTCATACAAGGTACCCCAACTTGCGTCGGAGATAGATCGAGCGAGTTTTCTATTTTTGACCATACCCGGAATATTTAAATCTTCGATGCATATCGCTAATACCCCGTGGTTCTTGGTAAGTACTGTTGATAGCTTGTGTATAAAATCTCTTCGAAGGTTTGATATGCGGATATGCAAACGCTGAATTTTATTACGAGTCTTATACCAGTTTTGGCTGAACTTTTTCTTTCTTGATAATGATTTTGAGAGATATCTCAATTTTTCTAGCAACTGATAGAGATATGCAGGATTATCTATCTTCGTACCATCAGATGTGCTGATATAATTTTTTATACCAACATCGATCCCAAGCACTTTGTCTTCAGTTATATGCACCTCTGGGACCTCAATTTCCACAATGCAGACAATGCATACATACCAATGCGCCCCGATTAACTTAACCGTTGCTTGCTTAATGGTTCCTTCAATGGGACGAGAATCACAATACCTTACCCATCCGATTTTAGGTAGATAGACCATTCCATCTCGACAGCGCACACCTTGGGGATACCGGAACGACGCCCGTTGACCCCTTTTTTTGTATTTAGGAAAGCCTCGTTTTTTGTTCTTTTTAAAATATGCCTCGATACTTTCAAACAAATCTTTGAGGCTTTGTTGAAGGACTTGAGAATGGATTGTTTTGAGCCAACACGTCTTTTCTAATATTTTCATGAGTGGCAACATGTTCGCTATAGCGGTATATGTTGGGATAGGTAAACCAGCGTCTAAAGCTCTTTTTACGCACTCAAGGCCAATATTAAAGATAAAGCGTGCTGCACCAGCAAATTGTGCAAACAAGTTTCGTTGGTCCTTCGTAGGCTTTAGTTTGTATTTGTAAGTTTTGTGGAACATTTTTTCCATGGCCTGCAGAATACTATGCCAAGAAATGAAAGTCAAATATTTTTTAAACTTCAATCCAAATGGCCCGTGCTCACTCTAATTCTTATTTTATCAAGTTCTTTTTTGGTCTAAAGCAAATCTCGCTTAGCTTTTGTTCAAGCGTCTTGGGACGCACTCTCCAAAGTTCGCTCATGCAAAGGATTGACATTCATCCCCAGGCTTAACAAGCCATGGGGTTTTCTGGCAAAGGTAATAAAATACGGGGTATCTTTACGAGACTAGGCGTTCGTTGCCAACTACGGCAGCATGTGCAACCTAGGATTTCTTATCTTGCAAAAGCTTTGATTCCGACCAGAGAATCGTTGCAAAGTAGGAGGCCGCAGCCATGCTGAATCCTGCTCCTGTATATCCGAGCGCAAGCATAAAAAGCTTCCCATGAGATAGGGAAGGTGAATGTTGTGCTTGCCAATATAAATAGGCATACGTTCCTATAAGACAGCATCCTGCATAAGTGGTGAGAAACTTTTGAAAGGAGCTGTTTTGTTGTGACAGCTGTGTAGTGCGCTCAGTTTGAGTTGCCTGGAGTGATAGTGCAAGGGTACTTATTAGAAAGATACGTTTCATACATCCCCTTTATTAAGTGATTAGCGTGGAAAATGGTTTCACTCGAAAGAGTACCCCAAAATACATTCCTAAGCCCAAAAGAGTGGGAAGCCCTAATGAGTAAGCAAGTAATCTTTTCTTGGAAATCTGCTCTCCTGAGGTGTATGAAATCAAGTATAAAAAGCCGTAGGTGCTTGCAGTGCTCAACCCAAAATATTTCATGTGCTGTAGTTGTTTTGAGGTAAGATTCTTTTTGGTAGGTTGTTTTTGAGACTCAGCTAGGGGATTGACTGCCCATAGGGGAGTCATGCATATAACAAGGAGTAAAAGAACTGCTTTCACGAAGATCCTTAGTAAGTCTATTGAGCTAGGTAATGGCTATTAGTATGCCGCGCGGCAATGATTTAGTCAAAAAGCACTTCTGCTGTCTATTGACCAAAAAGCCCACCTTCAGCCTATGAAGGCTTTAAAACCTGTAGAAAGAGCTTTAGGCGAGCCTGATCCCCCACTACAAAAATATCAACAAATTTTGTAAACTGTGCCCATGTCCGTTATGGAGGTACAAAAAATTAACTTTTAGGCCTATATGACGGACAAAAAACCAACAATAAAGGTGCTATTAGGTATATATACTCGGCCGATATAGGGCAAAACTATCATTCATAAGCACCTTTTATGACAAAGCAAGATGTCCTTTACAAAGTACTAAAAAAGTTTAAATTTCGCTTTAGCGTCTGAGGCTCTACAATACTATTTGCCTAAATAGCAGCTATCAGACTAGGCTCATTCAAACATGCCCGACTTTTCAGCTTGCAATTTTTAGAGTCCCCGCTATACTAATAATCAAATAGTAATTTAATAAAAAATTGATAATTTGACATAGAAGAGGATTTGATGAATCGTTTGTTTCTCTATGTAGCTGCTATAAGCAGCTTCTCAACACCTATATATCTTATGAATGGCTCAAGTATAGCAACTCTTGAACTAAAGGCATTAGAAGAACAAGAAGCTCAAGCTGATATCTGTTCTACCTGCCGTGAGTCCCTTGGACCGGTTTTAGAAGTCCTTGTTAACGAACATAATCAATATGTCAAGCTGTCTCCAGAAGTATTAAAAGCTACTCCTGAAGAGCGTAAAGCTTCTTTATTGAAGCTCTCAGCCGATCCTGCTATGCCAGAAGCGCAGAAGCGATTAATTCAAAATGCAATCCTTCAAGAACAGGAGCTCTTTGATATAGTCACGGTAAAATATACGGCAGCTCAAGCTCGTTTAAAAAAGATTAAGAAATTTGTGCTGAGTGCAGAGTCTCTTGGTTGTGTGCAAGAATTACTCACTAAAGAGATCGAAATAGCGAGTGACATGTATAATTCGCTGCATACTAGAGATCAAGAAAGGATGTCTCTTAATGACCAGATAGCTATATTGGAATCTATGAAAAGTGACTTTATAAAGCTTAGTGAACTTATGACGAGCATACGCTCTGCTTCTATGCAAGAAGATATAACTGAACCACTTGAGCATGAAATGCTCAAGTTGCCTAGCCTAGAAGCTCAGTATAACAAGATGATAGATGGGATGCTCACAAAGGCATTATTAGAAGAAGCACAAGAAACCCACTTACATTGTACACATAGGTTTCATAAAGACTGTCTTGATTCCCATTTCAAATCACAAAGCATCACCTTACCTGTTGTTCGCATGATATGTCCTACCTGCAGGGCTGCTTTAGATCGGCGTGATCAGCTTCAAATTTCAATGGAGCTTACCCACGATGATTATGTTGGATTAATAAACAACAAGCTCTGCGAGCTTTTCTCTATGGAGGATTTCCGCACTCAAATTACTAGGTTTTTAGCTGATCCTGGGTTGGCCCTGGAACTAGAAAATATGCTGGGGCTCTCGCGGGTTGAGGCAGAGCACATCGTAGCTAAGCTGAAAGATCTGGTTGCGAGTTTTACGCCTAACAATCTCGGAGAAAAAGGATTCCTTCGCCTTATACAAGAAACGTTTCCGAGCTACTCAAAAGAACAGTTGGTTTGTGATATCAATCACCTAGCAGCTTCTTTCACACTTATAAGTGCACTGATAATAAGGCGTGAAGATGAATGGTCACGAGATAATGAGGTTATTCCAGTTCTGAAGAGTCTTTTAGACTTATTATTAGCCATTCCACAATCTCAATTGCCAGCGAATTATAGGATAGTTACTATTGTAAATGCGTTATTGTTGTCATGGAGCCACCAAGCTGATCCGGATAGCGCGAGGTTTTTGAAAATGCTAGAAAAAATTATGCCAAAGTCGCAATGGTCGCATGTCGGACAAGCATTTTTGCAGAGAATAGGTAATCCTTCTGTTTTGGCACAATACCTATGGCGAAACGGTCATTTGAAGCTGCTTAGAAGAACTGATGCACTTGTTGGGTTACTATGTATAGGTCTCGTTACGATACCTGTTTGGAGCTTAATGAATGCCCTGGTAAGACATTTTACATAATAAAAGTTTAAGAAGATATCTCCTATCGCCTATTTACGAATCTCAACCAAGAGCATTTAGTAGTGTTATGTTGAAGGCTCAAGATCTGATCTAGAAAGGCTGAGAAGCCTTTGCAAGGTTTGTTTGCTCTTTATGCTTCTATGTATTGATACGTTGAACATGCTTTATTCCATTGCCGAATTCAATGTACTCTATGCAGAGAAAGGTTGGAAGATGAGATGGTTGCGACCGACTATTAAGGCCCCTTGAGAGGGCTCTTTTAAGAAATGCATCTAAGACTTCAGTATTAAGCGCTCCCCAGTGATTTAGTCAAAAAACCAGCTAACAGTTTTAGAAGACTTCTTGCATGCATAGTCGAAATACTGCAGACCTAGATTTGCTGAGTGAATATCGTGCTCATCTTTGCTCCGTAACTGTGTGTGATCGTAGGTAGTCTTTGAACGTGCCCGACTTTTCAGCTTGCAATTTTTAGAGTTCCCGCTATACTAATAATCAAATAGTAATTTAATAAAGAATTGATAAATCGACGTAGGAGAGGTTTTATGAATCGTGTATTTCTCTATGTAGCTCTTGTGAGCAGCTTTTCAACATCTGTGCATCTTATGAATGGCTCAAGTATAGCTACTCTTCAAGTGCAGACATTAGAAGAACAAGAAGCTCAGGCTGATATCTGTTCTACCTGCCGTGAATCCCTTGGGCCAGTATTAGAAGTCCTCGTTAACGAGCATAATCAGTATGTCAAGCTGTCCCCAGAAGTATTAAAAGCTGCCCCTGAAGAGCGTAAAGCTTCTTTATTGAAGCTCTCAGCCGATCCTTCTATGCCACCAGCACAGAAACGATTAATTCAAAATACAATTCTTCAAGAGCAGGAGCTCTTTGATAAAGTCACGAAAAAATATACGGCAGCTCAAACTCGTTTAAAAAAGATTATGGAACAGATACTGAGTGCAGAGTTTCTGGAGGGTGTGCAAGAAGTATTCACTAAAGATATCACAAAGGTGAGTGAACAGTTAAACTCTCCGGGCATTACTGATGAAGAAAAGGTACCTCTTAAGGACCAGATAGCTAGATGGGAATCGATCAAGAGTGACATTATGAAGTTTAGTGCACTTGTGACAAGCATACGCTCTGCTTCTGCGCAAGAGGATATTACTGGAGCACTTGAGCACGAAATGCTCAAATTGCCTAGCGTAGAAGCGTGGTATAACAAGACTAGAGATAGTATGCTTAAAATAGAATTATTAAGAGAAGCAAAAGAAACCCACTTACATTGTAAACATAGATTCCATAAGGACTGCCTTGATTCCCATTTCAAATCACAAAGCATCACCTTGCCTTCTGTTTCCATGAAATGTCCTACCTGTAGGGCCGATTTAGATGAGAGTGATCTTCATAGCATTTCTATGGATCTTACCCTTGATGATTATATTGGATTTATAAACAGCAAGCTTTGTGATCTTCTCCCTATGACGGACTTCCGCACTCATCTTACAAGGTTTTTAGCAGATCCTCAGGTAGTCCGGGAACTAGAAACTATGCTAGGGCTCTCACGTGCTGAGGTAGAGCACATCATAGCTAAGCTGAAAGAGCTGCTTGCGAGTCTTACTGCTGAAAATCTTATGCAAAAGGGATTTCTTGGTCTCATACAAGAAAAGTTTCCGAGCTACACAAAGGAACACGCAGCTTATGACATCAATCGTCTGGTCAAAACCATTGTCGCCTTACTTAACGTGCTAACATTTCTGGACGATGAGTTGTTGTCTGATACCGAGGCTGGTCCAGTTCTTAGGAGTCTTATGAAATTGTTATTGCAGGTACCAGAGCCTCAGCTGCGAGCGGATAGTCCTGCCCTTTTTCAGAGCATCGTAAATTCTGATGCATTGATACGATGCGGTGTCAACTTAGCGCTGCCTTTCGTTGTGGATGGGATTAATGCTTTTTTTGAGCACGCCTGTAAGGCGCAGCCGCACGGCAATAGTCACTCTGCAAATTATTCATTTCCTTGAATTTCAAGCAAGACAAGATAATCAAATCTTTGTTGAACGCTTACATCGTTCGTTGTATCCCATAAGGTTAAACGAAGGATCTGCTGCTATTGTTGCAGATCTACTTCTATCTCAAGCTACAGGTGACACATTGCATGAAGCTCTGAGAAATCTTGTGGATCATAACCCGGCTCTTCGTTCCCAAATACGAAGTGCTGCAGGTCTTCACATAGAGCATCAAGAACAAACCCATGCCCAAATTCGAAGAAGGTTTTTCATGTTTGATGACCAGATTAAGTTCTTTCTAGGAGCTTCACTTTATACATTTATCGTTATTGTGGCAACCCATTTTCTTCGAGACTGCATGGGCGAGCGCGTGCATAAAACTATTACCTAGAGCAGGCCCTTTTCTTATGAAAGGCTTGTCCGCTCTGTGCGCTTCTGTGTATTGATATATTCAACTTGCTTCTTCCCATTGCCTATTTCAACATAGTCTATACAGAGAAAGGTTGGAAGATGAGATGGTTGCGACTGAGTATCAAGGCCTCGTGAGAGGGCTCTTTTAAGAAAAGCATCTAAGCTTTCTGTATTAATCCGCTCATAAGCATTATTAGTATTTAAATCAAAAAAGGGAAAATAATTTAAGAGGTATAAGGATCGACGCTCCTTTTTATGGACTTTTGATTCAGGGCGTTCTCTGCATGCTCGTGCAGGATGGAGAGCTCCCCATTGATTTTCAACAACATGGCGCCATTGATCAAAGCAATATTTTGTTTCACCCGTCGCATTAAAAATAATTAACCGTTTATTATTCGTACGCATCCATTCAAAGGTAGGCCAATGTGGTGTGGCTGGATTGGTACGTAGGATGTAGGTATCAAGGCCAGCCTTTAAAAAACAGCTGTCGAGAAGGGAAGAGTCTTTTACGTAATTCTCAAGAAATATCGTAAGTACTTCTAAGGGATTATCCTCAAGAAACTGACGAATCATTTCAAGTGCTCGTAAAAAGGGCATAGGTTCCTTACCTCGACAGATAAGCCTCGTGAGAAAAGATGTTTTATGGATAAGGACCACATCGTTTTTTGACTCACCTATATCGAGCATGAGACCTCGCACACCATACGCAAGCTGCTTTTCCATGCTTAAGCTTTGCTGAGCATAGAGATAACCATGCTCAAGTGCAGCATACGAATTATGTGAGGTAAAATGACATACTTCATCATACCGCAGTTTCCCCTCAAATGGTTCCCAACTGCCGTACACAAAGTGACAAAAAAAAGCACAAAAAAAGGCCCTCAAAAGGGCTGTAAACAAACTGTTCATAGTCCCTCCCCCTAGCACTCAGTATAGGCAATAGAGATGAGGAAATACAAGAAAAAAATGGCTAATCCTGTAAATATTGATAAATTACCTGCTTGGTAATCCAATCAGCAATAAATGGGAGGCGGCAAGCAGTGATCAGTGAGCCTGCGATAAGCGTCTTCTGATTAATCTTCTCATCCATGAAGCTACTATAGGTTAAATTAACCGCATAACTGACGGTAGCATCCTCGACGAACCTGCGACCTATCTCGTATCCTTCATGTATTTTTTCTCCCTCTTTTGGTTCTGAATAGAATCCTATTTTAAAGGGGATTCTATAAATAGCGTCAAGTATAGAGGGAATACGTAGGGCATCGATTAAGGCGCTTTTAATGAGAGCTTTGTGATTAGGCTTTTGCTGCTGTGCATACGTCATTGCATAGCCCAGAAAATAACTGGTACCGGCATCTTCGACATAGGTAGATGCCAAAGAAAAGAGATTACTTTTCCATGTAGGCTTTGTTGTGGGCTTTTCTGTGGTTCTCTTTGACCCTGCATCCTGTGGTTCTTCTTTTTGAACAGGCCTTCTTTGTTGAAGATAGGCTTTTCTTAGGCGCT
The DNA here is from genome assembly GCA_013288045.1 of Candidatus Babelota bacterium. Classification (GTDB taxonomy): domain Bacteria; phylum Babelota; class Babeliae; order Babelales; family Babelaceae; genus PRDV01. The sequence continues at coordinate 18,479 of JABDCP010000005.1, forward strand.
TAATGGGGTCGAGCTCTTCTTCGGCTTTCGAAGAAGTTTCGTTTGAGGTTTGTACTGGCTCATCTACAGAGTAGAGCTGATGAGCTCCAGCGCATGCACCGATGAACAGAAATAGAACTAATTTTTTCATAAGTATTTGACCTTCTTAGTAGGGCGAGCCTCTGGACTTGCCTATATCTCAAGGATACGACAAGCATTTCTTAACGTCAAAAGGCCCATGAATTCTTCTATGGACGATGAAAATGGTACAGAATTCTATCATTATGATAGACTGGTGGTCTTTTAGAGAATTGGTCCATTGAAAGCGCCTTCTCATTGACCGCATTCGGATTTGTCGCAAGTGGGTAGCGGGTGCCTCCATACAGACCGACATAGGGCTCTGTCAATTGCCCCGATACCACTATCTAATCAAGGTTCTTGCATTTGTTCAGTAGGTGTAAATATTAATTTCAGGAAAGGAATTGAGTGGCTTTTGTCTACGATCTTCTTTACTGGCGGCATGATTTAATAGCAGGTTTTTATGCAAGAAAGAAAGAGTATTGTGGACTATTGCCCCACTTAAAACGGGAAGAGGCCGGTTCTATAGGGGGTGGTTTTACCTACTTGCGCATATCGGTCTAATCTGTGGGGAAAAGATAGGTTTTCGAGGGTCTATGAACCTATTCTTAGGGATGAACGTACTTGGGAAAAGGGGGAGAAAACCCTCGTGGTCCTGGGTAGAAAAATGTTGAGAAAGGGATAGGCCACCTAGATCAGAAAATCCCATGAAATCGAATTATTCATGAAAAAAAGTCCTTCCTAAACCCCAAGAATATGATAGAGTAGTGAGTGTTCTTAACAGGGGTGTTAACAAAACAATTTTTAAGCTAGGTGTACCATGGTGAACAGAGCCACATTATGGCAGGATCTCCTATTAATGCTTACTGACGAAGTGGGTAGCAGGGTAGTAGAAACCTGGTTTAAAGCAATATCATTTTCTCGATGGGATGCAGATACTAAGACGGCATACGTGAGCGCTCCAAATGCCTTTGTACGCGATTGGGTCTCGTCACAATACCAAGGTCTTTTAAAAACCCATTTAAGTAGGCTTCTTAATACGAATGTCTCACTTACCTTTATAGATGAGAGTAAAACAGCTGTTCAAAGGGTAGAAAAAGATAAACCTTCGATATCTCGGATGCCTAAAGCTCCAGATGCTCAAAATTCACGTAATCAAATAAGCCCTCGCTACGGATTTGATAGTTACATTGTAGGTGAGCATAATTCAGTTGCTGTCGCAGCTGCTCAGGCAGTTGCTGAAAAGCCGGGGGCTCTCTATAATCCCTTTTTTATTACCGGTGGCTCTGGGATGGGGAAAACCCATCTTTTGCAGGCGATAGGTAATCAGATAAAGCATACGCATCCTCAGGCAAAAGTGGTTTACCAGTCTGGCGATAGATTTGTGCATGAATTTGTGAATGCGATTCGGTATGGTAAGATCAAAAACTTTGAGGAACGCTATAAGGATGCCGATGTACTCTTGGTTGATGATATTCAGCTGCTATCTCATAAGGAGCAGACCCAAGAAGCGTTCTTTCATATTTTTTCGACACTGTATGAAAAAGGAAAACAGATCATCTTTGCCTCTGATGTCCTTCCTGACCAAATTGAAGGACTGTCAGAGCGCCTTAAATCGCGATTAAATGGCTCATTGATAGCAGATATCCAGCCACCTTCAGTAGCAACAAAAGTAGCTATTGTTCAAAATAAGGCGCTTCTTCAAAAGATGCCTATCAGGGATGATGTCGCTTCCTTTATTGCTACACGTGCTTCCTCAAACGTACGTGAGCTTGAAGGGCTGCTGATTCGTGTCCTTGCTTTTGCTGCGTTGACTCACCAAGTGCTTACGGTTGATCTTGCTCACAAGGTGCTTGCCAGAACGACCATAGAGACAAGACAACAGGCGCTGCTCGATTTACCTCAGGTGGCATCTTGTGTGGCGAAGCACTTTAGTACCAGTATTGCTGAACTGCGGTCCACAAAGCGGCAAAAGAATCTTGTAGATGCGCGGCACGTTGCTATGTATTTTATGAAGAAGCACACAGAAAATTCATTGCGTGACATTGCTGCCTATTGGTGTCGTAAGGATCATACAACCGTTATCCATGCGATTGCTAAGGTAGAAAAACTACGACTTCTCGATACGATACTCGATCAGAAGATGGCTGCTATTGAGCGGGAGCTTCATCATCGGTAGCATCTGTCTCTTCTTCATATAATGTGAAGAGTTCTGGTGTTGGATTAGTTTGCATGTCATGACGGTACTTTTTGTTGCGCATAAAGTTATCTTGGACGCATTTTCCGGTGAGTTGTAAATACCAAGAAGAGTAGTTCTTAAAGGTCATAGGTTTTTTAAGACCGACCATTGTGGGGAAATGCTCTGTATCGATGATTACGATTTTGCCCGTTCCTTTCTCTAAAAAGAAGTTGTCAACGTGAGCATCCATACGGTTTCCAATGTATGATGAGAAGGTAATTCCAAATCGCGTATCTCCTGTGTTTGAAATACTGAATTGTCTTTCGGCTTCTATAGCATCTACAACAATCCCATAAATGGAGGGGATACTAGTTTTACAGGGACCTTTGTTGCCAATATTATTTCCTTCAATCGTGATATAACGCACATTCTTAGGGGTCCAATACCATTTGCGTGGGGTATCTACTAGTGAGCTCCAGTAGGGACTCTCATCGATTCGCTCTTGAATTTTCTCTAAGTTAGTTATGCGCGTAAAACCTGATAAATGCCTATTAGTGCCACCGCCCATACGGAAAAAGAATTTTGGAATAAGACCTTCAGAAAGTTTTACAAAGCTTTCTGGAGTTTTAAGAAAGAGTTTGAGTACAAATGGGTACTTCTTATATTTGAGGATAATGAGTCCTGAAGCAATTCGGGGATTAAAGTCGGACTTTTTGAGTACCGTAAAATCGGTATAGGTCTTCTTCTGTGCTTTAATCTCAAGTACTACATTTTCAGCAAGGCGTCCAAGCTCTTCAGTATCTACGGTTTGTCCAGGATTTCTTCTATAGGGGAGGGGTTCTTGGGGAAGGAGATGTTCTTCAAAGTCTTTCTTATTGAATTTACAAAAGATGGCATGGTACTCAAGGCAATGATCCCGAAGGATGTGCCGTGTAGAATCATCAGCCCAGTAAACCTGGATTTCGGGTGTCTGAGGATCTTCAGCCCGCCAGGGACTGCGACCGGATTCGAGTGACATAGTAGTTATACATATGAGCGCACAAAACGCCATATGCTGTGTACTGAGATTGCTCATGTACTTCTCCCCCTAAGTTTCAGGGTACCAAATTCTGTCTTCCTCGCACAAGAGTTCAAAAATGGTTGATTTTTCAAATAATTGTCTGCTACTATGAGGTCAGTAGTAGTAAGTATCAATCACGTACAAAGAAGAAGGGGTACGTATGAAGGTAGACGAGATGAATCCTCGTTATGAAGGTTTGTTGCGCTGTTTTACCCATCTGCCGCGGCAAATATTAAGTCTCCACGAACTGGATAATGCAACAGAATATGTCTTACATTCCTTATGTGATGAGGGATGTTTGAACCTTTTAAAGGCAGCCTATTTTGTTGATAATCCTGATTTTAATTGCCTTAAGGGAATTGCAGGCTTTAACAAGGAAGAAGAGATATATACCTGTGATAAGGTATTAAATGATCCAGCTCATTTTAAGAATCATATGGATGAATGTGCCTATAACCAAAAAATTCGCACCATAACCGTGCCAAGTGCTCGCAGAAACGGCGAATCATCAGAGCATCTCATTGCTCGCTTAGCCGATCTTCTTGATATGGAGAATCCTTCGGTTCATACCTGGAATATAAAGCATGATAACTTTGGGATGCTCATTTATGAACATCCTTCTAGTTCAGATAGAAGCTTCCATCAGGAGCTCCTACATGGACTTTCAATTCTGGGCTTCTGTCCAATAAGCTAACTATACAGGGAATGCGCTGATATACTCTGCGTGTTCCCTTTTTTAGCTCACTACTGATGTTATTAAACGCCTAGTGCTGAGAGCTCTTAGAGTTATTAAGCATTGCTCATCGCGAGTTTAAGCAAAAAAATTGTTTCATCCTTCAAATTCTTCTGAACCCATTTTCGCTGCTTGCAAGTTAGTAGCTCTCCAAGGCCGGTGAGTAATCGAAAAAACCGTTTGGTTCGAACGAAGTGTATCTTTCAACAAAGAATCATGTTTTATAGTTTTTCTTTAAACGAAAGCCAATAATAAGAGTTTTTCTTATGTGCAGCTTCCATTACAATAAAAAAGGGGAAAATAGGCAATCTATTGGATTCGTATTTCTGAAATTTTGGGCTGTGTATAGTATATAATTTTATATTAGTCAAAATCGGATACGGTTTTAAGGGAACAAAATCACCCCTTGAAAATTCTCATAGAAAATGATATGCTAGGAAAAGATTAAAATAATGTATATTAAATGGTTGAAAAATATGAAACAATTCATCTACCTCGTTCTCTCAAGTGCTTCTTTTGTGAGTAGTGTGTATGCTCTGCAACCGCCATCCTTAGGCTCTTTTGGCCATTCTGCTGCATTTGTTGCTCCAATCACGAAGTATGGAGATGAAGAGCATATTATTCTGGGCCGCGAATTACATGGCGCTGATGCAGGACTTTACGATGCCTTTGGTGGAAAGCGAGATGCAGCTGATGGTAATCAGCCGGGAGCAACGGCTGCTCGAGAGCTTTTTGAAGAAGGAATTACTGCCAGAACTCTAGGAATGTCCCTTTCTGAAGTCCGTGAGTACATTGCTCTGCGGACAGGTAACACACGAAATATTTTTGCTGTTCAAGGACGGAATGGATCACGGAATGTTCTGTATCTTACCAGATTTAGCAACCGAGATATTCGAAGGTTTAAGAATAGTTTTGGTAGAGCATTGAGAAGAGCCCCTCGAGGTGGTGGATTTCATGAGAAAGATAAAATTGCATCAGTTCGTCTTACCGATGTCTTGCAAGCCATAGCTGCTACATCTTCTAACAGAGGTGTTCAGGTCATTGCACAGGTAACTGATCTTAAGGGTAATCGATCAACGCAACAAATAACGCTTCGTCCCGTTCTTGTAAGTCTGCTTAGGGGCTACGCTGAAAATCGCACCTACGTGCAGGGTACACGGCCTCAGATAAGGTTTTATGGGCTCTAAAGTTCCTGCATCTCATAATCTCTCCTGTAACCGAATCTTGATCCCTAATGCTGCTGAAGGCTCTATGGGTCTCAGCTGAGTTCTCTACCAAGATAGTTATTGAACTTCTTGTGTTGATGAGTTAGGCGCTTCTGTGGCGTCTTTTTTTGTGCCGCGCATTTTCTCTCGAAGCCACTCATAGAGGGATTTTCCATTTTGTCCATGCATCCCATCTAGTTTGGCCAACAAAGGTGGAAGGGCAAGACTTGTAGCAATACAACCGACTACTTTTGCAGTACCTGGGTTTTGGCCTAAGAAATTTGAAGTTGCATTAGCCATTCCGTACGCAGTCAGAAGAAATACGCCCAATCCACTTGCATAGGTACGAAGATTCTTCTTTGAGAGTGGAAGAAGCCAGTATTCATCTGAAGCGTAGTCAGGATCTTTCGCTTCGAAAGCCGTGAGTATGGCTGGAAAGAGGAGCTGAGTTCCTAATGTTGAACAGAGAGCGCTCCATGCAATATCTTTTTTGGCGTCCTGGGGTATTTTAAATAGAAAGTTTGCAAGATAGTTTGCCCCCAAGAGAGTTGTGAATACACCCAGGTTCACAAGCGCCATTTCTTTAATGCCTTTTTTCTTAGAGGTCTGTGGCTGCTCATCATCCGCTGACCGCTTCTCTGTTTTTGCCAGCATTTCATGGGGGATGAAGGTACTTGGGGAAGCCTTCTTGGGCAGGGCTTTTTTAGGGGCTTCGCTACCCATGAGTGCAGCTGATGATGCAAGTAATAGGGTAGTGATAAGATAGATGTGTTTCATGATATACCTCTATAGTTCAATTACTAGTACTTTATATCTTATATTCACTCTACTAGATGATCTGCTTGAGGTAAACCGGTACCCATGAAATGAGCTTTTCGCTGGTAACGCAACGTGATTGGTTGTTTGCTCGAAATGGAACCAGCAAAGGTTAATTACGGGCAATCTATAGCAGATTGTTATTGAACCTGTGGAGCAGTTGTATTGGGTACTTCTGTACCCTTTTTTTGTATCTCCAGTCTATTCTTTTTTCTCTGTTCGAGCCATTCGTCTATCTTGACTAGGAGAGCTGGGAGCACGAGGCTTGCAGCAATACAGGCGGCAGTTTTACTATTACTTGGATTATCGCCAACGATTCTCTGTGCTACATAGCCGATTCCAAACAGGGGGAAAACGGAGAGCCCACAAATTGTGTATCCCTCATCAAACCTCATATTAAAGAGGGAATCGTCGGCCCTATCTTTGCCAAGGACTAGAGATGTTACGAATCTGAAGCAACGCATCCCCAAAACTGAAGCCAAGCAACTTGAAGCGAGCAGACTTTTATTGCTCATGGGTTCAGGGCGGGGCCAATGAAGTACGACCGCAACGGGGTCAGGAGTGCTCCTGCGAATGTTCTCTCCAGCAAATCCTTGTATATAGCCAAAAACAAAGGGTATATTTTGCCAAAGTTCTTGCTTTACCTTTTGCATAAAAGGCTGTTCGACTTCTTGAGGAATCGTATACTTAGGAGATGTCTTATCTGGTGCGGGGTTTTGAGGAGCATCGGTTCCTATGATTGCCCCTGATGATGCAAGAAACAGGGTAGCGGTAAGATACTGTATTTTCATAGGCTCCTTTTTAGGTTCTAGGATAACATTAGTTTCTCATTACACTCTACCAGATGAGACAAATTTGTAAAATGGCCTTTCTGTTATGAAGAGTAGATCTGTATAGGCTATCTTATTCAGCGTATCCATATTATAATAATTTCTTTTAAAATTATTGCAACTTGTCAATGTAATGTGGTACGATGAAAGTGTATGAAAATAAAGAAAAGAGGTATGTATGAACCCGAATAATATTAAACCCAAGAAGAAGCATCGTAGAACGGTTTTTTCGTCAAAAAAGATCCATATGACCCCAAAAGAGCATATGGATACTCAAAAGTTGACGAAGGGGAGCTTTGATGGGAAGCGTTGGGTTCCTTACGACAAATAACGGAGCCCGGGAAGGGTTCCTGAAAGAATATAGTGGAGTGTAGTTCCACCACCGGTTGAACAGAAGGTAAAGTGCTGTTCAAGACCGAACAACTTAACTGCTGCAACTGATTCCCCCCCGCCAACAACACTTACGGTGTTCGATTGGACGATCGCTTGCAGCAGTTTCTTTAATGGCTCTAACGTATCTGGTCTTTCAAAAAAACCCATCGGTCCATTAAAAAATAGCGAAGCTGCTGTGCCAATCTCACGAATGCAGTGCTCTAAAGACTCAGGTCCCAGTGCAATACCCATCTGTCCTTCAGCAATCTTTGAGGTGATCGATAAAGGTCCCGATAGGTCCTTTGATCCGACCATGAAATCCGTAGGCATAAGGAGTTTTCCCTTACTGTGGGAAGCTTTTGCAAGGATCTTTTGTGCAAGAGGCACGAGGTTGTCATCTACAAGAGACGAACCCACTGAAATACCCTGGGCTTTCATAAACGTAAAAGCAAGCGGTGGAAGCAGTATTACGGTATCTGCAAGATCGAGTGCCTGATCTACTGCCGGAAGTTTCTCCTGTATCTTTGCTCCACCCATAATCATAATAAAGGGCCTTTTGGGAGGACGCAATTGATTCAGGGCTTGTAGCTCTTGTTCAACAAGTAGACCAATAGTCTTATCTTCTTGAGAATAGAGTTCGGGTAGCAGGGTAATTGAGGTATCTTCATTTTCAAGAGCGCCCCAGGCATCATTAACATAATAGTCACCAAGTTGCCGAAGCTCCTGAGCGAACGCAGGGATGCCATCTTTTTCTCCAGGAGAAAAGCGTAAATTCTCAAGAAGGAGCAGCGTACCAGGTGTAAGCTGAGAGACTTCCTTATGGGCATCACTCAACGTAGGTGCCCACGTTATTGAGTACCCCTGTTCCTTGAACCAGCCAACCAGATATTTTGTTGAGAGCTGCTCTTCATAGCCTTTTGGACGTCCTCTATGGGTGCCGATACAGATGCAGCTTTGTTTTTTGATAAGGAGATCAAGAGTTGGTCGTAGCTTTTCAAGACGAAACGTATCTATGATCGTAGTGCCCACACAGGGCACATTAAGATCGGCGCGGAGAAATACTTTTCTGTTGGTAAGATCAACTTCAGTAAGTGCTGAATGAAGAACTGGGGTCATACGCCAAGTCCCTTTAATATGCGTGAGATGCGCATCGTTTGCAAAGAGCTGTTTGGAAATAGTCCTGCACATAAGCTCACAAAGAGAGCAAAGAGAGCTACCGCGGCAACTATGGTCATATCAAGAGTGGCTGGTACGTGGCTGACATAATACACATCAGGAAGTTTAATCAGGGGATAGGTATTTAAGAGCCAGGTGCAAAACGCGGCGAGTAGGATTCCACAGAAAGTAGCTGAACAGGTAATAAGTGTTGCTATCCATAAAAATACTTCTCTGATTGCTCTATCAGCCATGCCCATAGCTTTTAGAAGTGCAATGTCGACGATCTTATGTTTCGTATACATATAAAGAAGAGCAATGATGGTGAGGCTCGCAACTAACGTAACGAGCATTAAAATAATCCACATAGCGTAACGTTCGAGTATCAGTGCTGAGATGAGCGGTGGGTAGAGGTCCTTCCAGGACATCACCTCAAGAGAGAGCCTCTTCTGAAGTGATTGCTGTATCTCAAGGAGGCGTGATTCATCCTTGAGTGCCAATGCCACTTGGGTAATCTGTTCAGGATAGAGCTGATTTACCAATGCAAAGGAAGCAACGATGACCTGCTCATCAAAGTCATGGATACCAGTTTTAAAGAGGGCGCCAATAGTTACCTGCTTGCGTTCAAGGGTAAACGTATCAGAAGATTGATCGGTATCGGCTTGAAATACGAGTGCAACTTGTGAACCAAGCTTCACACCAAGTCGTTGCGCTAGAGACTCTCCTATCGCTATCGAACTGTCCGTCAAACTGCCCCATGAAGAAGAGAGATTCTCTGTGATCATATCATGGAGGGTACTTACCTGCGCTTCGCTTGTCGGATCGATTGCCTTGAGTAAGCAAATTGAACTTTCGAGCGAATTTGATTCCTGGCCCTTTGTGCTCGATGCTTGGATCATCACATGATGAAGACTTGTAGGACTTGATGCGGCAATCGTATCGTTATATTCGGTCGTAAGTACTTCACGAAGCTTTGCATACATAAGAGGTTTTCCTGAAGCATCGATGATCAGGTCAGAATGCACGCCCTTGAGCTTCTTATGGGTAGCTGCTTCAAATCCTTTCATGATAGCGGCCACTAGTGTTAGAGATCCTGTGCCCAGTACGATGCTGATAAAGCAGATGCTGAGCATTGTGGAGATAGCATGCTCTTGCGAGGAACTTTTTAGAAATCGAAATGCAAGTAATAAAGGTAGGCGCATAAACTTTTCCTTAAGAGTATTGCAATTTGGGTATAGTATACGACAAACTACTTGATGTAGGAACTGTAGAAAGGAAAACTATGCAGTATCGTATAGCTCTTGGTGCTGACCATCGTGGATTTGCATTAAAAGAGCTGCTCCGCCAAAAATCAGCCTTTGGCCAACACACGATCGTCTGGCACGATGAAGGAACCTATTCTCCTGAGCGGACCGATTATCCACTATTTGCTCATAAAGTTATTGAGCGTCTTTTGAATAGCGAAGTAGACTTAGCAATTCTGACTTGTGGATCTGGTATAGGAGAAAGTATTGCCGCAAACCGGTTTACGAAGGTCTATGCCGGTCTTGTATGGCAGCCTGAGGTAGCTCGTATGGCTAAAGAAGATGATAATGTGAATGTCCTTATTTTACCCGCCGACTATATCACTATAGACACTGCCATTGCTTGCATTGAGGCATGGCTCTCTGCTACATTTAAAGGGGGGCGCTATCAAGAGCGTCTTGCTATGATTGAGGCCTATCATGAGCAAAAACATGAACAAAAAAAGAAGGAGCGTTAAGCTCCTCCTTTTTTTGTTCTCTGAAAGTTATTTTAAGCGCCTCGTACGAACCTTGGGTTTTCATTGGTTAGTACTGTTCTTGGGTTTTCATTGACGGGCAGTTCATTAACTGCTTGTGCAATTTTCTCTGCAGTTTCGATTGCCTTCTTAGACTTTTCATCTTCTTTAGTGCTATCTTTATAGAGCTTAATAGCGCTGTCTAAAAGTTTTGCAATGGAAACTAAAAACAATGCAGATGATTTCCATGATTTGCCGTTAGTATCTACCCACTGATCATAGGCATCCCATCCCATTGCGCCTACTGCGAGCGCAGTTACTACAACCGCTGCACCATCAAGAGAAAGAAGCACTGAATCTTTATTGCCATATTCACTTTTTCTTTTTTCAATCATCTGTTTGGCAAGTAGCGAGTAGCTTTGCTGGACGTTTCTATTGACAGAATAATCAGTATTATTGAGCGTTTTGAGTACATCAAGCTTTCCTTCTTCAATAGCATCCTTAATGAAGTCAGCTTTTGCTGACAGGGAGCTAATAGAAAGGAGCGCAAGAGTCGCTGCACACAGTGTTTTCTTCATAGTATTCCTTAGATTGGAGTTGTACATATACTTATTATACAAGTGTACCTGGTTCATTTTTTTTTTCACCTGGTCACCACATTTCGAGCCTTAGTGTAACGCAAATTTATTGATTTTCCAGTCTTTTTTTTTACGCTGATGAGGTTTTAGATATTTCTGTACTTCTCAGTCCATTTTTCACCTAGCTCATAAGATGGTGCAATGGCGTATATTCTCATAAAAGCCCCCTGGTGATTCATTTTACTCTTTGCACCACTCTGAGTATACTACCCTCTAGGGTAAGAACCATAGATGTTCTTCTGATCAACGTACAAATTTTGTTAAAGGACTTTCATGAATACACTGAGAAAATCGATCTTTATCATAGGCCTCCTCGCTGCCGGTATTGCAGGTGCTTTATGGTATAAGTCCTCCTTTCAAAAGGCAGCTATTTCACTGGAAGCTCTTAAGGATAAGAGGAATATTGTGCCCATTGCCATTATAGGATCTGGGCCTGCTGGTCTCAATGCAGCTCTCTATGGTGCACGAGCTGGGTTGTATACCGTTGTTTTTGAAGGGAAAGCTCCTGGAGGGCAGCTTGTAGGTACCTCCTATGTCGAGAACTGGCCCGGTATTCCTAAGATGCTCGGAGCTCAGCTTGTTGAACAAAATAAGCTGCAAGCAACTACGTTTGGCGCTCTTATGGTTCCTGAAACGATTGCAGAGGTCGATTTCTCGGTATGGCCTTATATTCTAAGGACCGAAGATGGTCAAGAAGTAGGGGCTTTAACGGTCATTATCGCGACGGGCTCTAATCCTCGCAGACTTAGTGAAACAGGTGTTGTGAAGGGCGAATCAGAGTATTGGGGCTATGGCGTATCGAGTTGTGCCATCTGTGATGCACCTTTTTATAAAGGGAAAAGGGTTGTTATTATAGGGGGTGGTGATTCCGCCATTGAAGAGGCGACTTTATTAACTGCCTATGCAGATAAGGTGACCATACTCGTTCGTGGAACGCAGTTGCGTGCTGCAGCTGTTATGCAAGCACGGCTTAAGGATAATCCAAAAATTAACGTACTCTTCCATACTAAAGTGTCTGAAGTTCTTGGAGATGGTAAGGTGGTGACCGGTGTTCGCCTTACAGATACCCAAGAGAACAAGAGCTACGATCTTGAAACCGACGGTGTGTTCCTTGCCATAGGGCATTTACCCAATACAGCTCTCTTTAAAAAATCTATAACGCTTGATAAACTTGGTTATATCACGTTAAAAGATCGATCCCAAAGAACGAATCTGCCAGGCGTTTTTGCAGCAGGTGATGTGGCAGACCCTCGTTACCGTCAAGCAGGAGTCGCAGCAGGTGATGGTATTAAGGCAGCTCTTGAAGCGATAGAGTTTCTTCAGGAACATGGCTTTACGGGTACGGTAGCTCAGAAGCTTGAAAAAAACTATTATGATTCAACTCCTGAGGCGAATCTTATCGATCTTACCCCAGTAACCTCGGCACGACAGTTTGATGATCTTGCCTCAAAAAACAGTTGGGTTGTGGCCGAGATAGGTGCTGAAAACTGTGCAAGTTGCAGTACCTTGCTTCCTATAGTGCGCTCCGTAGGCACAAAGCTTGCTGATAAGGCAAAGTTTATCTATATCGACTTGACCGAGCAACCTAAAGATCTCATTCAACGTTTTAAACTGACCTCTGTTCCTGCAATTCTCATCTTCAAGCAAGGAGCACTCATAGCACGTTACGATCAGCAGCTCTTTTCAAAACGTGAGCTCTACACTATTCTCACCGCGCTCATTGCAGAAAAGGTTTAAAAGAACTTTCAGATTGAAGGCGCTCCTTAAATCGGCTTGAATGTACCTATGGGTTCATCAGCTCTGAACTTGAGCTTGTATTCCTTTTGTCCCTAACACTGAAATGCATTGGTGTACTCTTTTTTCTTAAAAACTCTGACTGTGACGTGTTTTGCGCCCCATTTAGAAGCCTTAAAAAAACTAAGTGCCTAGTATTGCAATTTGCAATTTAAAAGTGATACTCTTAATCATGCGTATGGTTTTGTATGGGGTGAAGGAGCATCGATGTTTGGCAAAATGATGCTTATGTTTAGCATAACTGGCCTGGTAATGGCGGCATCTGGTAAAGGGCCGGTGGTTAATGTATGTGATAGTAAGCTGAAGGGTAGTAAATTACTTGATGGGGTTACCGAAGAGTGTGTTACTTTCTTTTCTCGTGAAAGTCTCGATTCAGATAAGGAGTTGGCAAGAAAAGGGGTGGTGATTAAGCGACCAAACGCGAAGGCGACCGTGTTAATTTGTCATGGCTTTAAGTGTGATAAGTATGATGTAAGCTTTTTGCATATGCTCTTTAATGAGTACAATAGCATGGCGTTTGATTTTAGGGCACATGGTGAAGATAAGGAGGGGCAGTGTTGCACCTTTGGAAGAGATGAATCCTACGACGTCATTGCAGCAGCTGAGTATATAAAAAATGACCCCGAGCTTAAAAAAGTACCTCTTATTGCTTATGGATTTTCAATGGGAGCTTCTGCAGCTATTATAGCTCAGGCTCGTGAGCGAGATCTTTTTGATGCGATGATTCTCGATTGTCCCTTCGATTCAAGTGATAAGTTGTTAGATCGGGGACTTGCCCAACTGAAAGTTTCTGTGTTTGGGTATGAAATGCCGATGCCCGGCTCTGGCTGGTTAAAAAGCTATGGCTATAGTCCCTATGTCCAGACGGCTCTTAAAAACATCTTAAAGACCTTTACAAATTTTGGGGCAGAAGACATTGTCGTTAACTTTGTGCCAGTCTATCCAGAAGAGGCGATAAAATATGTTGAGATTCCCTGCTTTTTTATCGGGTGTATTAATGATTCAAAAGCTCCTGAAGAGGCAGTACTGAAGGTGTATGAAGGAGCGAAAGGATTTAAGCGTTGCTGGATAGATACTGATGGCAGAAAGCATTACGATACTATCTTTAGACAGATGCACCAATACTTTTATAAGGTCGATCGTTTTATTAAGATCATTTTAGATGGCTCCTATAAGAAAAAGGTACCAGCTAAGATCAGAAAAGATAAACCGGAGTGTATTCTGACTCCAGGTACCACTACGACACCTACTTTTTCAAAAGGGAATCCTAAGAAAAATCCTTTAGGCAAACGTTTGTAAGTCTGTCTCCCAGCATAGGTGAGAAAGCAGTGAGCATCAGCAAAAAGAGTGCATACCTCATGAGTATGAGAATTGTTAAGCAGACATTCTCATAAAGACATAATCTTGAAAATCAAAAGTATCCGTTTCTTTGCAACATTTACAAGTTAGCATGCATCTGTGTAGGTTGCTTGAAAGAGTTTCATCTCATTAAAAAAATCCTCCCATCAGAGTTCTCTTGTGGTATACTTTAAAAAAAGATACCGATGAAAGGCCCTCTATGATACAGATTTCTCTTGTTACCAATGACATTATCGATCGTTCCTCTGATGCATATGTATTTTTCTGTCGTCATGATTTTGACTTTGCACGTCTGTCTGCTACAGCAGGACACCTGTATGCTCCCTACGAGCAAGCAGTGAAGGAACGGGGCTTTACCGGTAAGGCAGGAAGTTCTCTGATATTAAATGGTGTCTATAAAGGAAAAGCGGTCTACCTTGTTTTTCTCGGGCTTGGCGATATGCCTCATAAAAAGCCTGGGGGAAGCATCGAAGTATACCGTCGAGCTCTTGGAAGGCTGATACGCTTAGCTGAAGGCCATAAATTTTCTAGTTTTACCTTTGATTTACCAGATCCTGCAGTGCTTAATCTTTCGTATCGCCACCTTGCTGAAGAGACCTCTACCTTTCTTCATAAAGCTTCCTACCATTTTGATCAGTTCATTACGAACAAAGAGCGTACTTATCACTGGTCAATGAATGCAGTAATAGGAGCTCCTAAAAACTATGAAGCTGAAGTACAAGAAGGTCTTAACCGAGGTCTCTGCTTTGCAGATGCGCTCACGTTAGCACGGACCTGGTGTGATATGCCTCCTTCACATCTTCCTCCGGCGACCCTTGCAAAAGAAGCTGTCGCAAAGGCAAAAGAGTATGGCTTGACGACTACCATTCTTGATAAGAAGCAGATTGACAAGTTGGGGATGGGTGGCATTGAAGGGGTTTGTCGTGGGTCGGTCAATGAACCATGCATGGTAATTATCGAATATAAAGCGGCAAAAAAAGATGCTCCAACTATTGCTCTTGTAGGTAAAGGAGTAACATTTGATACCGGTGGACTCTGTATTAAACCTGCTGCAAGTATGCTTACTATGAAAGATGATATGGCTGGTGCTGCGGTGGTTCTCGCAACCATGAACGTGATAGCACAATTAAAGCCTGATGTGAATGTGGTTGCCTTAGCACCCCTCGTTGAAAACATGCCAAGCGGATCTGCAATAAAGCCGGGTGACGTTCTCAAGACGTACAATGGAAAAACAATAGAAGTAATCGATACCGATGCAGAAGGGCGTCTTATTTTAGCTGATGCACTTGCGTATGCTGCTGATGTCTATAAGCCAGTAGCTATGATCGACTTAGCCACGCTTACAGGAGCGATAGGTGTTGCACTTGGTGTGTATTATGCAGGCCTTTTTTCCCAGCATGATGAACTTGCTGAGCGGGTTATTGATTCTTCCATACGAACGGGAGATCAAGTATGGCGCCTGCCTCTTGATGATGACTATATTCCTGCGATCATCTCTGACATTGCCGATGTAAAAAACATTGGCGATAGAAAATATTTGGGATCTTCAATTACTGCAGCGCTCTTTCTCAAAGAGTTTACAGGCGAAACTCCTTGGGTGCATCTTGATATTGCCTCGGTAGCCTTTGGAGTACCCGATCTTTCGTACCTTCGATCAGGTGCAACAGGATTTGGCATTCGTTTGTTAACCGATCTTGTTATGCAGTGGAAACCTTTTAAAGGATGATTCTTTATTGTGAGAACTCTTGCAGATCGTATTGAGGATAGAGTAGAGTATACCTCATACAAGGGGGCTCTCTCATGCAAAAATATTTTGCCGTTCTTCTGATAATTCTTTCTAGCAATTCAATCCAAGCAAAGCATATGGATGGAGTTACCTTTACCAGTCCTCGCAAGGTCCTTGTCTTATATCAGCTGATGAAAGATGTGCATGAACTGTTTGAGGCAAAGAAGATTAGTTATTGGATAGATAGTGGTACTCTCCTAGGTGCGGTACGCCACAAGGGTATTATACCTTGGGAC
The DNA here is from genome assembly GCA_013288045.1 of Candidatus Babelota bacterium. GTDB lineage: Bacteria > Babelota > Babeliae > Babelales > Babelaceae > PRDV01. The sequence goes on from JABDCP010000005.1 coordinate 34,458, forward strand.
ACTGATCTTGACCTCTGTATTGATAAGCATGATGAGGAAAGGCTTCTTGATCTCAAACCACTTCTTGGCAAGTTAGGTTTAACCTTGGTATCGAAGACCTTTGGCTGGACGATCAAAGCAAAGGGAGGTTTCTGTGATATCTTTCTCGTGAGCAAGAGAAAGGGGACTTATATCTATGCTGATAAGCCTACCTCGACCTACTTTGCAAAACGGGATGATGGTCCAATCTATTATACACATGATGAACTATTCCCTCTTAAGCAGTATCCCTTTGGGGATCTGTTGGTCTGGGGTCCGCGGGATCCCTATCTGTATCTTGATAATTACTACAAAGGGTGGCGAACAACAGCAAAGTTTCTTGAGAGCCATCGGACCTACAGTTACTCATCAGTAACAGCTGTGCTTACCGAGGATGATAGAGTGCCTGCGCAGCCGCTTGGGCCGTTAGAAGATCGAGTGAGCAAGATATTAAATCGAGTGAGCAAGATATTAAAATGAGTAACTAAACCTAGTTATGCATATGAGCCTTGTAAGGCTCTTCATGATTGTTAGCAACAAAGTTCATAATCAGTCCGAGCATCGCTACATTACAAAGAAGAGCAGACATTCCGTAGCTGATAAAGGGGAGTCCTAATCCTTTGGTCGGCATGAGCCCCGTAGCTACAAAAAGATTGATCAGTGCCTGGAGGCTTGTGAGAAGTACAAACCCGATGGTGGTATAATAGCAAAAGGGGTCATGAAGACTGCGAGCAATCTTTAAACCGGTATACAAAAAAAGAATATACAATCCGATTAATGCTGAAGCTCCAATGAATCCCGTTTCTTCTGCAATAATCGAAAAGATGAAGTCAGTATGCTGCATCGGTAGATAGAAAAACTTCTGCTTCGATTGAGCGATACCAACTCCAGTAACCTTTCCCGATCCAATAGCAATTAGTGACTGAATTATCTGAAACCCAGCTCCCTGAGGATCATCCCAGGGGTTGAGAAAAGCAAGTACCCTCTGAAGTCTGTAGGGCTTAAGCCAGACGAGTAATCCTGCAACAGGTATCAGTGGCCCAATAGTTAGTGCTAAATGCAGTAACCGACACTGAGCGATATAGAGAAGTAAAAATGAGGTAAGTGAGAGCGTAACTGCCTGTCCAAAATCAGGCTGTTTTAATAAGAGCAGGGCGGTTGCACCAAGTACGCAGAGAATCGGTAAATAGCCTCGGGTAAATGAGGTGAGTCGATACTGTTTTTTTGCCAGCAAATAACCAAGATAGACGATGAAGGACATTTTAAGAGCCTCGCTGGGTTGAAACCCAAATCCTGCGATATAGATCCAGCGCTGTGATCCATGAATCGATTGACCCATGCCAGGAATGAAAGTCATCACAGTAAGCATCACGGTTCCTAAGAACACCCAAGGTACCCACATCTTAATTATGTAGAGAGGAATCAGGCGTATGATAATAATGGCGATAAACCCGAGTATAAGACCAGTTAACTGTTTACGAAGATAATAGTCTGCAGATCCAAGCCGTTCAAGTGCATAGACGGAGCTTGAAGAATAGATAAAGACCATGCCGATGATGATGCAGATCATGGTGATGCACATAAAGGAAAATAGAGTCGAGCTATTTTTTGCCGTTATCATCGTAGGTCCTTTCCTTTCACCACTGTACAATGAAATGAGCACAAGAGGAAGATCTTTTTTGTAAGATGTTCCGATAGCGATGAAGATACGCTTGTACAAAAATCGCACTCTCTATTTGGTTCTACATGATTTTTTTCAAGCTGGTAGTGGTGCAGTTTTGCTTTGAGCGAACTTTTTTATCAACGTACGATCTTCTTGCTTTACTAAGTTGCACTGCATGCTTACAAAAAAATGCAAAACTCTTGCAATTCAATTTTTGAATGTGATACCGTGTGTGAAATTGATGTGGAAGCAAACCAGTTTTCATCAAATGGTACCCAAGAGTGCATTTTGAAAACACATACTAATAAAAGGAGTAGTTGTATGAAGAAACAGCTTTTACTATCGCTCGGTGCGATATGCTATATGATGAGTAGTTTTGCGCAAGGTCCCTTGCGTATTTCGCAGATCGATGTGACCCCGGCTGCTTGTGTTGGGGGCGGCAATCCAGCGGTACCGAACACGTTTGTTACCGTTGTGCCTGAAGGTGGTGTACCTCCTTATAAATTTTTTCTGGGCAGTGTACCGCTATCTCCTAGTGGAAGTTTTTCTTTTCCACTTAACACTCCACCAAGCCTTGTTATCAATGTTCAGGATTCTTCTGCGAATCCAGTTGGCACACAGCAAACTATCACTCTTAATAATGTTGGATCGGATTTTACCTTTTATAGTGTGAGTATAGATCCTGTGACTAATTGTCAGGTGACTCCTAACGGGGCCATTACTATCGTAACCGAAGGTAAACAGAACTCAACAATACAGAGACCGCTTTTCTCCTTGAATGAGCCAGGTGGTGCCACAGACTCATCTGTCGGAGTGTTTACAGGGCTAGAAGGTCAAATTGCTATTAGTTTTCGGGATGAGCTGGCTACTTGTGCTCCAGTCTCAATTTCAGTGCCTGTTGGCACATTTCCTGTAGAAATAGTTAACCCATCAGCTACAGGGGCACCTCTAGAAGGCGTAGCACCTGTATGCAGCGGTACCAGTGATGGATTTTTGGAATTTACGATCATAGGTGGAACTCCTCCCTATTTAGCATGTCTTACTCCAACTATTGCTGAAGAGACTCAGCCGAGCGATCCTTCAAGAGTATGCACATTAACTGATTGTGGAACTTGTGGAACAGGTTTTATAGGCGGCCTTTCCAGTGGTACCTACACACTTAGTGTCTCAGATGCAAATGGGTGTGCGGCTACTAACAACCAATTACCGGTTGTCATTCCATCGGGTAAAATAACTATTGATACTACTACAAGTACTACAACTGTAACCCCTTGTTTTAATCAAGCTAACGGTACTTTAGAGGTAAACGTAGATACTATTCAAGCTCCTACAACGGTGACAATCACTGGCCCGGTAACAAGGACTTCATCTCCTCAGACCACAAATCCGTTTATATTTGCTAAAATACCAGGCGGCACCTATCAAATTACTGCAACAGATGGAACCAATTGTGCGATAGCATCATTAACCGTTCCTGTTACAGGTCCTATCACATTTACTTATCATACTATTGAAGCTGATTTAAGTGGTTCTGCTGTTAGTGTAAATAATCTAACACAGCCGCCTGTATGCACTAATCCGAGCGACGGTTTCATAGTAATTGACAGCGTCATTCCTAATGATGGTACTGTAAAATTCTTTTCGTTAGATGGAGCTACTTTCGAACCTTTTTCACAAACAACAGCTCCATTCGTTATCTGTGCAGGTCCAGGATTTCATACGCTTACCTTAGCATTTGATGATTTGGGCGTATGTACTTCTCAAACAGTAACCGTATTTGTCGGTACATCGACTATTACCTTTACACCAGTAGTGACAAATGCGCCCTGTTTTAATGGTAGTGCGACGAGTGGTTCTGCTTTTGATGGTAATGGAACAATTAAAGTTACAGGTATAAGTGGTGGTACTCCTGATCCTATTACTGACCTTTATACCTTTTCAATTGGAACAGAAGCAGGATTTAAACCCAGCAATCAGTCGTTTACCGTCCCTGCGGGTACCTATGAGGTGACGATAAAAGACCATAATGGGTTTTTCTCAGATCCGCAAATTGTTACGGTTGAGCCGCAAAGTGAAATTATTCTCTCATTTGATGTTACGACCCCGATTACCTGCCCAGGAAGTGCTACCGGTGTGATAACGGCGACAGCAACAGGCGGTAGCGGTTCGTATTCCTTTTCTCTTGATGGTACCCAAGGTACCTTTATTACCCCCCCTTCTCCGGGGACCTCATTAACTTTTCCACCTACAGCGGCTGGAACTTATTCTCTAGTTGCAAAGGATGCGGTGAATGGCTGTTTCTCAAGAACCCAAGAGTTGGTGTTACAAGATGCGGCTCCAATGCTTATAACTTATACGACCTCACCATCTGCGTGTAATAGTACTACTAGTACAGGAGATATAAGTATTTCAAATATTTCGGGCGGCTTACCCCCATATACCGCTGTAATTGATGGTCTTAGTTTCACTACCAAATTTGGTCCAGGGACTACACACCCATTTCCGTTTGTAATTACTTCAAATCTTGCTCCCGGTTTTCATACGCTTACTATTCTTGATAGTACCACGCCAAGCGCCTGTATGTCTCCAACGATTGAATTTGAGATACAGCCGGTCGTTATTACCATTCTATCTCCACCCACGATAACAAATGCCACCTGTTTTGGTAGTGATACTGGATCTATTAGCTTAGCTACTGCTCAAGTATCCGGTGGTACGCCATTAGCTGATGGTAATTATCTCTATTCAATTGGGACTTCTGATGGTTTTCTACATGAGACCGGTACTCCATATACTGGCCTCCCTGCCGGTATCTATGCGGTAACGGTACAGGATGCGAATGGCTGTACCTCAGAACAAGAACTTGTTGTGATCACTCAACCAACTGAAGTTACTTTCTCATTTGATGTGAGTAGCCCTATTCTCTGTCCAGGAGGGCCAGCCCAAGTAACTATTGGTGTTCCTCAAGGTGGTAGTGGAACGGGCTTTCAGTTTTCAATAGATGGTGGAACACACTTCACTGCATTCCCAACAGACTCTACTGGAAAAACAACGCCGGCTACGGTAACACTTGGTGCGAACGGTACTTCTGCTGCTGGTACCTATATTCTCGTAGTGGAAGACAGTAATTCATGTCTTTCATCAATCCAAGAGCTTGTATTAGAAGATCCTCAACAGATAGGAATAGCGTTCACAACAAGTCCAGCAACCTGCAATTCTGGTAATGTGGGCACTATAAAAATAACAAGTGTTCTTGATGGAAACGTAGGCCTTTCCAGTTCGACAACACCATCAGCGAACTTTACTTTTACTACGGTTGGAGTAAATCAGACCTTTACCGATACAGGTATTCCTCCAGTTACGATAAATAGTGCTAATGGAGGGCCGGGAACCGTTCCTCCTGGTACCTATACGATTACCGCAACTGATACTAACGGATGTGTGTCTCCTTCAGTTACTGCGGTAGTTGAACAATTTGGGCCTCCTATTGTTGATTTTGAAGTAGGTGAAGTGACTGCTAACGCTGGATCTGATGGTTCAATAACGATACACGCGGTGACCAACTTTGGTCCAGTTGTTCCGCCGGGCAAAATTACGTTTAATGTTGGAAACGGGGCGACAACAGATACCGATGTACCAGGTACTGTTTCCATGCTTGATGCTGGCGTCTATGAAGTGACGGTAACAAACACTACAACAGGATGTCAATCTACCTTTGAAGTGGAAGTAACAGAACCAACACGAACAAGGATTGTCGGAACCATTTCAGTGGCTGCAACGACGGGCAGTAGCAATGGATGCTTGACGGTTCTTACCGAGTCAACTGCACCACTTCTTTACTCACTTATCTCAGTTGAGGGAGAAATAGACATAGAGGATCAGATTTCACCGCTCTTCTCGGGCTTGAAAAAAGGCTTCTATACCCTTAAGGTAAAACCAAGGTTTACAGGGACTACTCCTCCACTTGGAGACACATTGCGTACTCCGCCTGCCATTGAACCGGATGGACAAGGTAATGAGGCTTTCGGTATTGGGGTTGTCGACGAAGTTTCTGCAATTACAGCAACAACGATAGTAACTCCTATTGATTGCAGTACAGGGCTCGGAGGCTCAATAACAGTAGTTGCTTCTGGTGGAGGTGCACCGTCAACGTGCAATTGTGCAGTAGGCTTATCGTTCTCGCTCAATGGAGGTCCATTCCAGACATCTCCTGTGTTTGATAACGTTACTACGACAAATAATATAGTTACGATACAGGATGCTGACTGTCATACCACCAGCATAGCTGTTACTGTTCCTATAGTACGAGTACCAAATAATAACCCGATATTTAATTTCTTGGCTAAATACTGCAAAATTGCAGGAAGTTGTGCTGTTGCTACTACTAAGCCTTAATAGTATAAGAATATCGTGAGAGCTGAGGGTCCGCATAGTCGGGCCCTCAACCTTTTTCTTGATTAGAATGCATGAATGGCATATGCTTAGGGCTACGAATAGTGAGGATACCTCTATGGATCTAACGTTTAGTAGTAGTCAGCATCTGAAGAACTTTCTTGCATCACTCGATATACGGCAGTCTTCTAAGCTTACGTATCAACGCCAATTAAAGGAGTTCTTTGGCTGGTGTAAGAAGAATACTATTCTTGCTTATGACCGTGAAGCGCTGCTTGCCTATAAGCTTCATCTTTCTAAAGATCGTTCATTAGCGGCCTTTACCATATCGGGATATTTAACAGCTGTCCGAAGATATTTTGAATGGCTTGAGGTCTACCACCAGCAACCTAATGTAGCGCGAGGTATAAAAGGTCCCAGTCGAAAAAGGGGCTTTAAAAAGGATTGCCTTACTATTGAACAAGTTAAAAAGATGCTTATCTCTATTGATAGATCGTCATTGACTGGTAAACGTGACTTTGCAATGGTGAATCTGATGGTACGTACCGGACTGAGGACTATTGAGATTGCTCGTGCTCAGAGGGAAGATATTGCTCAGCAGGGTGGTGAGATTGTTCTCTTTATTCATGGAAAAGGTCGTGATTCAAAAGATGAGCTTGTGTTGCTCACTCCTTCTACCTATGAGCCGATTATGGAATATCTTACTGAGCGTGGCAGTATAAAACAGGAAGATCCTCTTTTTGCTTCTCATAGTACTAAGAACTTTGGTAAAGCGTTGACCACACGTTCAGTATCTCGAATTTGTAAGCATCATTTAAAATGTAATAACCTCGATGATGCTCGTCTCACCGCGCATAGCTTGCGCCATACAGCAGTAACGTTGAGTCTCTTAGCAGGGGCAACACCACAAGAAGCAAAGCTTATGGCGCGCCATGCTGATATAAACACGACGCTTATTTATGCTCATAATATTAACCGGATTAAGCAAGCACCAGAAAAGAAGATCGACGAAATTCTTGAGTGATCTTATGATGTGTGAGCATGCTCACGCATTACTCAGTTTTCCCAATGTTTGCGGGATGATTAATAGGGTTGATCTGGATCCTGACGATGAACGAGGGACTCACTGGTAAAAGTTTGGAAGTATGATAATTTCTGTCAGTTTGGTATTCACGATGTCGCGTATTACTCTTCTTTGGAGTGTCTAAATAGGGTTACCAGTTCAAATCTTTTTCGTAGCCGAGTTTAATTAATAGTTGTCCTGCAGCTTTCTTAAATACTTCTTTATCTTGTTCAGTAAAATAGTCTCTCCAAGATCCAATTTTGCCACTTCTAAAAGTGTTTGCATATGCACCTTTCTTGCCAAAAAGACTCTGTGCAATCTTCTGAGCTCTGTCTAACGAAATTGGATGATCTAGATGGTGAGCAATATTCATAATTTCTTGAATTTGTGCCTCTTTACTTCCTCCGCCATCAGGGCCAACCAACTTTTCAAATGTTGTGGTATAAAATAGGGGGTGATCAATCCAGCCCAGATATCTATCATAAAAATCAACGACTCCCATAAAAGGCTTCATTTTCTTGTCGAGCCACTTCATGGGAACCGAAGCAATTAAGGAAGTATCTAAAACCCAGGATTGAATAGCTTGGCTAAACTCCATATGAGCTAGTTTGGGCCATTCGTTTGGATAGCGTTTTGCGTAATGTATCATTGAAATACATTGATCGCGTGGGTCCCTCAGGATAAAGACTCCTTTAAAGCCATTTTTTGCGATGAGTCTCATGTTTTCTTCTGTACATACTGCGTGACCAACGAGAGATTCCGCCTGTACATCCTGATCACAGAGAATCGTATACGTCTTACGATGACCGATTATTCCGATACCTGTAATTTCATAAATGCATTTCATAAGAAGGTGGGTTCCACATTTTGGTATGGAAGTTACAATGATCTTGGGAGAAATAGTAGACGTCGAAAAAAGAACTATACCGAACAAAAACACTCTTACTTGATTTTTGATGCTCATCTAAACCCTCCTTGAGTTGATAATTTCTCGTGCATAGGTTAGCAAAACAAAAAGATTACAGCCAACGAAATTGCCTGCAAATTAAAGTTGATCCGAAGGTTCAAAACAAGCACCAATTAAGTTAGTGAAAGCCGTGGGAAAAGATATCTTGAATGTTCTGTTTCCAGCCCTAAAGCTGCCTAAAGAGGGCATTATTTCCGCGGGCAAGAATCTGCATCGGATTTTGGGTTGCTAACAGTAGGGGTAATTCTTTTAAGGCATCTGAAAAAGAAAGTGTGGTATGAGTGCCCATAGTTTCACGTTGTTTACCTGCGTAAAGTAGATAGGTATGAGCCTCAGGGTAATCTTTAGAAAAGGCGCGTAAGGGCTTAGTAAGCTTTGTCGTTTCTATAGGTGATGTTGTGAGAGAAAAAGCGTGGATACCCCGTGGTCCATGGAGAATAAAAGGTACTTCAGTACCGGCAAACGTTTGCCAGAAATGGAAGGTATAGCCAAGTGAATAATAGTCATTTATGGCACGCGCGGACTGCAAAAACAAAGTCTGCAATGCCGCGCCTGCCATCTCTCCCTCACGATTATCAGATCCCATATAACGCAGGGCGTTATAGACACCTGTATCAAAAAAATAGAACTTATTGTGCGCTATGATTTTCCTTTTTACGTTATGCGTAAAGGGGGTAATACGGACTGCTAACAGGAGATCTTCAAGAAGATCAAAGTACCGTGATACCATAAGTCTATTTAACGAAAGCTCTCGTGCTAACTCAGAAACGTTTAATACCGATCCTTGTGAAAAACTTGCTCTCTCAAGAAAGCGGGTAAAGCCGCTTATGTTTCTGGTAAGTCCTTGCTGAAGAACTTCTTCATAACTTCCTTGTTGTAGATAACTTGCCAAGTATGACGCGGCGTCAGGGTTGCCGATTGCTTCGGGGAGTAGCCCAGACTTTAAAAGCTGCGGTATTGCAATGGAGGTAGTAATTTCTTGTATGGTTAATGGGTGCATTTGATAGGTAAGCACTTTTGCAAGAAGAGTATTTATTCCTTGCTTGCGAAGACTTTGCGCACTAGATGCAGTAAGTAAAAAACGAATTTGCCGTTCTTTAATTAAACGCTCTACTTCATCAAGTAGTTGTGGAACCCGCTGTACTTCATCTATGACAACCCAACCTTTAAAGTCTGGGGGGATGAGCGTCTCAAGGCGACTAGGTTGCGCCAAAAGAGGTCCATAAATACCAAACCCTTCAAGATCAATATATAAACAATCTGGGAGCTTCTCTTTTACCCAGGTTGTTTTTCCCGTTCCACGAGGACCAAGTAAGAAGATACTATGGGGTCCTGCGAGGGGCAACGATAGAATTCTGTTGTACATATAATCGTTTTTCCATAAAATTTGATCATCTTATGATCATAATTACATATTTTTACTAAGATGGCAAATTATAGCGTGGTGAGGGAAGTTTTGTACGTTACCTTTGAGTGAAGATCGAAATGCTTCGATTGTCTATACGAAGAAATGGTAGTGATGCGAAAAGGACCGGGTGTGTTTGAGACAAATATGTGGCCAAAAAAATAGGGCTTGCGCAGAGTAAGGGTTTTCTTTGAATGTCATAAAAAAGTTTACCTACCGTGTGGTGCGAGTGATGCTCGAAGGTACATAGTCGATGGTCTATAGATTATCTGAGAGAAGGTGATACATGACAAAGAGATCGAGATCTGGCGCGCTCATAAATGGCAGTATTTATGTTGTTGGAGTAAAATATGCAAATTCAGCTTATTCTCTCTTTTTCAGTATTGTGTGCATTGCTGAGTACTATTTCTGAGCTTCGTGGAGAATTGGCAATACATCCCATCTATACGATGCAACCAAGGTGGACTCAGGAGCTTGATCTTCCCTCCATAGAACAAGAATTGCAAGAGGGTGATGTGGCATCTATGAAGCCGATGTCGATCGTCCTTAGTGAGATGGGCAAAAAAGTAGATTTTGATAATGAGGTATTCCTAGTAGAGCTCAGGTCTGGTCTCAAGGGTGTCTTCAAGTCTGGAGATGATCGCTTTGCTGAAGTAGCTGCCTATAGAGCCGATCAGTATCTTGGGCAGCGCTTGGCGCCGCCGACGGTTTTTAGAACATAGCGGGAAAAGAGGGCAGTCTCCAACTGTTCATAGAAACAGATATAGATCTTCTTGAAGATCCTTCATATTTGTCTTGCATTTCTGAGCGTGAACTGCTCCAGATGAAACTCTTCTCGTTTGTTTTTGGCCAATGGGATATTAATCTGGGAAACCGTCTTATTCAGAAGACCGAGGGTCGTTATTACCTAATACTCATCGATAATGCCGGTATGTATAATCGGCTACAAGTACGCTATGGTGAATATCCCTTTGTCCTTCGAGCATGGCGCTTAAATGACTATCAAGAGGAGATACATCCATTTCCTTTTGACGAGCCACAAGAACTTCGCAATGCTTCCTGTGAAGATGCCAAGAAGCTGTTCAGAGATTTTTTTGAGCCTGAGGAGCTTGAACGCTTTTGCAAGAGAAATTGTCGGAGGCTGAGATATTGTATTTGGGATAATGCGCTTTGGATCCAATATTTTGCTGATAATCCTGGATACACAACATCATTCGTATCTGAGTGCCCCCAATACGCCCTGCAGGCATACAAAAATCTTACGAGTGAGATCCTCATAAGCTTTTGGAAGGAGGCATATGAGAGTTCCCAGCGGATTCATATCGAAAAACTCATGGCGGATACTCTTGAGCGTCGAGACCAACTTCTTTCGGCACAGAAAGTGCACGACAAGGCCTATCTGGTCATTTCTTAGACCCTATCTTAAATCTCTTTCAAAAATTCAGTTAGAAAAACTATTGAAAATAGTATTACTTTTTTATTACAATAAAGGAGATAGAACTATAATATTCCTCTAAACTAAAAGGAGAATTCTATGAACATCAAGAACACCCTAGTGGGTATGTTAATGATTATGTTGAGCACTGCAGCTGTTACGCAATGCAGTGAAGGAAAAAAAATGCAAGAGAAAGAAGCTGAAGAAGCTAATGTTCTGAAGCCAGGTAGAGGCTTAGGGATGGGACCTCTTGGTTTGAGAGCTCGAGCAATGGCTGCCGAAGCTGCTGCCAAAGGTAAAGAAGTAGAAGAAGAAGCAGCTGAAAAAGGAAAAGAGGCGCTGTCAAAAGTAAAACAAGCTCCACCTCTTCCTCCAAAACGTGCAACAAGAACAACTGAAGCTCAAGCAGCTGCTGCGGAAAGACCTGAACATGAAGAATCATGGTACGAAATGATGTCGCGTCATGCTTCAACGTTAGCGAGCCATCTTGGTGCAGACTAATCTGACCAAACTGATACGCAAGTAAAGTAAAGACTCAACAAGAAGGTCTACGAATGCTAAAAAATAGCCCTATCTTATTGATAACATTAAAGGAGAATTCTATGAACATCAAAAATACCCTCGTCGGTATGTTACTCATTATGTTAAGTACTGCAGTTGTTACGCAATGCAGTGAAGGAAAAATGCAAGAGAAAAAAGCTGAAGAAGCTAAAGCCCTCAAGCCAGGTAGAGGCTTAGGTATGGGACCTCTAGGTTTAAGAGCCAGAGCAATGGCAGCTGAAGCCGCTGCGAAAGAGGAAGAAGAAGCAGCAGTTGAAAAAGGAAAAGTAGCTCCTTCAAAAGTAAAACAAGCTCCACCACTTCCACCGAAACGAGCAAAAAGAACAGCTGAAGCTCAAGCGGCTCCTACAGCAGAAGAAGTAGAGCATGAAGAATCATGGGGCGAAATGATGTCGCGTCATGCTGCAACGTTAGCGAGCCATTTAGGTATGGAGTAATCTGACTGAACTGACACATAAGTGAAAGTGAAGACTCAATAAGAAGGTCTACGAATGCTAAAAAAAATCCCTATCTTATTGATTAATTAAAGGAGAATGTATGAAGATCAAAAATACCCTCATGGGTATGTTACTGATTATGTTGAGCACTGCAGCTCTTACCGAGTGTGGTAAAGGCGAGTGCAAAGGTGGTGTTTGTGCTCTAAAGCCGAACAAGCAGAAACAAGCCCAAATGAAGCAGAGTGAACAAGCAGCGAAAGCCCAAGCACAAGCTCAAGCGCTACAAATGCAAGCAGCGCGCGACAAGCAAGCTCAGCTAAGGCAGAAAGCACAAGCCCGTGGTGCTGAAGTTCGCGCAGGTATAAGGGCTAAAGCATTGGCTGCCAAAGAAGCAATGAAAGGTACAGCTAAGCCTACAGTAATGACTACTACCCCCAAAGCGGCAGAATTAGCCAAAGCCAAAGGGATGATGGAAGCAAAAACAATGACGACCGAAGAGGCAAAAGCTGCGCTCGCAAGCGAAACTCCACCTCCACTTCCTCCAAAACGTGCAAGAAGAATAGCTGAAGCTCCAGCGGCGCAAGAACAACCAGCTCCGCGTGGAGAAACGTGGGGAGAAATGTTTGCTCGTCATGGTGAAACGTTAATGGGTCATACTGGGTAAGAGTAATCTGACCCAACCGACACATAAGTGAAAATAAAGACTCGAGGGTATATGAACGTTCAAAATGCCCTCGTATCTTACTGATCCAGTAAAAGGAGAATGTTATGAACATCAAAAATATCCTCGTGGGTATGTTGCTGATTGTGCTGAGCACCGCAGCTCTTACCGAATCTAGTCAAGGCAACGCCAGAGGTGCAAGTGCAGCTAGAATCAAAGCCACTGCTATGAGGGCAGCGACAATACGTGCTCGTACTGGGCAAGTTCAAGCTCCACAAGAAGCCCTATCAGGGAGAGGCCAAGGAATGGGTACTCTAAGTATGAGGGGTAGAGAAATGGCTACTCAAGCGGAGATGAGAAGTATGGCAACGAATGCCACTTCATCTGGGGCAACCCAAGAGTCAGAATTAGGCGAGCCTAAAGGTCTGATGCAAGCAAAAGTAGTAACGCCTCAGGAACCAAGAGCAGTGCTTCTGACGGCAAGTGAACAGGTTCCACCTCTTCCTCCAAAACGTGCGAGAGCGGTACCTTTGGCTCCTGGATCAAATGTGCCTGAACGGCAACCTGAGCAACCTGCTGAGCATCAAGAAACTTGGGGCGAAATGTTTTCGCGTCATGGTGAAACGTTAATGAGTCATTTGGGTGCAGATTAATCTGAGCAAGCTGACAAAATAAGTGAAAGAAAACCTCAATTAAGGAGAACATTATGAACGTTAAAAATACCCTTGGCATGTTATTAATTATGGTGAGTGCTGTCGCTAGTACCCAGTGTGGTAAAGGTGGCTGTAAAGGTGGAAGTTGTCCAGCAAAGTCTCCCAAAAGCCAGCAGGCTCTAATGACGCAGCGTGTACAAGCAGCCAGAGCAATGCAAGCTCAAGCACAAGCACGACAAATGCAAGTGGGTGGCGGTACTCAAGCTCAAACAAGACAAACAGCACAAACTCCTGGTGCGGTACGTGCAGGTGTTGGAGCTAGAGCAATGCAAGCTCAAGCTAGGCCGGCATCAGCATCGTCTTCAAGTACTCGATCAATGTATGGATCATTGCAATTAAGGCCTTCAGGAACGGCGTCCGAACTAGGCAGAAGTGCAGGCTCAAGTGCTGCAACAGGAAGTACTCGCGGATCATCATTGGCTCAATCTAGAGGATCAATGGCATCGGAAGAGACAGAATCAAGCGGTGCAGCTGAAAGTAAAGACTAAGTAAGGAGAATGGTATGAATGTAAAAAATATATTAGTAGGTTTGTTACTGATCATGATTGGCACTGCGGCTATTACGGAATCTAACGGTGGTCGTTCAAGAAAAGCTCAACAACAGCAACAATGTACTGGAGAAAGCTGCTCATTAAAAGGTGGCAAGAAAGGAAAAGGTTATCGTGGTCGTCATATGGGACGTCATGGTAAGCGTCATGGAGGCTGGGGTATGAGAGGTCGTGGTACGGAACGTCAAGGCATGAAAGACCAAGGCACGAAAGCCAAAGCTACTCAGTCTACTGAGTCTGAGGAAGAAGAATCTTCTACCGGCAGCGAAGAAGCAGTTGAAAGTAAAGATTAATCATAACATTTAGGAGAATATCTATGAATTCAAAATTAGCATTCGTAGGCCTCTTAGCACTTATGCTAGGGGCCACGGAACTTATCGATGCACGTGGAGGCGGTGGACGTGGCGGCGGTGGAATGCGTGGTGGCGGTATGCATGGTGGCATTGGACGTGGAGGCGGTGGAATGCGTGGCCACGGTGGCGTTAGTCATAGGGGCGGACGTCATGTTGGCCGTGGAAGTCATGTAGGTGGCGGTCGACACGTAGGTTACGGCCGCGGAGGATATGCTCGTGGGTATGGCCGTGGCGGATATGGATATGGCGGATATTGGGGTCCCTATCTTTTAGGTGCCGCGTTAGTAGGCTATCCTATTATCGATTATGCGATTTCCTCACCTTATGAAGGTTGCTACTATGATACGTCAGGTGCATTAGTGTGCCAAGTTGATGATCAATGGTACTACGCTTCATAATAATGAACGAAACTTAAAGATGGAGGCTTCGGTCTCCATCTTTTTTTTGATGCAAAGCATTCATGTAGTCGCCATTTCCCAGTTATTTTACCAAAACAGGAAAAATATCAGTTTTTAAAAATACTTGATTAATCATATTTGTACTTAATAAACTAAGAGAGATAGGTATAAGTACTTCAAATAAGTAAGGAGCATTGATATGAATGCAAAGTGTTTACGAGCAGCTCTTTTGCTTGTTGTTTTAGGGATGGCAAGCATTATTGAATGCGGCCGTAGTTGCAGTCGGAATTCAAGCCGTGGACATAGACATTCAAGTCATAGCCATGGGCGTAGGTGTTGTCGAGGTGGCGGCTATGGCTGGGGTCCAAGAGTTTATGGGGGATTTGGGTACTATGATCCTTATTTCAACGGATATGGCTATGGATACGGCCCTTGGGGATACGGTTATGGCTATGCTCCCTATGTTTATGAGCCTGTTGGCTGCTCATTTGGATTAAACATCTGTATCTGATGACAGCTCTTTTACGAGCTTTTTAAAGTGTCTTCCCCGCTCTTGATAATCTTTATAAAGGTCATAGCTCGCACCTGAGGGTGAAAGGAGAATGACCTCATCCTTTTTGGCTTGCTGTACGCAGGCTTTGATTGCCTGCTGAAGAGTCTCATGAGCTGATGTAGGGATGCCGTACTTTTTGCAGCCCGCCTCGAGCTCTTTGGCCTCTTTTCCAAAACATACTGTTGCTGCAATATAGGGCTTAAGTAAACCGATGAGCGCTGCTCTATCAACCCCTTTGCTGATACCACCAAGAATAAGATGGATAGGCCGCGGTGCTAATGTTGCTACAGCTGCTCTCGTTGCTTCAACAATAGTGGATTTTGAATCATTATAAAAGAGTTTACCCTCATGAGATCCGACAAATTCAATGCGATGTTCAAGTGGTGCAAACTCCGGCACCGTAAAAGCATAAGAGGACAGTATACCGAGCATATCTGATACGGTAAGAAGGATAAGCCAGGTTTCACGAAGCAGCGATTCACCTTTTTGTGCAAGGCTCGAACGAATGGGTAAGGTTGTTATAGCAAGCTGACCATTGTTTAGACGTCTACGGGTGAGCGTGGTTCCTTCTAGGGTGTACAAGACATCGCCTTCCTTCAGCATATGAAGCATAGCAGGTGATGGCCCTTCTGAGGAAAAATAGGTGCAAGGGCGGTCAGTCAGAGCACGTACTTGTGGAGCAAGGTTAAGTGGAAGGAGCATCTTTTGCTCAGGGCGTTGATGCTTAAAGATGTGCGCTTTCGCTTCAAAATAGGCTTCCAGATTGCCATGCCGATCAAGATGGTTGGCATAGAGGTTCGTCATAATGGCAAGATCAGGCGCAAAGGTATGTGCAAACTCAAGCTGGAAGCTTGAGAGCTCCAGAAGGCCATAGTCAACGGTATCTTGGCTAGGAAGGAGATCAAGCATAGCGGTACCTATATTACCGCCAGTGGCGACCGTGAGATCGTTTGCTTGAAGCAGTGAGGTAAGAAGGGTAACTAAGGTTGTTTTTCCTAAGGAGCCGGTAACTGCAATAAGTGGCTTGTGCCATCGGGGTCCAAAGAGGGTAAGCTCGTGGACCATCTTCTGCTGGTACTCTTGTGCTTGGGTGAGTGCTATCCCAGGACTCGGGACAAGGAAGTCATTGTCTTTGAAGAATGCTTCTTGTTCATGAGGGGCATAAATGCGGACCAGGTAGGTACTAAGAAATGATTCTTCCTCATCAGTTAAAGGACGCGCATCGTACACGGATAGTGTATGCCCTTGAGCATGCAGAAAGCGTATTGCCGATCTGCCAACAACTCCAAGACCCCAAATGCCATATCTTTTCATAGAAGTACCTTTTTGTGGAGGAATGCTTTTCTTAAGTATACTAGCCTGCATAGAAAAGTGAATCGATAGATCCATTCATACGGGTATTCTTATATGGACGAACCCATAAAGGAGTTTATAGGGGTATACCATTAATGGCAGTATTTATGCAAACTGGTGAAATATATATTTTTCAGTGGAGTCTTCAAGGTATACAATACTGAAGAGGGAGAAGCTTTTCCATGAACAAGGAGCATATCAAAAAACTCTCATAACGAGATCGAGTTCTTTGCAGCTATAGTGTCTTGATGAGTTGTTTGGAACAATAGTGCAATGATTAAAAATATGCAGGATGAGATATCCCACCCTGCATCAGATTCTTAGCGACGAAAGCGTATCAAAGCGAGATACCCCGGACCAGCAAGGATAATGGAGAAAAGAATAACAAGTAGGCAAAGCACATATTCAAAGCCATTGTTTTGAATAAAGAATCCTTGTGATTTGTGAATAAGGATAAGTGCGCCAGCCATTACCGGTATTACCATAAGAGCACCAAGCTCTGCATAGATCCCAAGAAGCAGTAATGCTCCGCCAATAAGCTCAGCAAAAGCCGCGAGATAGGCAAGATAGGAGGGGATACCATAGCCGCCAATCCATGATACAAACCCGCTTAGCCCTGGACCACCAAAAAGACCAAGAACTTTTTGGCTTCCATGAGCAATAAAAACAACACCCATAGTTATCCGTAAGAGTGTTAAAGCCCATTGGGTACGCGTAGCAGTATTCATCATCATCGAAAATCTCCTTAAAGTAAATAGGGTTTATAACGTAGGGATACTACTTCGTTTAACGATTTTTTTCAAATTGTGTTCATGTTTTTGGCATGGATTATTTCAGTCGAGCGGTTGAAGATATACGTTGCTTTCATCGAGCTATTAGATGGGGAGTTTTTTGAGAGGAGGGGGACTTTGCGTTAAAAGTAAAAACGATTGTTTCCATAAATAGAATATGGCAGCCTTTCTGTAGAACGATATTTAGCTGCAATGTTTGAAACATCTATTTTATGGTACGCCAAACTTACGTTGTCGATGAATAGAGCATTATTCACTTAGACAAAACATCTCAATAAAACAGGCACCTCTTTTATTGAGATGTACTAAGTGTTTTGAAAATTCAGAGAAAAATATTATTGTCGAAATCATCAAATCCATAGCTTGTTTTCGGCGACATCCTGGCAAATTTGACTTCTTAACCATGATAGTAAGAATATTGCCGATAAGTACCTTTAAGTGAACTGATTAGGGCTATTTTTAACTGAATATGACTATGTAAACTTATTTATTCGCAAACCATTTCCCCAATCGTTTCATCAAATGATCACAAAATTACAATCATCAGCAATAGCCATAACTCCAGACATCTCAATAAAACAGGTACCTGTTTTTATAGGCAGGTCATGAAAAAAGGTACCTGTTTTATTGACTTTATCCAAAGTCGTGATATATTTCTTTCATCAACCTCACCCAGGAGTGATCTATGGAACGCACCAGCATGGCTTTTCTTATTAATTGGCTTCATTCTCCGCGTCGGTTGCCTCTTGTAATACGAGGAGCGCGGCAAGTGGGCAAAACATGGCTTGTTCGGCACCTTGCACAATCTCAAGGCTTGCGGCTTATTGAAGTTAATTTTGAAGATACAAAAGAACTATTTTCAACTTTTAAGTCGAATGATCCAGTAAAAGTCCTTCAAAATCTCGAAGATGCATTGCACATTGAGAAAATAGACCCTGCAAAAAGCCTCCTCTTTTTAGATGAGATTCAGGCCTTTCCTGAATTATATGCAAAATTACGGTGGTTTGCCGAAAAAATGCCGCAACTTAGCGTAATCGCTGCAGGATCACTTTTAGAATTTATGTTTAAGAAGCAGCAGCAGCCGCTAAGCATGCCTGTTGGGCGCGTAGAATTTATGTACTTAGAACCATTTTCATTTGAAGAGTTCTTGCTTGCTCAAAAAAAACAGCTTCTAGTGCGGGTACTTAATCGATTTACCTGGGAGGAAGAGATCCCAAGCTTTACCCATAATGAACTCTCAAGTCTCTTTAAAGAGTACCTCATTGTCGGTGGAATGCCTGCAGCAGTATCAGCATGGGCTACTACCCGATCATTACTGGAAGTAAGCAAGGTGCAGAATAATATCATGGCAAGCTTTCAGGGTGATTTCCATAAGTATGCAGGACGATTGGATCCTTCACTTATAGAAGAAACGATGCAACAGGTACCCCTTGAGCTTGGTAAAAAATTTATCTATAGCAAGGTTACCAGCGAGTCGCAAAGTCCTGCCATAAAAAAAGCATTAGACTTGCTCTGCAAGGCCAGAATTTGTCATAGAGTTTTCTCAACTAATGCCAATGGTGTCCCCCTTGGATCAGAAAAAGATGAAAAGTTTTTTAAAGTTATTTTCTTAGACGTCGGTCTATGCTCCACCTCATTAAAACTGTCGCTTCAAAATATTAAAGATATCGAGGAAATAAGTCTCATAAACAAAGGTGGTATAGCTGAGCAAGTTGCTGGGCAACTACTTCGTACCATTAATCCAGCATTTCTTGAGACGGAAATGTATTATTGGCAGCGCTATAATGCTGAGGCCGAAGTTGACTATGTCATACAGTATCACTCAAGAGTT